>JBDTTF010000257.1:0-6004 GCA_039930765.1 Gemmatimonadota bacterium | reverse complement strand
GGTGCTCCAGGTCGGGCTGGCCGATGTCGGCCACCATGCCCCACTCGAACCGGCTGACCAGGCGGGCCTCGAGCCCGGGAATTTCCTTGGGCGGCCGGTCGCTGGTCAGCACGATCTGCTTGTTGAGCTCATACAGGGTGTTGAACGTATGAAAGAACTCTTCCTGGGTCTGTTCCTTGCCCTCCAGGAAGTGCACGTCATCCACCAGGAACAGGTCCACCTCGTTCCGGTACCGATGCTTGAACTCCTGCATCTTGCCGGTCTGGATGCCCTGGATGACCTCGTTGATGAACTGCTCGGCGCTGACGTACAGGATCCGGGTGTCGGGCCGCTTGCGGAGCACGTGGTGGGCAATGCCCTGCATCAGGTGGGTCTTGCCGAGTCCGGTGGAGCCGTAGATGAAGAGGGGGTTGTAGGTCTTGCCGGGGGCCTCGGAGGCCGCCATGGCCGCGGCGGCGGCCAGCTGGTTGGACTTGCCGATGACGAACGTGTCAAAGGTGTACCGCTCGTTGAGCGGCTGATTGACGCCCCGGTGGTTGGGCACATTCGCCACGCCGTCTGACAGGGGCGGGGTGACGAAGAAGTCCATCTGGGGGCGGCGCTGCAGCTCTTCCTTGACCCGGAAGATGATGGCCGTCCGGCTGCCCAGCGCCGCCTCGGTCATCGAGGTGAGCAGGGGAGCGTGTTTACTTTCGTTCCATCTGACCAGGAAATCATCGGGCGCGGCCACGATCAGGCGCCCATCTTCGTAGGAAACGGCTTCGGTCGGATCGAGGTAGGCCCGGTTGACGTTTTCCGGGGCCCGGCGCATCACTTCGTCGATCACCCGTTTCCAGGCTTCCTTGGCGGACAACGGCATGGGCGCAGACGGGTAGGAGTTACTCAAGGGCCGACGATATTACGAGACCCATGTGGAAAAGTCAACCTTGCCAAAATGGCCACCGGTTGGCTACTTTTTCGGGCTCACTGGAGGAGTCGTAGCGCGATGAAGCCGTCATACAACCCACGCAACAAGCGCCGGATCAGCAAGCACGGATTCCGTGCCCGCATGGCAACCCGTTGGGGCCGTGCCACTTTGTCGCGCCGCCGCAAGAAGGGCCGCAAGCAGCTGGTCGTCAGGATTGCGTCGAAGCACGGAGTCGGCTGACGGCTGAAGGCTTCACCCGCGCCAACCGGCTGGCACATGTGGCGGACCTGCGCCGCTGCCAGAACCAGGGTCGGCGCCGGCGTTCCCGCCATCTCGAAATCATGTGGGCTGACAACTCGACGGGCCATCCGCGCATGGGACTGATCGTTCCCCGGTTCCAGGAAACGGCGGTGGCCCGTAATCGTTTGCGCCGCCGACTCCGTGAGGTCTGGCGCCGCGAAGTGCTGCCGACCCAGCCGGTCTGGGATATCGTTATCCGGGCCCGCCGCGAATCGTACGCCGCCCCCTATGCCACGTTACGGGCCGAGCTGCTGGCCTGGCGGGACGCCACGATCGATGGCGCAACCGGACCTGTCCCCCCGCCTGTCCAGTGACCCTCGATGCCTGCCGTTCGTCTCTGGCCGCGCCGAGCTGGCTCACTGCTGATCCGCGGCTACCAGCTCACCATCTCGCGGGCCCTGCCATCCAGCTGCCGGTTTACCCCGTCGTGCTCGCAGTACACGCTGCAGGCCGTCGAGACGTATGGGTTGCTCAAGGGTTCCTGGCTCGGCGCGCGGCGGATCCTGCGGTGTCATCCGTGGCATCCGGGGGGGTACGACCCGCTGCCCTGATGGGCAGCGAGTCTGGCGGGGCAGGGGGGCAGGGGGGCAGTCGCTCCGCTCGCCCGGCGAGATCGATTCCTGAATCGGTTGCAACTGGCTGCACGGTACACTCGTCCGCGATGGTTTCCGGGAAGAAGTTCATGCCCCAATTTGCGCGGCATACCTATCTCGAGTTGATCGCGATCTCGGGGAGAGCAGGGATATTTTCTGCCCCCCGGCCCCCCGGCCCCCCGAGGGCAGCGGGGCGGAGTGGGCAGCGGGGCAGCTACCACAACATCGAGTTCGGATCAGATACGTATAGCAGGGTGAGCTCCAGGGCTGCTGTCACTGCCCCCCGGCCCCCCTGCCCCCCTAACGATTGTCTCCTCTAATGGACCGCAAACTCCTTCTCGGTGTCGCGCTGATGATCGTGATCGCGCTGGCGCCTACGTTCTTGTTCAAGAAGGCCCCGGCTCCCGTCCCTTCCGCCGCTACCACCGGCGGGGCAGGGGGGCAGGGCGGCGGTGACAGCGTAGCGGGTCGGCAGCGGGGCAGTGACACCGGCAGTCGGCCTGTTCCTGGGGCCGCTCCAGCGACGGTGCAGCAACCGACTGGGAGCAATCCGCCCCCCGGCCCCCCAGCCCCCCCAGAAGACACCGTCGTCGTCAGCAGCGCGCTCTACCGCTACTCCTTTTCCTCTCGCGGCGGCCGGCTGATCGGCGCCACGCTGCTCAAGTACCACTCCACCGTCAAGGCGGATGCGGCGGTACCGCTCGAGATCATTGGCACCGATGCCTCGCTATTCGGGCTGGTGGAACAGGGCGGCGTCGACTCACTGCGGGTTGCCGACTGGCCGCTGACGCCGTCGGCCACTGCGCTGGATGTGACGACCGCCATCCAGACCCTGACCTTTACCGGCAGTCAGGGCAACAAGTCGGTGACGGTGAGCTACCAGTTCCATCCCGACGACTACCGGATCGAAGTCAGCGGCAAGCTCGACGGCGTCGGCCCGGCCGGCGGCCTGCTGCTGGTTGGGCTGGGCCACGGCCTCCGCAACACCGAGGCGGACACCGCCTCCAATCACAACGAGTACGGCATCGTCGTTCGGCAGCAGGAATCGAAGGTGACCAAGCTCAGCAGCTTCGACCCGACCGAGACCAAGGTCTTTGCCGGCCCGTTCCAGTGGGTGGCGCTCAAGTCGAAATATTTCACCACCTCGATCATGTCGGCCGATTCGACCAATCCGCTGGCCGGCGTCACCGCCACCAGCCAGGCGCCGGCGCCCGGCGAGAAGAAGTCGTTCCGGGCCGACACCCGGGTGTCGATGGCGCTGGCCAGCGACGGCCGGTTCGGCTACACCGGCTACGTCGGGCCGATGGAGTTCAAGCGGCTCAAGGCCCTCGGCCGGGATTTTGACGATGTGAATCCCTACGGCTGGCCCGGGTTCCGGGTAGTGATCCGGTTCTTCACCACCCCGGTCCGCTGGCTGCTGGTGGCCATGCACCAGTACCTCGGCCTGACCTACGGTGTGGTGCTGATCCTGTTCGGGGTCCTGATCAAGGGACTGACCTGGCCGCTGCAGGCCAAGGCCATGCGCTCGTCGATGAAGATGCAGGAGCTGCAGCCGGTCCTGAAAGCGCTGCAGGCCAAGTACAGCAATGACCCCACCGCGCTCAACCGCGAGATGATGGCGCTGTACAAGGAAAAAGGGGTCAACCCGCTGGGCGGCTGTCTGCCGATGATGATCCCGATGCCGGTGCTGTGGGCGTTGTTCGTGGTGTTCCAGTACTCGATCGAGCTCCGGGGCACTCCGTTCCTCTGGCTCACCGACCTGTCGGCCCACGATCCGCTGTACATCATTCCGCTGATCATGGGCGTCTCGATGTTCGCCGTCAGCAAGATCGGCCAGAAGGGGCTGCCACCCAATCCCCAGATGGCCTCGATGGTGTACGTGATGCCGGTCGCGATGACGCTGCTGTTCTCCCGGTTCCCCGCCGGGCTCAACCTGTACTACGCGGTGCAGAACCTGGCTGGCCTGCCGCAGCAGTGGATGCTGACCCAGGAGCGGCTCAAGCGGAGCGCCAAGCCGGTGGTGGTGGTGAATACCAAAAAGAAGTAGACAGGAGACGGAAGATAGGAGACAGGAGATGGGAGACAGGAGATGGGAGATGGGAGATGGGACGAGCAACAGATCCCGAGTTGCGAGTTCTGTCATTGCGAGGAGGCGCTTCAGCGCTGACGAAGCAACCTCGACATGGAGCTGGCGTGGGTCTCGGATGCCGGTAGATGCCTTCCCGAGCGGAGCGAGGACATCGTTAACTCCCGCGCTGTCATTGCGAGGAGGCCGCGCAGCGGGCGACGAAGCAACCTGCTCAAGGCCGCATCGTAGCCTGGGATGAAGCGCCGCCTCGCAATGACCGAACCTGCGGGCGGCTTGGCAAGCCCTCTTACCGCTTACCTCTCACCCCTCACGCTGAAAGTCTGCCCTCGCTCCGCTCGGGAAAGGGTATGCGCGCTGCCAATTTCCAGGCCGGCTTCGGGTCGAGGTTGCCACGTCGGGTGCTTCGCACCCTCCTCACAATGACAGAACCTGAAGGCGGCCTCCCGCCCCACCAGGCAAGCCCTCTGACCGCTTACCGCTCACCGCTTACGCTGTAAGTTCGTCCCCATGCTCACCGATCCCATCGCCGCCCTTGCCACGCCCCCCGGCCGCTCCGCGCTGGCCATCGTGCGGCTCTCGGGCACCGGTGCATTCGGCCTCGCGGCGAAGGTAGTCCCCTCGTTCAAGACCGACCCACCCCGAACCGCTCGCCTGGCCCGGTTGGTCGATCGTGAGGGTCACACCATCGATCGCGGCCTCTATCTCGTCTATCCCGCACCCCACAGCGCCACTGGCGAAGATCTGGTCGAATTCAGCTGTCACGGTGGGCTGATGGTGCCCGCTCGTCTGCTCGAGGCCCTCCATTCGGCCGGCGCCCGCCCCGCCGCTCCCGGCGAATTCACTCGGCGGGCAGTGCTCAACGGCAAGCTCGATCTGCTGCAGGCCGAAGCGGTGGGAGATTTGATCGAGGCCAGCGCGCCGGCCCAGGCCGGCGCGGCATTGCACCAGATGGAGGGCGGTCTCTCGCGCCGGATTGCGGCGCTGCGCGAGGATCTGCTCGATCTCGAATCGCTGCTGGCCTACGACATCGATTTCCCCGAAGAGGACGACGGCCCGCTGTCCCGGGCCCGGATCGAAACACGTCGCCTCGAGGTGGCCGCCAGCATCGATCGGATGCTGGCCTCGGCGCCGGCCGGAGAACGCTTGCGTGAAGGGGCGCTGGTGGTGCTCACCGGCGCGCCCAACGCCGGCAAGTCGTCGCTGTTCAATGCGCTGCTGGGCAGCACGCGGGCATTGGTGACCGAGGTGGCGGGCACCACCCGTGATGCCATCGAGGCCCACACCGATTTCCTCGGCTGGCCCGTGCGGCTGGTCGACACCGCCGGCATCAGCGCCGCCCCCGATCGGCTCGAGGCCATGGGCATGGAGATGAGCGCGCGCTATCTCGAGAAGGCGGACCTTGTTCTCGAGTGCGTCGAGTGCGGAAGTGGGGATGGGGGAATGGGACGGAGCGCTAGCTTCTCCGCCTCGCCCGCCTCGCCCGCCTCGCCGCGGCCCGTCTCATCCGTCCTGGTACGAACCAAATCCGATCTGGGCACTCCGCATGGCGATGGCCTCTACGTCTCCGCCATCACCGGCCATGGTCTCGACCAGCTCCGCCGCACCGCCGGTGAACTGCTGTTCGGTTCGAGGTTGCCACTGGCCGAGCTCGAGCCGGCGCTGACCCGCGCCCGCCATCGCGATGCCCTGGCCAAGGCCCAGTCGGCGCTGGCCGATGCCCGCGAGCACCTGCTGCCCGGCGGCGATGCGGTGCTGGTGGCCCATCACGTCCGCCAGGCCACGCGCGCCCTCGATGAACTGGTGGGCACCGTCGATCTCGAGCAGATCCTGGATCGGGTGTTCGCCGGGTTTTGCGTTGGGAAGTAGGCAAGGGGTAAGAAGTGACCGGTAAGAGGTAAGAGGTAAGAGGGGGCCGACTTGAGAGAGACACCTCATCCCGAGTGAGCGCAGCGAGCGAGGGACCTCCTTCAACCACTCCAGGAGGTCGCAACATCAGCCCCTCGCTCCGCTCGGGGCAGCCGCTGCCCGCGGCGCGACAGCGCTTTTCCCTCTCACCTGTTACCGCTCACGCTGTAAGCCCGCCCCGAGCGCAGCGAGGGCAATCGAAATCCACGC
>JBDTTF010000256.1:0-1527 GCA_039930765.1 Gemmatimonadota bacterium | reverse complement strand
CTCGACCCTCGACCCTCGACCCTCGACCCTCGACCCTCGACCCTCGACCCTCGACCTCACTTCGCCGGCAGCGACGCCTTGCCGGTGCTCAGATCATAACTGCTGCCCGAGGGCAGGATCTTGAGCTCGACCCCATCGACACCGAGCAGCGGCGCCGCATTGGGTGTCACGGTGGCGTGCCGGGCATCGAATACCATCGCCGCGCTGGCACCGAGGATCTTCCAGGGTCCGCTCGGGCCGACTTCCAGCGCCGTGCCCTCGTCGATCCCGATCCCGACCAGGGTGGGCCGTTCAAGGATCACGCTGAACAGCCGGTTTTCCCGCTCCCGACGCAGGAAATGCTGGTCGATGATGGCGCCGGAGAGGAAGCCCAGTCCCGGCACCACCTGGATAAACTTGCGGCGGACCCCATCGTACTCGTCGCCATAGTAGCCGAGGCTGTCCTTGCCGTACTGGTTGCCGGTCAGCATCGAGTCACTCATGATCGCGGCACCGGCCGAGGTCCCGCCGAGCACCGCGCCGTCATGATACAGCTGCTTGATCCGGGCCAGCGCAGGGGTGCCGAGCAGGATGTCGGTCAGTCGGATCTGGTCGCCACCGCAGAACCAGACGCCGGTGACACCGTCGAGCTGCTTCAGCGTCGAGGAATCGAGCGCCTGGGCCTTGTCGATCAGGAAGACGAAACTCTGGGCGCCCAGCGAGTCAAGCTGAGCCTTTTTCTCATCTCCGGTGGCCTGGGCTTCTTCACTGGCCATCGGAATGACCGCTATCCTGGCGCCTTTTCCCCCTGCCAGTTCAACGAACCGGGCAGGAATTTCCGGTGGCGCCGACCCACCCCCTACGATGAGCAGGTGGCCGCGGTTCCCGTTTCCTGAACCGGCGGCCGTCGCCGCGGGCTGACAAGCCGCGACCACCAGCCCAGCAAGCAATCCTGAACCAGCCAACGCCAACCACCGCATCAGGCAGTGCCTCGTTTGCCGCGTGATCGCGACAGGACCAGAGTGGGACGTGGCCGCTCCGGTCCAGCCCAGCCGAGTCGGCGCGATGCTTCCTCGGCGGCACGGGTCAGGGGCACAGACAGTTGCCGGATCCGTTCGGCATTGAGCCGTGAGGCGGGCCCCGCCAGGCTCAACCCGGCAATGACTTCCCCGCGGGAATCCCGCACCGGGGCGCCCATGGCCACGAAATTCAATTCGAGTTCCTCAATGGCAATGGCATAGCCCCGGCGGCTGATCTTGGCCAACTCCTCATCCAGCCGCCGCATCGAGCTGATGGTCCTCGGCGTCAGTTCGGCCAGGCGGGTCCGGTCGGCGAACTGGCGGCGCCAGAGATCACCGTCGCGCTCGCGCAATCCTGCCAGGATGACCTTCCCGGTTGAGGCGGCATGCGCCGGCCACCGGGTACCTACGTCGGGCGCCACGCTGACCCGGTGCCGGCCCTGTACCCCGGCCAGTACCAGGATCTGATCGCCAACCAGGACTTCGAGGCTGGCGGTCTCGCCGGTGGACTGGGCCAGCTCCTCCAGCA
>JBDTTF010000255.1:0-30250 GCA_039930765.1 Gemmatimonadota bacterium | reverse complement strand
TGGTGGCGGCGGTGGCGGCGTACCTGCCGGCGTATCGGGCGACGAGGGTGGATGTGAGGGACGTACTGCAGTAGGGGGCGGCTGGTTGGATAGTTGGATGGTCGGATGGTCGGAAAGTCGGAAAGTCGGAAGGTCGGAAGGTCGGAAAGTCGGAAGGAGCACATTTCAGGTCCGTCTCACAAACGACTGATGGCGGCGTACAGCTTCCAGGTCGTGCGACCCGCGACTTCCCTGACCTGGGACAAACGATTGGCCTGATCGGCGGTAGAGAAGCCAAGCTCCTTCGCCAATCGAAGCAGATAGCTCAGCTCGGACAGCGAGCCGAGTGAGATGTCCAAGTATCGCCTGAATTCCTTCTGACCTCTCTTGGCAACCCCTTCAGCGATATTCGTAGCCGCTGAAACCGCCGCTCGCCGCGCTTGCGATGTAAGCCCAAATCGTTCCTCTGACGGCCATGAGCGTGTTTCGGTATAAACAGCCAGGACAAGCAGGTGGCAGGCTTTCCACGCTTCGAGCTTCTCGTAAGGCATCATGGCTTTGTAGGTATTCGACAACCTTCAACCCATGAACCGCCCCGGGTTTTCCGGAGGCTCGGTTAGTTGAGTCCGCCGGCTTCGCTGTGAGCCAGGTCGGACCGGTGAAACTGCTCCTCGTACTCCGCCGGGGGGACGTAGCCCAGCGGCTCCATCAGGCGCTGACTGTTGTACCACGCCACCCACTCGAGCGTGGCATACTCGACGTCTTCGAGGCCCTTCCAGGGGCCCAAGCGTCAACTCCGAGGACAAGCAATGAAACGGCCCCTTCCGGGAGTCCTGCGCTTTCAATTTGGGAACAGTGGCGGGTACCTCCGCCTAGTTGTTCTGCTCTCGATCCTTTTTGTAGGCGTGCCTGGGTGCTCGCCGGGGTCGGCTCAGACATCTCCACAACCCTTGATGTGGCGGGCCGTCTCTCCCTCAACGTCCAACGCGCTGCCCCAGATTCAACTTCTCTCGCACGACTCCCTCGGTATGTCGGGTGTCGCGGGCTCCTTAGCGGAGCGGGCACAGAGGGTAGTAATTCGCAACCAGGCTGTGTTCGACGGACTCTGGACGTCAGCGTTTGAGCATGACTTCGATCCGGTCGCCCCGCCCCGCGTCGATTTTTCGAAATCGATTGTGGTCGGCATCGCCGGTGGGTCGATCAAAGACGAGGGCAGAGTCGTGGTTGACACCGTGGGCAGCAATGACCGGGGACTGATTGTAGTGATCTCTACTGAACAGGGCTGTGCTCCGATCGAAATAGTTGTCCATCCGCTGCTATTCATCGCCATCCCTTCTGTTGCAAAGCGCGTCGAGTTCGTCGAGAGAACCCGGCCTGCGCCTAACTGTGGACGCTAGACCACACCTAGAAGTAATGCCATTTTCGGTGGTTTCGGTCCGACCATGTCCAGGCTCAGTGTGTCTACCCTTCTTTGGATGCACCAATCGTGACGGCGCTGGAGCACTAGTTCACTGCTGATCATCGCACTGGTGGGTTGTCGGGCAGACTTGCTGGATCCATCGTCCAACGGTCATCCTCACCTACCAGAATCGACTCCCCCGGTCAGTGATAGCACGTCGATCGACCGGGACACGTACATCTCCAGCGGGAGCAATAGCTCGCGCGGGAGCCTGGATTCGTTTGTCGTCCAACCGCCGGGGCCGAGTCGTATCCTGGTCCATGCGGACACGGCCGCAATCCGGGCCGCAGTAGGCGCCGGTACATTAACGAGCGCACGGCTGGAATTGACAATCAAAGCCACCAACGCGAAATGGCCCGCGGGAGGAGGCCCCGTCAATCTGCATCGCGTCACGCAGGACTGGACCGAAGCAGGAGCTACCCATCTCTGCGCCATCGACGCGAACATCACCAATGGCACCCCAGATTGCTCTGGCGCCACCGCATGGAACATGGCGAGACATGTTTACATGTTAGCGCCCATCCGTCTGAATTTACGAAGAAGAGCGTTGCCGCCGCACGGCGGACGTCTTCCGACCCGTAAGTCCTGAAGATGATATGAATCGGTCGAGTGAACGTGGCGACCCTCTCGACTGCGTTGATGAACATCTTGCACCTCACTCCTTCAATTATGTCAACGTAAGCCACAGTGGACCTGGCGCTTCACGAGTCAGGAGATTCGGACAGGCGCATCTGTCGGTCTGATGAGACCGTATGACCGTTGGAGAGGTCAATGTCACGAATTCCAAAGGCGAAAGTCTGCACTAAGTGGTGTTTGGACGCCACTACCAGCGGTGGTAGGGGGGGCGGATGCCTTGGCGGCTCGGGCGGCAAGGTCGGCCGGGTCCTGCCAAATTGTGGTGGCTATCTCTTATCCCCTCAAACGACCGGCCCCGAGGGTCAAAACTTTCCGGATCGATCCGACCTTCCGACCTTCCGACCTTCCGACTTTCCGACCTTCCGACTTTCCGACCTTCCGACCTTCCACCCATCCGACTATCCGACCCGCACCACTTCCACCAACCCCACCCCCTTTTCCTCCTGCACCGGCCGGCCCATCACTACGTCGGCGTCATGCCCAAAGCACAGCATCCACTGCTCGGCCAACGCCTGCTTGACCAGCGCGCGCCGACTCTCGAGAACCCGGAGCGGCTCGAGATCGTAGCCCATGCTCCACGCGATCGGCAGATGATGGTGGGTTGGGACGATGTCACCGAGGTAGACCAGGGTCTCGCCGCCGCTCCGGATCACGATGCTCTGGTGCCAGGGCACATGGCCAGGCGTCAGCATGGCGGAGATGCCGGGGACGATCGATTCGTCACCATCAAGCAGCCGCCAGCGACCCGCCTGGTCCACCGGTTCAAAGTTGTGGGCCAGATAGCTGGCGCGGGTCCGCTCGTTGGTGTGGCGGGCGAACTCCAGCTCATTCCGCTGGACCACGTAGGTGGCGTTGGGAAAGGACAATTGGGGGGGCGGGGGGGCCGGGGGGCGGACCGCACCCGCCCCGGCCATCCGGCCTGACTCGCCCGTCTCGCCCGCCTTGGTATTCCCACCGGCGTGGTCAAAATGCAGATGGGTGTTGATCACCAGCTTCACATCTTCGGGCTTGAACCCGACTTCGGCGATGGCGTCTTCCAGTTGTGTCCCACCAGTTCTGCCGCTGTTCTGCACTCCATAGATATCGGTGAACTTGGCGTCCTCCTTGTTGCCCAGTCCCGTCTCGATCAGGACCAGGCCATCAGGATGCTCCAGCAGCAGCGAACGCATGCCCAGTCTGATCCGGTTTTTGTCATCGGGGGTGATCCGGCGAGACCAGAGCGTCTTGGGCACGACACCGAACATGGCACCGCCGTCCAGCCGGAGGGTGCCGCCTTCAAGGGCGTGGATGCGGAGGGAGCCGAGGGTGAACGAATGGTGGAGTGGCATAGGAGAAGAGAGGAGAGACGAGAGACAAGAGACGAGAGACAAGAGACAAGAGACGAGAGACGAGAGACGAGAGACTGGTGAACCGGAACCCAGAACTCAGCACTCAGCACTCAGCACTCAGCACTCAGCACTCAGCACTCAGACGAATCTACGTCCTGGTCGCCTTCTGCGTCATCGCCTCCAGATCCGCGAACGTACTCGCCCCCCGTTCGCGCGCCAGCGGAATCAGGCGGGTGAGCAATTCGGCGGTGGCGAGTGCATCACCCGCGGCGCGGTGGCGGGCCGGATTGGTGAGCCCGAAATACAGCATCAGCGAATCGAGGCTGCGGCTTCCGAGCTCCGGCACCAGCCGTCGGGCCAGCCGCACGGTGCAGAGCCGGCCGCCGGCCAGGGCCAGATCGCGTGCCCGCTTGACCTCGGCGGTGACGAAACCCCAGTCGAACCGGACATTGTGGGCCACGAACACCCGGCTGGCGAGCGCCGCCAGTAGTTGATCCGCAATATCACAGAATGCTGGAGCGTCCGTGACCAAGTGATCGCTGATGCCGGTCAGCTCAGCGATCCGTGACGGAATCGGAACCCCGGGATTGATCAGGCTCTCGAACACCAGCTCGCGCCGGTTGCCCTGGACCACGACGACGGCAATGTCGGTGATCCGGTCGTTGCCGGCGGCGTGCATTCCGGTTGTTTCCACATCGACGACCGCAAAGGCACACTCGTCGAGCAATGGCGAGCCCGACGCTTCAGGCACCAGTCCCCAGCGGCCGTCATCCAGCTGCCGGACCCGTGGATCGGCGCCGAGCAGCGCGACGGCCAGGCGGTCGGCGACCAGTTGGGGTGCGTTGGGAAGTCCGAGGATTTCGCGGGCCAGGGCATCAGCCGCCAGCGGCCCCGCGACACCCATTCGCTCGAGTGCCCGGTCCACCAGGGTCCGGTCAGGGTAGGCGGTGAGTCCGCTCACCGGTTGGTGAGCGCGAACGACAGCGCTTCGAGTTCGAGGGCCAGATTCACGTTCTTGACCACCACGTCCTCCGCTACCGAAAGCTGGACCGGGGCAAAGTTCAGGATGGCGCGAACACCCAGAGCGGCCAGCCGGCCCGCCACGGCCTGGGCGGAATCGGCTGGGGTTACCAGCACCGCAATGTCGACTGGCTCGGCCTTGAGGTCGGCCTCGAGCTGGCTGACGTCCCGCACCCGGAGCCCGTTCCACTCGGTGCCGATCTTCCGGGGATCACGATCGTAGATCAGGACGATCTCGAAGCCGCGCTGCCGGAAGCCGCGATACTGGATCAGCGCCCCACCGATCTTGCCGGCACCGACCATCGCCACTCGATACGTCCTGCCGAGTCCGAGAATTTCCCGGAGCCTGGTCAGTAGCTCCGGCACCGCGTAGCCCAGCCCGCGCTTGCCGAACGACCCGAAGAAGGAAAGATCCTTCCGGACCTGGGCCGAG
Source organism: Gemmatimonadota bacterium (assembly GCA_039930765.1). Lineage (GTDB taxonomy): Bacteria > Gemmatimonadota > Gemmatimonadetes > Gemmatimonadales > GWC2-71-9 > DATEHG01. The sequence continues at coordinate 25,395 of JBDTTF010000255.1, read as the reverse complement.
GTGGTACCACCGCGGGCCGCCAGTTCCTCGGAACTGACCGTGGCCATTCCCTGCAACGCAAAATCCTCCAGGAAGCGGAGGTACAGGGAGAGTCGGCGAACAGTTGAATCAGCGATCTTGCGCATTTTTGATTTGTGAAATGTTTCACAAATCTACCCCTGCACCCGCCCCGCGCGAAAGAGCGCCACGAAGACCCGGGGAGGCACGGTTTCCATCCGAACCGTCTCATCCAGTCCGGCGCTGGCCGCCAGCGCCCGCGCAGCCTCGACAGTTACGCCGAGCAACTGGCGGAGCGAGCGGCCCAGCTGTTTCCGCCGCAGGGTGAAAAGACCGACGACAAATCGCCGGAACGCAGGTACTTCCTCATCGGTGATCAGCGGTTCCGCCAGCGGGGTGAGCCGGACCACCGACGATTCGACTTTGGGCGGCGGCCTGAATGCTCCCGCGGCCACGTTGAACAGCCGCTCCACTTTGGCCACCGACTGGACTCCAACGGTCAGCGCACCGTAGGCCGACACACCCGGAGGCGCGGCCAGCCGGTCCGCCACTTCCTTCTGCATCAGGAAGACCACTCGCCTGGGCCGCGGAGGTTTGAGCGCCTGGTCGATCAGCGGTGAGGTGATGTTGTAAGGAATGTTGCCGATCACGCTGAAGGGCCAATCGCCGACCAGGGCATGCCAGTCCAGCTCCAGCGCATCCCCCTCGGCGACGACCACCTGCGGGAATCTGGCTCGGAGTGGCTGGATCAGTTCGAAATCCCGTTCGATGGTCACCAGGCGGGTGCTGCGGTTGACCAGTTGGGCGGTGAGTCCGCCGAGGCCGGGCCCGATCTCCAGCACCGTTTCTCCTGGTACGGGGTCGAGTGCTTCGGCGATCCGGCCCAGGATCCGGGGATCCGACAGGAAGTGCTGGCCCAGCGCCTTCTTGGGATTGGTCAAATACGGAGAATCAGGAGGGTACGGTCGTCGACGGGCGGGAGTGAGATGAGATCTGCCTCGCGAAAAATGGCCGCCACGATGTCAGCCGGGGCTTCGGTGCGGCGTAGGCCGATGGCCTCCAGCAGCCCGTCCTCGGTGAACGCCTCTGATCCATCACGCGAATCGACCAGTCCGTCGGTCCAGAGACAGAGCAGGTCGGAGCCCGGTTCCCATGCCACCTCCCGCCGGGTGATCGCCGGTGCGGTCGACAGGCCGAGCGGCGGTGAGGTCGAGTCGAGCCGCTCGGGCGGCCCGTGACGGGGAACTCGAAAGGCGTGGTGATGCCCGGCGTTGGAGTAAGTCAGCCGACGGCGGGCCGGGTCGAGGATCCCGTAGAACACCGAGAAGTGCATTTCGGTCGAGGCCAGCTCCGCTCCCAGGCTCTCGTGCAGCGCGATCAGCGTCTCGTCCGGGCTGTGCATCAGCTCGGCGTGAATACCGGCCGCCGCCATGACCTGCGCCATGATCAACGCCGCGGCAAATCCGTGGGACGACACATCACCCAGCATCACGCCGACCCGTCCGGCGCCCAGGCGGTTGAAGGTGTAGAAGTCTCCGCCGACGGTTTCGGCCGGGCTCATGTGGGCGGCCACCTCTGCATCCCCCTGCAGCACCGATGGCAGCGGCAGCAGCTTGAACTGGAGGTCACGGGCCAGCTCGAGTTCCCGGTGAATCCGCTGCTGCCGGACATCCCGCTCGACCAGCCGGCTGTTTTCCAGGGCCGCGCCGACCTGGTTGGCCACCGCGGACATCAGCTTCTGCTCACTGGCCGAGAAGGAGTCGGCGCCGATCCGATCGGTCAGGTTGATGACGCCAATGCAGCGCGAGGGATTTCCAGGTCTCGTATAACAGATCGGCACTGAGAGAAACGCCTCGCCGACGTAAGGCCGGATCGGGTGACTGCGGGTGTGGACCTCCGGCAAGGTCGCGTCGAACACGACGATCCGGTTTTCCCGGTAGGCCAGCGCCGCGATCGAGTCCGAATCATTGATCGATACCGGGTCCAGCCCCTTGTGGCTGAACCCCCGGCTGGCCACGGTGCGCAGCACGCTGGTGCCTTCGTCACAGACCATGATCGAGGCGCGGCGGGCCCTGACCAGGTCCGCCACGATCCGGATAATGGTCTCGGCGGCTTCTTCGAGGTGAACGGTATGGCCGAGGATTTCGCTGATGGCGTAGAGCAGGTCGATCTCCTCGTACCGGCCGGCCAGCTCTTCGCACACCGCGGCAATCGAACGCTCGGCGGACAGCAGCTGGACCACGATGGGCAGCACGCTTCGAGCTGCCGCCTCGAGGGTCCGGGCCGAGGATCCGATGACCTCAAGCCAGATCCCGTCGGTTCCCGGCACCTGGGCCAGCCACGCGTTGCCTTCCGGAATGCTGGAGGGACCGTAGAGCGGGGGGCGTTCGGCGGCGGCGGGCGAGCGGAGTTCCGGACCGCCACGGGCGTGCAGGCGGTCTCCGTCCGAGCTCCACAGACGGCACTGCAACCCGGTGAGGTGGCCCAGGGCCTCCAGCGCCGAGTCGGTTCCGCTCAGTGGCGGCGCAACGTCATGCAGATCGAATTCCCCTGGGAATTGAAGTAGACGTCGTCGACCAGGTGGCGGATGAGGAACAGTCCCCGACCGTTGCTGTCCTCGAGATCGGGAGGCTCGGTCATTTCCCGGAGGCTGGTGAAGTCGAAGCCAGGTCCTTCATCGGTGACCGAGACCCGGATCTGGTCCTGCAGCAGCTCGGCGTGGACCAGCACCGACTTGCTGCAGTCCTCGCCGTTGCCGGCCACGATGGCGTTGGCCAGCGCCTCGGCCACCGCCACGCGGAGATTGAACCGGAATCGCCGGGCGGCGGTCCATTCACCCCGGCAGCAGTGGCGCACGACGAGGTCCACGACCTCCTCGACGCAGGCCACATCACTGGGGACTCGCAGGCTGACCTCGACCCGGCTGCCTTCGGGGCCCCGGAGCGGGGTCCGCCGAACGCAGAGGCGGAGGGTGGCCGGGAGCGAATCAGAATCCGGCAAGCGCCTGCTCCGGCGTGTCCGCGATGGCAAACAGCGTATCCAGCTTGGTCAGCTCGAACAGCGAGCGGAGATCCTCGTTGAGCCCGGCCAGGCGCAGCTCCCCGCCCCGCTCGCGGACCTTCTTGGACAGCGAGACCAGGGCGCCGAGGCCGGACGAGTCGATGTAGCCGGTCTGGCTGAAGTCGATCAGGAACTTGCGATCACCCTTGTCGACCGCGTCCTGGATTACCGTCTTGAGTTCCTGGCGGTTGCCCACGATGAGCTGTCCTTCGACGCTCACCCGGCAGACACCGCTCGGAGCCTTTGTCAGGGCAAACCCCATCATACCCCTCCCTGGATCGTGGACTGGGCACCCTGCAGGGCGACCAGCGCGGCCATCTCGACAATATCATCCGTCACGGCCCCGCGCGAGAGGCCAGTCATCGGGCGGGCCAGTCCCTGGAGCAGCGGCCCCAGGCAGCGCACTCCGCCCAGCGCCTTGAGCAGCCGGAAAGTAATGTTGCCGGCGTTGAGATCGGGAAAGATCAGGATATTGGCCTTTCCCGCCACCGGAGAGCCCGGGGCCTTGTGGTGGGCGGCCTCAGCCTCGAGCGCGGCGTCCGCTTGGAGCGGGCCATCGACCGCTACCCCTGGAGCCAGGGTCCGGAACCGGTCCACCGCCTGTCGTACGTGATCGACCAGCGGTCCCTGGGCCGACCGGCCGGTCGCATACGAGAGGAAGGCTACCCTGGGCTTGTCCCCGATCAGCCGGGTCCGGTCCCGCACCGCGGCCAGCGCGATGCTGGCCAGGACGGCGGGGGTGGGCTGGGGATTGATGGCGCAATCGCTGAGGGTCAGGATGCCGAATGCGGTCTTGAGATAAAAGGCCGAGCTGACCCGGTCGATCCCTTCAGCGGGGCCGAAGGCCCAGAGTGCGGCTCTCAGGACATCGACGTTGCCCGCCTTGGACCCGCCGATGCAGCCGTCGGCCTCCTTGAGTGCCGTGAGTCCAGCCCCGAACCGGAGCGGGTCGGCGGCCTGGTCCAGGGCATCGATTCCGTCCCGGACCCGGTCGGGATGGCGTTCGCGGAGCCGCTGCGCAATGGCACCGAGCCGGTCGTCCTTGGCCGGATTGATTCCTTTGCCGCCCACCAGAAGCGGGGTGGGAAATCCAGCGCTTTCGAGTCGCTCCGCCGCCGCCGCCACCGCGGGGTCGGCGCCGTCGGCAAAGACCAGTCGCGGTTTCCGCACCGCCGCCCGGCTCAGCAGGTCAGGGGTCAGGTTCACTGGGCAAACCGGCGCTTCAGGGCGGCGGCGACGGCTGGGTGCACGAGATCTCCGAGTTCACCACCGTATCGGGCCACTTCACGGACCAGGCTGGAGCTGAGATAGGTCAGGTCGATGGCCGGCACCAGGAAGACCGTTTCCAGCGAGGGATGCAGTCGCCGGTTCATTAGCGCCATCTGGAACTCGTATTCGAAATCGCTGACCGCCCGCAGTCCCCGTACGATGACCGTGGCGCCACGGCTCCGGGCAAACTCGGCCAGCAAACCATCAAAGGTTTCGAAGGTGATCCGCGGCTCGCCACCGATCGACTGCTTCAGCAGTTCGATCCGCTCGGCCACCGAGAAGAGCGGGTGCTTGGTGCTGTTGGCGGCCACCGCGACGACCAGCCGGTCGGCCAGGGCCAGACTCCGCCGGATCAGGTCCTCGTGCCCCCGGGTCGGGGGATCGAAGGAGCCGGGGTAGATCGCGAGTTGGGTCATGACACCTGGCAGAAGGTGATGGCCGTGTCGCCGTAGCGCCGGGTCTGGTCGCCGTCCGGCACTTCATCGGCGCGATGCTCGACACTGAGGATGCGGGCGAATGGGGTCCGGCGGAAGAGGCCAACCAGTTTGGTGGCGTGGTCGAAACCATAGGGCGGATCGGCGAAGACGAGATCATAGGCCGCTGGCGCCAGCGTTTCGGCGAACCGGAGCGCATCGCCCTTGTGGACCGTGGTGACCTCCCCGAGTTCCAGGCTGGCGATGTTGGCAGTCAGCGCCGTGATCGAGGCTGAGCCGATCTCGACGAATTCGGCAGAGCGTGCGCCGCGCGACAGGGCCTCGAGGCCCAGCGCCCCACTACCGCTGTACAGATCCAGTACCCGGGCTCCCTCGAGATCGGCCTGCAGGATGCTCATCCAGGCTTCGCGCACCCGGTCGGCCGTGGGGCGCACCCGAGCATCCTTGGGCACCAGCAGGCGCCGCCCGCCCAGGTGACCGGCCACGATTCTCATCGCGGCGGAACGCTGCCGGGGGAGAGCGCCACCAGGCGCGCCTGCAGCGAGAGCTGGCCCTGCCACTCATTCTGTTCGAGCCGGAAGGCCGCATCGACCGCGACGCCGTCGCGGCCGGCCGTCGCGTGATCGAACCACGGGATCCGGTCCCACCACTGGAAGCCGATCATCTCGAGCCGGCTGGTACCCTGCTCGAGCGTGCCCTTCAGATGGTTGGAGCCGACCTTGCGGGGCCGTCCGAGCCGGGCGCCGCGAATGCCGAAGACCGGTCCGGGATTTCCCATGCCGCACGGCTCGAGATGCCGGCAGAGCCGTTCGAAGTCGAGGGTCAGCTCGGCCAGCGGCACCACCAGGTCGATCCGCTGTTCAGGGGCGAGATCTTCCGGCCTGAGGGTCTGGCGCGCTACTTCCGCGAACCGGGCCCGAAAGGCCGGAAGATTTTCCCGCTTGACCGTGACGCCGGCCGCCATGTGATGGCCGCCGAACCGCTCGAGCAGGTCGCTGCACTGGGTCAGGGCGGCGTGAAGGTCAAACCGGGAGATGCTGCGCCCGCTGCCCTTGCCCACCTCTCCATCCACGGCCACCAGGACCGCCGGGCGGCCATAGCGTTCGACCACTCGCGAGGCCACGATGCCGACCACACCGGGATGCCAGCCCTCGGACGAGATGACCAGTCCCAGGTCTGAGGTGGGATCAGCCTCACGCTCGACCTGGGCCAGCGCCTCCTCGAGCATCCGCTGATCCATGGCCTGGCGCTGGACGTTCAGCGAGTCGAGCTGCCGGGCCAGTGCCTCCGCTTCCGCCGGGTCGTCGGTCAGCAGCAGCCGCAAACCATCATTGGCATCGCCGATCCGGCCGGCGGCGTTGAGCCGAGGGCCCAGCACAAAACCGAGGTGGGTGGCGCGGATTTCCTTGTCGGCCAGGCCGGCGACTCGTATCAGGGCACGCAGTCCGGGCCAGCGTGATTCGGCCAGCAGCTTGAGCCCGTGGCGGACCAGGATCCGATTCTCGCCCACCAGCGGCACCACATCGGCGACCGTGGCCAGCGCCACCAGATCGAGCAGGTGGAGCGGCAGGTTGGCCGGGAGATCGAGCAGCGGCACCAGGGCCTGGACCAGCTTGAATGCGAGGCCGGTGCCGCACAGGATCTTGAGCGACGAGCTGTCATCCGACCGCTGAGGATCGATGACCGCGATGGCGGGCGGCAGGTCGGGACCCGGCAGGTGGTGATCGCTGACCACCACCCGCAGACCGGCCGCATTGGCGGCCACGACCGTTTCGACCGCGGTGATGCCGCAGTCGCAGGTCAGGATCAGCCTGGCGCCGGCGGCCTGGGCCGCCGCCAGTCCGGCGGGACCGAAGTCATAGCCGTCGCGGATGCGATGAGGGATGAACGGAATGACGCTGGCGCCGGCCGCCCGCAGCGCCCGGGTCAGCAAGGCCGTGGCGCATTGGCCGTCGACGTCGTAATCGCCATGGACCAGGATGGTTTCCCCGGCGCGGACCGCCCGGGCCACCTCGGCCGCGGCCTCCGGCATTCCAGCCAGCGAGAGCGGATCGGCAAGATCCGCGAGCAGCGGCTTCAGGAAACGTTTGGCGGTGCCGACATCAGTGAAGCCCCGCTGCACCAGCAGGCGCGCCAGCGCGGGAGGGAGGTTGAGCGCGGTGGCAATTTCCCGGCAGGCAGCCTCCGGCGGCGACGGCTCCACAACCCAGCGGAGCGGCGGCGCAGGAAAGGCCGAGACGGGTACCGGCAGAGCGGTCAGGCGATCGGCTCCGTCGAGACGTACAGGATCACGCCGCAGGCCTCGCACCAGTCGTACCCGGCCGAGTCGCGCAGCTGGCTCCGGCGGTGGAGCGGAATGGCGGTGAAGCAGGATCCGCAGCCGGCGCCCTTGATGGCCACGACCACGTTGCGGCCGCGCTGGGCCCGCAGCTTGTCGTACCGGGTCCGCAACCGCTTTTCGATCTTGGCGCCCGCCGCTTCGCGCTCAGCCTGGGCAGCGGCCCGTTCCTTCTCGAGGCCAACCCGCCGGCCATCGACCTCATCGCGCTCGACCTGCTGGGCCGCGCGCGCCTCAGCCACCCGCCCCTGCGCCGCGGCGGCAGCGGCCTGCTGCGCGGTGACCGCGTCGGCGATCTTGATCCAGTCGCCCTCTTCCTTGGCCAGCACCGAGGTGGCCAGGTCAAGCTCGGCCGTCATGGTGGCCGCTTCTTTGGCTGCCCGGGTAAACTCCAGCCGCTTGCGGCGCTGCTCCTGCAGCCGGCGGTAGCTCTCGATCTTCTGCTCCATCTCATCGCGCTTGCGGGCGGCGTCCTCGGCGGCGCGGGCCGCGGCATCGGCCTGCTTCTGGACTCCGCTGATGGCCTGGTCCAGGACATCAACCTCGGCCATGACGCTGGCCAATCGCTCATCGACATCGGCCAGCGCCACATCACGGGCCTGCAGTTCCAGCAATCGAACAAGTTCGTCGTGCATCGGGTTCTCCGTCATGGGAAAGAAAAGGTGTTCAGGTTCGTTGCCGGCCGTCAGCCCGCGACGCCCGGTTGCGGTCCCAGTGGCGACGGGTGTTGACCGCCGGAAACCGCCGCTTCAATTCATCAATCAGGCTCTGCCGTTCGACGACCAGCACATCCCGCTCGGATTGACTGGCCAGGGTAATCTTGTCATTGAGGTGGTTGATGCCCCGCACCAGCGGCCGGGAATCGAGCTCCTCGCACAGCGTGACGAAATTGTCGTCGAGCCTGAGTCCTGCCAGCGCTTCCGCCCGCTCTCGAATCGCGGCCCAGGCCCGCTGAGTCGAGTCGCCGAGTGACTCGACCGCCGGCATCCGGTCACCCACCGGCCGGGCCTTGAGGGCTTCGAAGATTTCCCGGAACTCCGGCGTCTCGAACCACTCCGGCCTGGCGGCCTCGAGGCCACGCTCGAGCCAGTCACCGTCGTTGAGCAGGATGGCCAGGAACTCCTTCTCTGATTTGGCGCCGACCCGGCGAGCGACCGGAGGCGTGCCAGCGTCCCGTCCGCCATCGGCGGAGGAGTACTGCTGCCCGCCCAGCCGCCTGCCCGGCTGCCCATCAGTCCGCCCGTCCGCAGGACCGCTACCCCGACCAATGGCCTGCTCCTTCTGCTCCGATGCCGCCACTTCCTGCTCCAGCACCTTCTTGTCGATCCCGGTCTGTTCCGAGACCCGGGCAAGATACAGCTCGCGGGTGATCGGGTCGTGGGCCGCGCGCAAGGTTGGCAGCAACCGGTCCAGCGCATCCCGGCGGTGCTCCAGCCCCTCGAACCAACCCTTGCGCTCCAGTATCTGGATCTTTCGATCCAGGACATCGATGGCATCGCGCAGGATCGGCTCGAGTGCGGCGGCCCCGCCCTTCTGCACCAGGGTGTCAGGATCCTCGCCGGCGGGCATCGTCGCCACTCGAACCCGCATTCCCTGCCGCAGCAGCACATCGGCCGAGCGGAAGGTGGCGCGGAGACCGGCACTGTCGCTGTCCAGCAGCAGCGTGGCCAGCGGCGCGTAACTCTTGACCAGGGTGGCCTGCTCGGTGGTCAGGGCAGTGCCGAGTGGCGCCACCACGTGATCCACACCGGCCAGTACCAGGCGGAGCACGTCGAAATAGCCCTCGACGATGATCACCGACCCTTCTTTCCTGATCGGCAGCCGTGCCGAGTGCAGGTTGTAGAGCGTGCCGCCCTTGTGGAAAACCGGGGTCTCGGGACTGTTGAGATACTTTGGCTCACCAAGGCCGAGCAGCCGGCCACCAAATGCCACGGTCCGGCCTCGGATGTCGGTGATCGGAAACAGCAGCCGCCCCCGGAACCGCGGCGCGATGCTCTGGTCATCGCGCTGGACCAGCAGTCCGGCCTCGAGCAGGGTGGGCTGCTTGATGCCGAGCGTCGTCATGGCCGCCTGGAAGCTGCCGTCCCGAGGGGCAAAGCCCAGTCCGAACGGCGCCACGGTATCGATGTCGAGGCCGCGCTTGGCGAGATATTCCCGCGCCACCCTGGCGTCCGGCAGCTCCAGCAGCTGGCGGTGAAACCAGTCCTGGGCCGCCGACAGCGCGTTGAACAGCGGCTCACGCGGATCGGGACCGGCCCGCTCGGTGCGATCGGGAATCGTGATCCCGACCCGGCGCGCCACCTCGCGCACCGCGGTGGGATAGTCCATCCCGGTCCGCTTCATCAGGTACGAAAAGGCGTCGCCCGATTCCTTGCAGACGAAGCAGTAGTAGCGCCCCTTCTTCGGAATCACCGCGAAGTTGCGATTGGTGCCGCCATGGAACGGACACGGGCCCCGCCAGTCGGACCCCATCCGCTTGAGTTCGACCTGCTCGCCGATCATCCCGACCAGGTCGACCGCGTCGCGGACCTGCTCGATCACCTCATCCGGAATCAGGCTCACGGGACGAACTCCGCGATCGTGACGCCGGACCCGCCCTGGTTGGACGGTGCGGTGACACTGCGCGCCACTCGGCTGTCCGATTCCACGATCTGGCGGACCCGCTCACGCAGCACACCGGTTCCCTTGCCGTGGATGATCCGCAGATACGGATTCTCGGCGAGGATGGCCTCGTCGATGGCGTGGACCACCGCGGCCTCGGCTTCCTCGGCCGTGAAGCCTCGTAAATCAATCTCAATGGGAGAATCGGGGGGGCGGGGGGGCGGGGGGGCAGATCGCTCCTTGCTCCGCTCTGACGCCGCAACCGGTACCAATGACTCGGAAGGAACCAGGAGCTTCATGGAGCCGATACCGACCTGAATTTTGCCGTCCGAGCGAACCTCGAGAACAGTGCCTGCCGTGCCGCTCTCAAGGCGGACGTTGTCCCCCGGATTGAAGCCGTGTTTGGTAGACCCTGCCCCCCTGCCCCCCTGCCCCGCGAGTTCCCGGCCCCCCGGCCCCCCCACGCGCTCCAATGCTTCCCGCTCGGCGCCGGCGGCCTCTTCGATCAATCGCCTCGCGTCCTTGGCAGCCGATTCGTCGGTCGAGGCCCTGGCCCGCTGGATGGCTTCCTCGACTTTTTGCCGGGCTTCGAGCAGAAAGGTCCGGGTCTGGGCCCGGGCGGTCCGCTCCGCTTCCTTGGCGGCGGTCTTGAGGGCCTTCTCGCGAATTTCCTGGCCTTCCTGCTGGGCGTCGAGATAGCCCTTGAGGGACTGCAACTCGGTCGACTGGGCTTCGAGCTCGGCGGCGCGGATTTCCTGGGCTGTCTGTCGCTGTTCGACCGAGGCCAGCAATCGATCGAGCGCCCGATCGGCATCCGAGACCTGCGATTCCGCATCGGCCAGTACTGCCTCGGGAATTCCCAACCGGCGGGCGATGGCCAGGCCGTAGGAACGGCCGGGAATTCCCTGCAGCAGCCGATAGGTCGGGGTCAGGGCCACGCCGTCGAACTGCAGCGAGGCGTTGGCCACGCCCGCCGATCGGGTGGCCAGCTCCTTGAGCGCGCCGAGGTGGGTGGTGGCCAGGGTGATCGCACCGCGGCGAGTCAGGGATATCAGGACTGCAGATGCCAGCGCGGCGCCCTCCGCCGGGTCGGTGCCGCTGCCGATCTCATCGAGCAGGATCAGGCTGGCGCCATCGGCTGACGAGAGGATGCCGCGCACCGCCGCCACATGAGCGCTGAAGGTCGACAGGCTGGCCGCGATCGACTGGCGATCGCCGATGTCGGCAAAGAAGCCGAGGAACACCGGCAGTGCGCTGCCCGGCCCGACCGGCGGGATACAGCCGGCCTGGGCCAGCGCGGCAATGACGCCCACGGCCTTGAGCAGCACCGTCTTGCCACCGGTGTTCGGGCCGCTGAGCAGCAAGGTTCGGGTGCCATCTATCAGGCTGAGGTCGAATGGCACCACCTGGTCAGCCGGCAGCCGGGCAATCAGCAGCGGGTGCCGGGCGCGGTGCAGCACCAGCGGTCCGCCGGACGCCTCGATCGTGGGGCAGTTGCCATCGACTGAGGCGGCATAGCGCGCCCGGGCCACCCGGTCGTCCGCCACGACACACATTTCGAGCAGGTCAACCAGCCCCGACCACTGCGGCCGGAACAGATCGGTCAGATCCCGGCAGACCGCGAGCACGGCGCGCTCAGTGCGGGCTTCAGCCTCGCGCAGGTCGTTCCCCAGTTCGAGTGTGGCGGATGGTTCGAGGTAGAGCGTGGCGCCACTGGCCGATTCGTCATGGATAATGCCCGGCGGCCTGGTCCGCGACACTCGCGCCACCGGAATCACATAGCGGCCATTCCGCAGGGTGACGGTGCCTTCGTCGCCGCTGTCGAGGCCGCGCAGGATGCTCTCGAGCCGCTGGATCAGCCGACTGCGGGTGGAACGGACCTCGTGGCGGGCGGATGCGAGTGCCGGACTGGCGCTGTCGAGGATCTCGCCGGCGTCATCGACTGAGAGCTCCAGCCGCTTTTCGAGCGACCGATCGGGCACCGGCCGGCGCAGCGATGCGGCGCGCGGCGCTTCGGACTGGAGCGAAGTGAGCTCGGCGACCAGCTGTCGTGAGGCCGACAGCAGATTCCTGAGCTCGACCAGGGCGCGGCCATCGAGGACACTGCCCTCAATCCGGAGCCGGGCCAGCGTCGGAGCCAGCTCCGGCACCGGCCCTGGTTGCGGCGCCCGACGGTCCGTCACCAGCCGGCGCAACTCCTCGACATCGGCCAGCTCATCGCGGATCCACGCCCCGTCACCTGAGGGCCGGCGGCCCCTGACCCGGGCCTTGCCGAGCGGACCGGCGGCCAGCGCCGCGATCAGCTCGAGCACCGCCGAAAACTCCAGCTCGGCGAGTGCTTCGTCCGCCAACTCCCCCGGCAAAACGAACGGGGTGCGAGCGTCCCGCGACGCTAGCACCCCGTTGTCCGTTTCCTGCTCAGCTTCGTGCATCAACCGGCCTGGAGCTCCTCACGCACGATCTGGTTGATCACTTTGCCGTCCGCCTTGCCTTTGAATTTCGGCATCACGAGCCCCATCACCTTGCCGAGGTCGCGGGTGCCACCGGCCACCACCTCGCGGACCGCCTGGCGAATCTCGGCCGGGTCGATGGCCGCGGGGAGCAGCGGTTCGAGTACCGCGATCTCGGCCTGTTCCTGGTCGGCCAGATCCTGGCGGCCCGCCTTGGTGTATTGCTCGACCGACTCGCGGCGGGTCTTGATCTGTTTGCGAATGACCTCGACCACATCGTCATCGCTGAGGCCGCGGTCCACCTCGATCTCGCGATTCTTGACCGCCGAGATGACCGTACCGAACAGCAGCGTGCGGGTCTTGTCCTGGGCTCGTCGAGCGGTATTCAGCTCGAGGGTCAGGCGGGCGGCCAGGTCATTGGGAGTGGGCACAAATTTCGTTTCGACGGCGTTCAGTCTCGATGAGGCAAACCTCGACAGAGCATAATGATAGGCCGCGCGGTCGAGGGAAACAAGCGGGCGGCTCAGCCGGGCGGCCAACCCAAACTGCGGCCACCCAGCAGGTGGAAGTGCAGGTGAAACACGCTCTGGCCGCCATCGACGCCGGTGTTGGTCACCAGCCGATACCCCTTGGCATCGAGCCCGAGTTCGGTGGCCACTTCGCAGGCAAAGGCCAAGGTGCGGCCCAGCAGCAGGATACCATCCTCGCCGCGGGCGTCGCGGCCGGCGGCCAGGTGGGTGGTGGGAATGATGACGAGGTGAATCGGGGCCTGGGGATTGAGATCTGCAAACGCCACGGCTTCGGCGTTGCGCTTGACAATCCTGGCCGGAATTTCCCCCGACACGATCTTGCAGAAGATGCAGTCAGACACGGGCGCCTCGCAGGCGAGCGATACCGACCACCGAGGCGGCGGCCAGCGCCGCGGTTTCGAACCGCAGAATTGGAGCCGCCAGCGCGATCGGCTCGAAGCGTGCCAGCAGATGCCCGAGCTCCTGCTCGGTCCATCCGCCTTCAGGTCCGATGACGATGGTGATGGGCTCATCATCGAGTGCGGCCGGCGGCAACGCCCCACCCGGCTGAGCCAGCCAGCGCAGTCCGCGCCTGGCCATGGCACTGCACTGCTCGATCGATTGCAGCGGATGAACCCGCGGCGCCCATGCGGCGCCACTCTGCTTCAGTGTTTCCCGGGCCCGAACCGCCAGCTTGTCGATATGGTCTTCGCGAATCCGGGTGGCCACTCCGGTGGCATGATCGCTGGCCAGCGGTATCAGGTCCGTGACACCCAGCTCGGCGCATTTTTCGACGACCCAGCCAAACCGGTCACGGTCTCCAGCGCCGACCGCCAGCGTCAATGGAGCGGGCTCGGCCACGTGCACCACCGTCCCGATCGACACCGACGCCTTCTTGCCGCGCCAGGTCAGTAACCCCGTAGCGATTGTGCCTGCGCCGTCGAGCAGCCGGATGGTGGCGCCGTTATTGGCCCGGCGCACCTTGAGATGATTGGATTCCTCGTCGGCCAGCGGCACCTCCTTGCCGACGGCCAGCGACCCGGGCTCAACCAGGACCGCCATCATGTCCGGGTCGCCGCGACGCCCCACCAGCCACTGTCGAGCACTTCACTGTGGATGGTGAAGTCGGCCACCGCCAGCGAGGCGCGGAATTCGGCGGCCTCTCCCTCCTCCATCCCGCTGAAGATGGCGGTGCCGCCGGGGCGGAGCGCGGCGCGAATGGCGGGGAACAGCGTCACGTTCACCGTGCGGAGGATGTTTGACATGACCAGGTCGGCGGGTCCCAGCAGCGGAGCCAGGTCGGCGGCATCGCCGATCATGAACTGGGCCCGATCGGCGACGCCATTGGCCGCGGCGTTGCGCACCGCGACGGGCAGCGCTTCCTCATCGACTTCAATCCCGATGGCTCGACGCGCCCCGAGGCGCACCGCGCCGATCGAGAGAATCCCGCTGCCGCTGCCGAGGTCGAGCACCAGTTGTCCGGGCACCAGGCAATCGCTGAGCAGGCGCAGTGCCGCACGGGTCGAACCGTGCTCGCCGCTGCCAAAGGCGGTTTCCGGATCCATGACCACGACCGCTTCGTCGGGAGCGCGCTGGTAGTTGACCCAGGAGGGCACCACCGTGAGCCGCCCGACCCGGCGGGGGCCGAGTCCGTCGCGCCAGCGGGTGGACCAATCGATGTTGTCGAGCGGATGCCGGTGGACCTTCACCCCGGCGCCGAAAGCCGAGGTCAGGCGGCCGGTGAGAGACTCGGCCGCCGATTCATCCTCGGCGAAGGAGATGACCGAGCCGTCGTCACGTTCCTCCACCGCCTGGCCCGTTTCGTTCACCAGCCAGGCCGCCACGCGGGACCGGTCCACTGCTTCCACCCGGACCTCGATGGCCCACCAGGTCACGCGCCCAGCGCCTCGCGAATGCGGGCCCAGAAGCCATCGTCGCGGCGGGGCGCCTCACCCTCGTGAGTGGCCAGTTCCCGGAGCAGGCGGGCCTGCTCGTCAGTCAGCGAATCGGGTGTCCAGACATGGACCCGGACGTTGAGATCGCCCTTGCCGGTCTGGCCCAGGCGCGGCAGCCCTTTGCCCTTCAGGCGGAACACCGTGCCCGTCTGGGTACCAGGTGGCACCGTGACGTGCTCATTGCCATAGGGCGTTGGCACCGGTGCGGTGAGGCCCAGCGCCGCCTGGCTGAATGACAGCGGAAGATCGTGGATCAGGTTGTCGCCGTCGCGTTCGAACCGCTCATCGTCCTTGACCTCGAGCATGACCAGCAGATCACCGGAGGGGCCGTTGCGCGGGCCGGCGGCGCCCTGCCCCCGCAGCGTCAGATAGTTCTGCTCCGACACGCCGGCCGGAATGTCCACGGGCACGCTGCGCTCCACCCGGACCCGGCCGTCACCACGACAATCGTCGCACATCGAGGCAATGACGCTGCCCTCGCCGTTGCAGGTCGGGCACGGACTCACCGACACGAACTGGCCGAACAGGCTCCGGGCCGCGCGGCGGACTTCACCGGAGCCCCCGCAGGTGCCGCAGGGCTTGGGCTTGGTGCCCTTTTTGGCGCCGCTGCCGTTGCAGTTCTCGCAGCGTTCCAGTGTCTTGAGCTTGATGGTCCGCTTGGCGCCGGTGGCCACTTCGGCCAGCGTCACCTTGACGGTGACCCGGATGTCCTGGCCCTTCCGGGTTTCGGTCTGGGCCCGCATTCCGGCGCCGAACATCGAATCGAAGCCGCCGAAATCGCGCATGAAGATGTTGAGTGCCTCGGCCAGGTCCACGTGCTGCGGCCCGCCGCCACGGTTGCCGCCCAGCCCCTTCTTGCCGTAACGATCGTACGCCGCCCGCTTCTGGGGATCCTTGAGGCACTCGTAGGCCTCGGTGATTTCCTTGAACTGGGCTTCCGCCCCGGGATCGGAGTTACGATCGGGGTGGAATTCCATGGCCAGCTTCCGGTAGGATTTCTTGATCTGCTCTTCGGAGGCATCGCGGGACACCTGCAGCAACGCGTAGAACTCGCTCACTCCATCAATCCTTCCACCAGTCGGCTGGTGTGCTCCACCAGGCCAATGATCTTCTCGTAGGGCATCCGGGTCGGACCCAGGACGCCGATGACTCCGCGCAGGTCACCGGCCCGGTAGGACGAGGTAACCAGGGTAAAGCCGGTCAGGCGGGGATCGAGATTCTCGCCACCGATCGTGATGTTGACTCCTTCGGCCCGGCGGGCGGCCAGTGCCTCGCGCAGCAGGTCGCGCCGGTCGGTCAGCGCCAGCAGGTGGCGCATCCGGTCGTTGGAGGCAAACTCGGGCTGCTCGGCCAGGACCGTGGTGCTGCCGAGCAGCACTTCCTCACCGCCGGCGGCGCGGCTCAGGATGTCATCGCCCTCGGCGATGAAGATGTTGAGCAGCTGGCGGCCCTCGTGACTGTCTGCGGCATCACGCAGCCGGTCCGACAGGGTGGCGCGAATTTCACGCAGCGAATGACCGGCCAGTCTCTCGTTGATGGTCTGGGACACCCGGGCCAGCACCTCGGCCGGCACCGCCACCGGCGCCTCGACGAAGATGGTCCGGATGGCGCCGCTTCGAAGATTGAAGACCAGCAGCAGCCGATCGCTGCTGACCGGCACCAGTTCGAGCCGCTCGAGGACCGTCTCCTCCAGCGCCGGCCCCACCGCTACCCCCAACTCCTGGGTCAGCACGCCGAGCACCTGGGCCGCCCGGCGGATGATTTCCTCGACCGCGCTGCGCGACGTCGGCAGCTCGGTCAACAGGGTCTGCTGATCGGCCCGGTTGGGAGGCGCGGAGCGCATCAGGTTGTCGACGTACCAGCGGTAGGCGCGATCGGTGGGAATACGGCCGGCGGAGGTGTGGGGGTGGAAGAGGTAGCCGCGCTCTTCCAGGTCACCCATCGTGTTCCTGATGGTGGCCGAAGAGACGCCGAGTCCGAACCGGCGGGCAATGGTCTGGCTGCCAGCGGGTTCGGCGGTCTCGATGTAGGTCTGGATGACCGCTTCGAGGACGCGGAACTCCCGCTCCGTCAGCTGGTCGAGGGATGCCATGGGGCCTAAATCTACTCTGGCGGGTGGCTATATCCACCCTCGCCAGTCGTACTCGATCCAGCCGATCCGCTCGTACAGCCAGGCGGAAAAGGCCGCCAGCCGGTCGGTCGGGCCGTCCCGGGGTCCGAGGCTGTAGCCCCGGGATTCCGAGGGCAGGCAGATCACGGTGAATCCGGTATGCGCCACGGTGGCACAGGCCCGCCGGCTGTGGAGGGGGGAGGTGACCACCGCCACCGTATGCCAGTCCTTTGCCTTGCCCAGCGTGGCAAAGGCCAGCGCCTCATCATGGCTGTTATGCACCGAATCGGTCCGGTAGAGCTCCAGCGAATCGGCCGACAGGCCAATGATCCTGTTCTGATCGAGCACCGAGCTGACCCCGGGCGACATTCGGTCACGGACCGTCGAGATCACCAGCGGTTTGCGCCACTTTTCGACCAGACCCAGACCGGTCAGCAGCCGGTCGACCGCCTCCTGACCGATGTGGCCGTCCTCCGAGACCGAGCCGGAAAACACCAGCACTGCGTCGGGCGGATGGATCGGATCGGGATCGCTCCGGACCCAGTCCCGGATCGTGGCTTCAAACAGCGGGCTGAATCCGACCGTCAGGATCACGATCATCAGCAGGCCGGCCCAGACCCAGAGCAGCTGGCGGAGCGGAGTGAAGCCCAGCACCAGGCCGGCGATCGCGGCGTACAGCAGCCCGTGACTGCCCTCGAAGCCGAACATTTCCGGAATCCGCAGCAGCATGGTGCCGCCCCAGGCCAGCGTGGCCAGGGCAGCGGCGCCGAGCGGACGCATGCCGATGCGGCGTGGTGGGGAGTCCGATGGTTTGTCAGTCTTCTTGGCACTCATGATATCGCCGTCCTGAGTTGCAGGTGACCAACCAGACTGTCGAGCCTGAGCCATCCGTCCGCCGAGAGGACTACCCGGTCAGCCGCTGACGGTGCCAGCCAACCGGCAGACTGCCACGCCATCCGGTCAGCGGCTGGAACCCAGCCGGTCGGAACTCCCTCGGTGGTCCTGAGCCCGAGATAGAGCTGCTCCAGCTGGAGCGCGTCATCATCCAGCGTCTCGCTGCCAGCGATCACCGAGGTGTTGCCCTCGATGGCGTCGGCCCAGGCGCTCCACTCCCGCAGGTTCCAGCGCCGCTGCCGGTCCCATCCGCTATGAGCCGAAGGGCCCAGGCCGAGGAAGGGAGCTCGCAGCCAGTAGGCGCTGTTGTGGCGGGCTCGATGGCCGGGCCGGCCGTAGTTGGAGACTTCGTAATGCTCGAAGCCAGCGGCGGAGAGCCGCTGATCGGCCAGCAGGAATTCGTCGGCGTAGCGGTCGTCGGTGCCGGTCAGCGTATCGCCGCGCTCGACCCAGCGGGCCAGCGGGGTGTGGGCCTCGACGGTCAGTCCGTACAGTGACAGATGGGATGGCTCGAGCGCCAGTGCCAGGTCGAGATCGCGGGACCAGTCGCGGGTGAGCTCAGCCGGCAGCGCAAAGATCAGGTCGAGTGACAGGTTCTCGATGCCAGCGGCACGGAGTGCAGCAACTGCCCGGGCGGTCTGATCGGCGGAATGGGTGCGGTGCATCCAGGCCAGTACCCGCGGCTCGAACGATTGCACTCCGAGAGACACCCGGTTGATTCCCATCGATCGCCAGGCGGTGGCGCGCTCCGGCGTGATGTCATCCGGGTTGGCTTCAAGGGTGATCTCCGCTTCGGTCGAGACCGGCCGGCGCTGCCGGATCCCGGCCAGGATTCTCGTCAGTTCAACCGGATCGAGCAGCGACGGTGTGCCACCACCGAAATAGATCGTGTCTATAGAGCTTGAGATTTCCCACGCGGCATCCGGCTGCACCCCGTCCCATTCCTGGAGAACCGCATCGGCGTAGCGCCGAGCGGGGACCTCGCGCCGGACCGCGATGGCAAAATCGCAGTAGCTGCAGCGGCGGGCGCAGAAGGGGATGTGGAGGTAGAGGTGCATTCCTAAAGATAGGGGTGGGGGGGCAGGGGGGCAGCGGGGCAGTGTACGACCGCGACGAACCCATGGTGAATCGCTCATCCCGGGAGCTCGGAGCGATTGTGGCAGGCCCTTCGCCGCCGCGCCGCTCAGGATGAAGTGTGATGCGAAGTTCCGCCCCCCTGCCCCCCTGCCCCGCCTAGTTCTTCCTCCGATACCGCCCCCCCGGCAGCCCTTCCACCAGCCCCGCCAGCTCCAACCCGCAGAGCAGGTTAAGCACCGCTGACACCGGCTTCGTCATCGCCAGCGCCAGGTCATCGGCCAGCAAGGCATCTCGGCTGAGCAGCTGGAATGCAGTGACTTCATCAGGCGAGAGAAAATCGGGAACAACGATTGCCAGCGATTTTGCGTGGCTATCAGGGATTGGTGGCATCGTGGGCTGAGTGTCGCCGCCCGACTCGGCCAACCCGTAGTGCCGGAGAAGGTCGATGGTCTCGAGCAGCGGTTCTGCCCCGTCACGGATCAGTCGGTTGGTGCCCTCCGAGGTGGCACTCGTAATTGGCCCCGGCACGGCCATGACGTCACGCCCCTGCCCCAGGGCCGACTCCACCGTCAGCATGGTTCCCGAGCCCTTCACTGCCTCCACCACCAGCGTTACCCGCGCCAGGCCACTGATCAGCCGGTTACGCCTTGGAAAGCTGCCGTGATGGGGCCGCTCACCGGGCGCAAACTCGGTGAGCATCAACCCATCAGCAAAGACCCGCTCGTACAGCGCCCGATTGGCAGCCGGGTAGATGACCCCGAATCCATTGCCCAGCACCCCGATGGTGGCGCCGTTCACATCCAGCGCGGCGTGATGGGCCACGGCATCAAGCCCCCGCGCCATACCGCTGACCACGGCCAGACCGGCCCGCGCGGCCCGTTCGGCCACCATCCGGCACATGTCGGCGCCGTACTGTGAGTGATCCCGGCTGCCAACGATGGCCACCGCAGGCAGCGCCAGCAACTCCAGCCTCCCGCAGGCGAACAGGTACATCGGCGCGTCGGGAATTTCCCGCAAGACGGCGGGAAATTCGGGGTCATCCGGCAGCAAGCAGCGGCCACCCAGTTCGGCGACCCGCTCCAGCACCTTGACTCCAACCTCGAGCTTGGCCCCCCTGATCGCGGTCGCGCCCGCCTTCGATATTCCGGGCACTCGGCACAAAAACGCGAACGGCGCCGAAAGGGCGCCGTTCGCTGAACCGAAGGTCTTGAGCAATGCGGACAGTCGTTTGGGACCGATTCCCGGAACCGAAGCAAGGGCTACGTACGCAGCCCGGTCCTCTATTCGAACTCGATCTCCTCCTCCGACAGCGGAAACTCCTCCACCGGAGTCTCCGCCTTCACCTGGCCGACCGTCCGCCATAAAAACTCCTTGAGTTCTTCGAGTCCACTGCCGGCGGCACTGGAGATGGCCAGCACGCCGAGTGCCTCGGGGGCAGAGACTTCCGGGACCGCATCCTGTTCGGGCAGCAGGTCCCGCTTGGTCAGCACCACGACGAACGGCTTCTCGGCCAGTGCCGCGCTGTAACTCCGCACTTCATTGCGCAACAGTTCGAGCGTGACGCCAGGGTCAGGATTGTCGAGCGGCAGCAGGAACGCCAGCATCCGGGTTCGCTCGACGTGCCGCAGGAACTGCAGCCCGAGCCCCTTGCCTTCGTGGGCGCCCTCGATGATTCCCGGAATGTCCGCCACCACATAGGTCCGCGAACCCGACAGCCCGACCACGCCGAGGTTGGGTTCGAGGGTGGTAAACGGATAATCGGCAATCTTGGGACGGGCCGCGGAAATGACCGACAGCAGGGTGCTCTTGCCGGCATTCGGCTCACCCACCAGTCCCACATCGGCGATCAGCTTGAGGGTCAGAATCAGCTCACGCTCCTGGCCCTCGGCACCCGGCTCCCATTCTCGTGGCGACTGGTGGGTCGGGCTGGTGAACCGGGCATTGCCCCGTCCACCCCGCCCGCCCTTGGCCACCAGGATCGTATCGCCGGACTCCAGCACTTCGCCGAGGTCCTCGCCGGAGTTCTTGTCCTTGATCGAGGTCCCCGGCGGCACCGGCAGATAGATGTCCTCGCGCGAGGCGCCGGTCTGGGTCTTTCCCTTGCCGTGCTCGCCGCGTTCGGCCTTCCAGAGCGGCCGGAACTTGAAGTCGAGCAGGGTGGCCAGGTTGTTGTCGGCCCGCACGTAGACACTGCCGCCGTTGCCGCCATCACCCCCATCAGGCCCGGCCTTGGGCCGGTACTTGAAGCGGGCGAACGAGGAGGCGCCGGAGCCGCCGGTACCGGCGGTGACTTTGACAACCGCTTGATCGATGAACATCAGTCGAGCGGGTTCCAGTCGTCCCGCACCCCACGCCAGATTTCCTTGACTCGTTTCCAATGGTCGAAGGCCAGGACCGGATTGACCGCGGCCATGGTGGCATCGACCTGCTCCACGCTGGCGCCGGCGTTGAGCGCGCCGCGCAGGTGCGAGTGGAGCTGCCGAGCGGTGTCGAGCACCGCAGTCTGGACCACGGTGCAGAGCTCCCGCCGCAGCAGGTCGAGCCCGGGCCTGGCCAGGGTCCGGCCGTAGCCTTCGGTGATCATCCAGGCGTCCATGGCCGGATGCAGGCTCTTCACATTCTCGCGCAGCTTCTTGTAGTTGTCGCCGTAGACCAGCTGACAGGTCTCTTCCCCGCGCTCGGCCCAGAGGGCTGCCCGACTGTAGTCGGTGTCAGGATCGGTGGCCGGGGCCGGCAGCCGGGAAATCTTCCGCCAGATGCCGAGGGCCACGAGCGTCCGCGGATAGCCGACCATCAGGACCGACTGCAGCAGCAGTTCCTCGACCCAAGTCGCCGGCACCTGGTCGGTGCGGAGATCATCGGCACGCTCCCGGATATCGGGCTCGTCCCCCTGGGCCACCGCCGCCGCAAAGCGGACCAGTGACAGGGTCTGAGGGTCGAGGGCATCCTGCTGTTTCATCTACAGTAACATCCGGTGGTTGAAGTCCCGCATCATCCTGACGCCATCATCCTGCTCAAAAATGCAGTGCTCCAGCTGAGCGGAGCACTCCGGTAACCGCGCCACGGGTATTGATCGTGGGCAGCTCCGCATGGTGCGCCACGGCTGCGGTCCAATCGCCGCCGGGCAAGGTGAGTAATCCTTGCTCGACCAGCTGCCGGAGGACTGCCAGCAACGCCGGGCGAGCGCTCCGCATGTCTCCATCTTCGACCTTGAGCGTGAGCCCGAAACCGGTACCCGGCAGCGAGACGCTGTAGATGCCATCGGCGCCGACCTTGGCCAGGATCCTTCCCGGATACGCCGCCATCAGGTCGGTGCACAGCCGGCCAGTGCCGGCCACCAGCATCGGATGGGTCATCATGGCATCGCGAATCCGGCGGGCTGAACCATCTTCAGAAGACCCGAGACGAGCGTAGGCCAGCGCCATGGCGGACAGCGGCAAGCCGTGGCATACCGTGGTGCATCCATCGACCGCCAGGCGGATGGTCGATCGAGGCTGGCCGCTCCACTCGGCAATGGCTTCGAGGCAGCGGCCCTGCACCGGATGCGACTCACGCTGGTATCCCGCAGTCGGCCACTGATGGTGCAGCGCCAGCGCCAGCATCCCGGCGTGCTTGCCGGAACAGTTGCTCCAGCGCGGCGTCAGTCCGCCCGGCACTCGGCTCGGGTGGTCGGTCAGCGAACTCGACAGCGGCGGATGCGGACCACAGGCCAGGTTCTGCTCCGACAACCCCAGCCGCTTGAGCATCTGCTCGGCGAGATCAGCGTGCACCGGCTCGCTGGAGTGCGAGGCGCAGGCCAGGGCCAGCTCACGGGGTCCGAATCCGAAATGGTCGGCCGCGCCGTCCGCCACCAACGGCATGGCCTGAAACGGCTTGGCGGCGGACCGCCAGAATGACACCAGGGCCGGATCGCCGGCCCGCGCCAGCATCCGGCCGGTCGAATCGACGACCGCGACCGATACCCGGTGGACCGATTCGACCAGCTCACCCCGGGTGGATTCAATCCGGAAATCCATAGCTCCCAAAGATAGCGGAGCGGTCCACTACTTGGGTGACTGAACTCCGCTGGCGACCGGCGGCGACCTGCCACTACCTTACCCCGCCATGCCCCGCCTCCCAACCCTCCTGTTCCTGCTCTTCAGCGCCTTACCGGCGCTGGCTACGGCCCAGGTCTCGGGATACATCGGGCTGGATGACACCCGGCTGCCGCTGATCGAGCACCTGATCGCCACCGGCGCACTCGAGGACCCCAGTCCGTTCATTCGGCCGTTCCGCCGCAGCGATCTGCTCCGGGTCCTGGCCGAGGCAGATACCGCCGGGCCCGGAGTGGCCGAATCGGTGCGGCATCTGGAAGCCGAGTTCGAAGTGTTGAGTGCTGAATCGAATTGGGGTGTCGATCTGCGTGGTGGGTTCCAGACCTACACGCATGCCCGGCAGGATCCGCTTCACCCTGAAGGCCAGGGCGGAATCCAGCCGTACGCCGAGGTAGGAATTGAGGCGACCGCAGGACCGCTGGTGCTGGTCAGCCGTCCGGCGCTTGAGCCCAGGCTGTTGGATGACCCGGACTGGAATGGCCGGAAGAACATCGACATCAGTCTCCGGATGGTCGATGCCTACCTCAGTGCCCAGTGGAAACCGGCCCGGATCTTCTATGGCCAGATGGCCCAGAACTGGGGGCCGGTCGGTATCACCGGGCTGGCGCTGGGCAGCGTGAGCTATCCCCGGCCCACCTTCGGCATTGACGCGCAGTTCGGCCCGTTTCAGCTCGGCGCCCAGGCCTCCGAGCTGGCCGACGAGGCCGATTCACTGGGACAGGTAGTGCACCGTTACTTCTTTGCCCACCGGCTCGATTTCCGGGCGTCGAAGCGGCTCCAGCTGGCGCTGTTCGAGACCACGGTGCTGTCCGGTGTGGATCGGAACTTCGATGGGCGGTATCGCAATCCGGTGAGTCTGCTGCTGCTGACCAATGAGTACGGTCTGGGCGACAAGGGCAACGTCATCGTCGGACTCGATGCCTCGTGGCGGGCCGCGCGGGCAGTGACGCTGCAGGCCGAGCTGGTGCTGGATGACTTTCAATACCAGCACCGGAGCGGGCCGAATCGTTACCCCGATCGGTATGCGCTGACTCTCGCGGCGTTCGGGCCGCTGGGTCAATCGATGTCGTGGCGGGCACTGTATTCGCAGGTGTCGAGTCTGGCGTTCCGGACCACCAATCAGTTTGACAACTTCGTCGATGCCGGGGTCGGGATCGGGCGCAACTTCGGTGGCAATGACCAGCTCACGGTGCGGGTCGGGGTGCCGGTGCGGAACTCCTGGCTGCTGACCCCCGAGCTGACCTACCTCCGCCAGGGCGAGGGCAATCTTGCCGATCCTTCCCCGCCCCGCGGGCCCATCTCCGCATCGACGCCGACGCTGTTCGTCGGTGTGGTCGAGACGACCTTTCGCGCCGCACTCGGCGCCAGTGGCAGCTGGCGCGGGATCCGGCTCAGCGGCGACGCCGCCTTTCA
Source organism: Gemmatimonadota bacterium (assembly GCA_039930765.1). Taxonomy (GTDB): domain Bacteria; phylum Gemmatimonadota; class Gemmatimonadetes; order Gemmatimonadales; family GWC2-71-9; genus DATEHG01. The sequence goes on along the minus strand of JBDTTF010000255.1, from coordinate 1,194 downwards.
TCATATCACCAACCTCGATCACCAGACCGGCGCCAGCGCCAATCGTTTCGAGGGCCGCCTCTTTGCCACGCTCGGCTTCAGCCGGCGAGGGAGCTTCAAGTGAGACAGACCCCGATTCCAGGTCCCTTTACCCGCGACAAGCTGGGCAAGCTGCTGGAGAAGATGAGCCAGAGACGCATCGTCGTCATCGGGGATGTCATGCTCGATCGCTATCTGATCGGGGACACCGAGCGGCTCAGCCCCGAAGCGCCGGTGCCTGTCGTCATGGTGCACGAGCGACGCTCGGCGCTGGGTGGCGCGGCCAATGTCGCGGCCAATGTGTCGGCCATCGGGGCGACCGGATGCCTGGTTGGCGTGGTCGGGGACGATCAGGACGGCAGCGCATTGCGGCAGGAAATGGCCGCCTGCCGGCTGGATGACCGCTACCTGCTCAACCTGGCAGGCAGGCCGACGACATCGAAGACCCGGGTGGTAGCGAGGGGACAGCAGGTGGTGCGTATCGATGAAGAGGTGGACACCCTGCTCGACGATGGCGAGTGCGACAAGCTGACTGCCCGGCTGGCGGAGGCGCTCGAAGGGGCCGACGCCCTGCTGCTGGAGGACTACAACAAGGGCGCGCTGACCCCGAAGGTCATCAAGGCCGCGCTCAAAGAAGCCCGCAAGCGCGGCATCCCGACCGTGGTCGACCCCAAGTTCCGCCAGTTCTTTGAATATGAAGGGGCCACCGTTTTCAAACCCAACCGACGGGAGCTGGAAGCGGCGATGGGCGCCGCGATGGATTTGAAGCACCAGAACGCCATTCCCCAGGCGCTGGAGCGGCTCAAGGTCGACAACCTGCTGCTGACCCTCGGGGCTGATGGCATGCTGCTGGCGACCAAGGACCGGAAGATCACCCACATCCCGAGTATCGCGCGCGAAGTGTATGACGTGTCGGGTGCGGGAGACACGGTGACCGCCTGGGTTGGGACCGCCATCGCCGCCGGCGCCACCCTGGTCGAGGCCGCCCATTTGGCCACCTATGCCGCCGGCATCGAGGTGGCCAAGTCCGGCACCGCGACCGTCTCGCCGGCCGAGGTGCTGGCGGTGCATGAAGAGAGGTTTGATCAGATTGGCCGGATGCGGCGCGAGGGGCTGATATAGGGCGGACGGGCGGACGGGCGGACGGGCGGACGGGCGGACGGGCGGACGGGCGGA
>JBDTTF010000254.1:0-2615 GCA_039930765.1 Gemmatimonadota bacterium | reverse complement strand
GAACTCCCTTCGAGGCGTGGACCCCGACGGCGCGGAGCAGTTCCACCACCCGCTCCTGACCCTCGCTGGCTTCGATCTGCCCAATCAGTTCTGACAGGATCGTGGCATACGCCTTGGGAAAGAGTTCCTCTCCCTGGCGGCTGAGATCGTACATCCGGGCGGGCTTGCCGCCGGTGTCGCGCTGGCTGCCGGCCTCGATCACCAGCCCGTTACGGCTCAAGGTGGCGATGTGGGTCCTGACCGCGTTGTCAGTCAACCCCATTCTGGCCGCCAGCGAGGTGATGGTCTGCTGCGATCGACGGAGGATTCGCAACAGATTGACCTGTGATTCCCCCAGTAATTTCTCCAGCCAGTTCATCGATTGGCCCTGTGCATGATCATGAAAGTACTGTAATAGCATGAGTTTGTCTACTAATCACCATTATTTATTGACAAATGGTGATTTAGGCAATAGCTTGGGCCACTTCACTGTCCGAACACACTCACCATCCGAGGTTCTCATGTCCTACCGACACCCCACTCTGCTTGTCCTTGCCCTGGCCGCCCTGGTGGCGCCGACGGCCCTCCGGGCTCAGGCCTCCCAGGATCTGACGGACCCTGAAGTGGCCCACGTGGCCGTCACCGCCAACACCATTGATATCGACGCCGCCAAGTACGCCCAGACCCGCACCAGCAACGCCGAGGTCAAGAAGTTTGCTGGCTTGATGATCACCGATCATGGTGCGGTCAATGCCCAGGCCGTTGCCCTGGCCGGCAAACTCGGCGTGACCCCGAAGGACAATGCGGTCAGTCAGTCGCTGCTGGCCGGCGCGGCCAAGGCCCACGAAGCGCTGGTGCCGCTCAAGGACACGGCGTTCGACAAGGCCTATATGGAGCGTGAAGTGGCCTACCACCAGGCGGTACTCGATGCGCTCGATCAGCTGCTGATCCCGACCACCGATAACGCCGAGCTCAAGAAGCTGCTGGTGGCGGTCCGGCCAGCCTTTGCGGCCCACCTCGAGCATGCCAGGATGCTCAGCGCCTCGCTCAACAAGGGCATGTGAAGGTGCGCCGGCTGTTGGCACTCGAAACGGTGGCGCCGCTGATCGCGGTTGGCGCCATTGGCTTCGCAGCGGCCAGCGGCTGGAGTTCGTCCCGGCCGGCCAGCAAGCTCGTCGAGCTGACCGGCATCGCGTTTCAGCCGCCCTCCCTCACCGTCTCGGTGGGGGATACGGTGGTGTGGCTCAACCGGGACCTGGTTCCGCATACCGCCACCGCCACCGGCAAGGGTGGCTGGGACACCGGGTCAATTGCCGTGGGAGACAGCGCCCGTTTCGTCCCGAAAAAGGCTGGCCAGTGGCAGTACATGTGCACTTTCCATCCGACCATGAAGGCCACGCTAACCGTCGAGTAGCGGGGTTCGGAAACAGGCGGCCCTTCGAAGCATTCGAAGGGCCGCTTCTGTATGCTTCGGTACCATGACACTCTCGGCTGGCTCGGGATTTCCTCAAGGCCAGCCCCTCGGCCTCCGCTCCGTGAGCGCCGCCACCCGCGCGGCCATGGCCAGGGCGGTCTCATTCATTATCGACTGCCAGGAGCCCGACGGCGAATTCCCCAGCTACATGCGGACCGCCAGGCACGATCCTGCCACCGGCAGCTTCAACGGCACTCCCTTCTTTACCAGCTTCGTGCTGTACGCACTGGCTCACACCAACGCCGATGAGGCGAGGCCGGCCCTGGAGCGGGGGCTGGCCTTTCTCGAGCGAGAGCGGACTGCGGATGGTCTCTGGCGATACACGACGGCCCGCAATCCCTGGGTACTGGTTCCCGACCTGGATGATACCTGCTGCGCCGCCTTTACTCTGCGACTGCTCGCGCCCGACCGCCTCGGCGCCGTGAATCAGGCCGCAATTCTCGCCAATCGTGCCGCCAGCGGAATGTTCAAGACCTGGGTCTGCGGCCCCGACGAGGTCAATAACGTGGACAGTGTGGTCAATGCCAACGTGGCGCTGTATCTCGGGCCGGGGCCGCACACCGACCGGGCCGTGGGGCTGATCAATCTGATCATCCTCGGGGACGCGGAGCTGGCCAGCACTTACTACTATCTCGACGAACTCTCGTTGTACTACATGGTTTCAAGGGCCTACTTTCACGGCGTCATCGGGTTCAATCAGTGCCGCGAGGCGATGATCCGGAAAACGCTGGCGAGACATGGGGCCGACGGATCCTTCGGTGACGATCTGCAGACCGGGCTGGCGCTGTGTACCCTCTGCAACCTTGGGCTGGCGCAAAGCCCGGCGTCTGGGCGTGCCGCACAGTACCTGCTCGACCACCAGCGGGCCGATGGGGGGTGGGAGGATCAGGTGTTCTATGCCGGGCCCGAACCGCCGGAGGCCCGCCGATACTGGTGGAGTTCACCGGCCTTCAGCACAGCAATCTGTCTCGAGGGAATTGCCAAGGCGGCCGGTCAAGCTCCCCGCCTTTGAAACTCGAAGGCCTTGGGTGATCCCGGAGATCCCGGTGTATCGTGCTATGCTTCGGCCCGGTCTGTGGTGGGACCAGGCCACCCCTCACCCGGGTCGGGGCCATTGGAAGCGGGCCACGCTGCTCACTCTGGCAAGCTCTTCGGCCCCCAC
>JBDTTF010000253.1:0-4528 GCA_039930765.1 Gemmatimonadota bacterium | reverse complement strand
ATCGTCGGCAACATCGGCCACTTCGACAACGAGATCGACATGGCCGGGCTCAAGAAGACCAAGGGGATCGAGCGGATCAACATCAAGCCGCAGTACGACGAGTGGGTCTTCGCCGACGGTCACAGCGTGCTGATCCTGGCCGAGGGCCGGCTGCTCAACCTGGGCTGCGCCACCGGTCACCCGAGCTTCGTGATGAGCGCCAGCTTCTCCAACCAGGTGCTGGCCCAGATCGAACTGCACCAGAGCTCCGGCCAGTACGAGAAGAAGGTCTACGTCCTGCCCAAGAAGCTCGACGAGAAGGTGGCCCGGCTCCACCTCGGCAAGCTGGGGGTCAAGCTGACCCCGCTCTCCAAGATGCAGGCCGACTACCTCGGCGTACCGAGCGACGGGCCGTACAAGTCGGATCATTATCGGTACTAAGAGGGCCGTTAGCCGTTAGCCGTTGGCCGTTAGCAAGCAGAACAATTCGCCGCCTGCCTGGAGATCCGTCTCCGGGCAGGCGTCGTCTTTAGCGGGAACTGCAACTGGGTGAGCGGTGAGAGGGCGAATTCCTCGAGATTGAGCTTGCCGATGCCTGCCCCAAGGTCTAAACTGATGGCCAATGCGAGCGCTCTTTTGTAGCACCGGATCACGCTCTGCGCCTCGATGGGTTTCGATCGCGGCGCTGCTGGTTGTCTTCCCCGCTGTCTTGCCCGCTCAAACTCCTGCCACCGCTCCCGTCGCTCTCCGGGCCCCGGCCGATTCGGAGATTCCCAACGACGTGGTCGGGCGCTCGATCCGCCGAGGCCAGGCGCTGATGCGGGCGACGAAGGACAGCCTCCCGGATCATGTGGGCAACCGGTTGCGCTGCGTGAGCTGTCACCCTGATGACGGGCGGCGCGGTAACGCGATGCCGTGGATCGGGGTGTACGGCCGGTTTCCGCAGTACCGGGCCCGGACCGGCGGAGTCGACCTGCTGGAGGACCGGATCAACGACTGTTTCCGCCGCAGCATGAATGGCTCTGCGCTGGCGGCAGACAGCCGGGAGATGCGGGACATCGTGGCGTACATGGCGTTCCTGTCGCGCGGGATTCCGGTGGGCGCTGTCGTTGAGGGACAGGGACTGCCCAAGTTGTCGGTGACCGCGGGAGATACGACTGCCGGTGCGTCGATCTTCAAGACCACCTGCGCCGTCTGTCACGGGGCGAATGGGCAAGGCACCGCGATTGCGACGCCACTCTGGGGTCCGCAGTCGTTCAACATCGGTGCCGGGATGGCCCGGGTCCGCACGGCGGCTTCGTTCATCCGGTACAACATGCCGTTCGACAAGCCGGGGTCGCTGACCGACCAGCAGGCCTTCGACGTGGCCAAGTACCTCACGACGAGGCCGAGGCCCGACCTTCCGGGAAAGGAAATGGACTGGCCCGGCGGTGATCCGCCACCCGACGTGGCCTACCCGACCACCGCGGTGCAACACAAGGGCGATAGTACGTCCAGCAAATCGCCGTCACCGTGATGGCGTCGCTGTCTTTGTCGAACCACCCGTAGCCTGGAGGAACTCATGCTCGACGATCTGCTCGCCTCATCTTCCCACCGCCGTGGCTTCCTGGGCCGGGTCGGCGCCGCGATGGGAATCGGACTCATGGCCGGGCTCCCCGCCGGACCGGCCGCCGAACCGGGCCGCCATATCGATCCGATGGACATCGACAAGGACGACAAGTGGCTGGCCGGCCTCACCGGCAAGCACCGCTGCCTGTTCGACATGCCGACACCGGACGATGGCATCGGCCTGCTGCACATCCGCAACTGGTTGAATACCTGGCGCGACACCTACGGCATGAAGGACGCGGAACTGAACGCCGTCAGCACTCTATATGGAAAGACCATTCCGCTGGGCTTCAGTGACGAGATGTGGGTCAAGTATCCGTTCGGCGCCGCGCTGTCGATCAATGATCCCGCCACCAAGGCGCCGCTCAAGCGCAACATGTTCGCCCACCCCAAGCCGGGCGATACGATCGCCTTCGGCATGCTCGACGTGGCCATCGAGGCGCTGCAGGCGCGGGGAACCACCTTCATCCTCTGCAACAACGCGCTCGATTTCTGGGTCGGGAAGCTGGCGGCCGGCGGGGCGGGCAAGCCGGCGGACATCAAGGCTGACCTGCTGGCCCACCTGCTGCCCAAGGTGGTCGTGGTGCCAGCCATGGTCGTGGCGATCACCAAGGCGCAGGAGAAGGGGATTACCTACAAGTACCTCGGCTGAACTCCGGAGAGAGGAGATGGGAGAGGGGAGAGGGGAACTACCCCTCGTCCTGGCCCATCTCCCATCTTCCATCTTCCATCTGCCATCTCCTGCAGTCCAGTTTGCAACGAATCCCCGGCCACCTCCGTACCTACCGCGTTAATCGTCTCCACTCCCTATAGCCCGGCGACATCCCATAATGAAACGAATCGTTCTCACCGCCATTGCCCTGCTGGCGCCCGCGCTTGCGGTGGCCCAGGGCGCCGATACGTCCGCGCCGAAGCCGATCACCATCGTGCCGGTGCCGGACACCAAGCTTCCTCTGAAACACACCCCCGAAAAAACCAAGGCGGACATCACGGTCAATGACCTGATGACTCGTCTCTATATCCTGGCCGACGATTCGATGGGTGGTCGCGAGGCGGGGACGATCGGTAACGTGAAGGGCACCGATTATATCGCCGCGGAGGCCCAGCGGTTCGGGCTCAAGCCGGCGGGCGACAACGGCAGCTTCTTCCAGACCCTGCCATTCAAGACCCGGGCGATCGACTCCAGTTCGTCGTTCAAGGTGGCGGGGGCACCGCTGGCGTTCGGCACCGAGTGGGTATCCAACTCACAGCTCTCGACCACAGTGGCCGAGGCGCCGGTGGTCTGGGGCGGTTCACTGGGTGACAGCGCGACGATGATCACCCCTGAAGCCGCGAGCGGCAAGCTGGTGGTGTTCATGCTGCCGACCGGCCCCGCCGCCCGCCGAGCCACCCGCAGCGCCTCACGCAGCGCACCGACCGCGGCCGCCATCGCGATCGTGGTGCCGGACCAGTACATGGCCTTCTTCAGCCGGCCGGGCACCTTTGTCGACGATCCGGCCAATGCGCCACCGACGGCCCCGAAGCCGTTGGTGCTGGTGACGGCCGCCGGCGCGGCCAAGCTGTTCGACACCCCGCTCGATCAGCTCACCGCCGGTACCGCGGGCAAGCCGACTTCGCTGGATCTCAAGGTGGACATCGCGCCGGTGCCGTTCCCGGCCCGGAACGTGGTCGGCATCCTGCCGGGCAGCGATCCGAAACTGGCCGGTGAGTACGTCGCCATCGGCGGCCACAACGATCATATCGGCTTCAACCACCGGCCGGTCGACCACGATTCGATGCGCATCTTCCTCCACATCGTGCGCCCCGGCGGCGCCGAAGATGGCGGCAAGCAGGCCACCCCCGAGGAGCAGACGGCCGTCAACACCTCGCTGGCGGCGTGGCGCTCGGCTCACCCCAATAGCATGCGCCAGGACTCGATTTCCAACGGCGCTGACGATGACGGCAGCGGCTCGGTGAGCGTGCTCGAAATCGCCGAGAAGCTGAGCTCGATGAAGACCAAGCCCAAGCGCTCGATCATCTTCGTCTGGCACGTAGGCGAGGAGAAAGGGCTGCTCGGCTCGGCCTACTTCACGGACCATCCGACGGTGCCACGGGATTCGATCGTGGCCCAGCTCAACATCGACATGGTCGGCCGCGGCGATGCGTGGGATGTGACCGGCAAATCGAAGGACGGGGAAGTGCTGCGGGGCGGGCCGAACTATGTGCAGGTGGTCGGCTCCCACCGGCTCAGCACCGAACTGGGCGACCTGATCGAGAAGGTGAACAAGGACGGCAAGCACGGGATGGTGTTCGACTACGGGATGGATGCCAACGGACACCCGATGAACATCTACTGCCGCAGCGATCACTACGAATACGCCCGCTACGGCATCCCGATCGCGTTCTTCACCACCGGCGGCCACTCGGATTATCACCAGGTGACGGACGAGCCGCAGTACATCGATTACGGCCGGATGATGCAGGTAGACAAGCTGATCGCCGACATTGCGGTGCATGTGGCGGACCTGGATCACCGGGTGGTGGTCGACCAGCCGAAGCCGGATCCGAAGGGGAGCTGCCAGCAATAGCTCTATGCCATAAGCCGTAAGCCGTACGCTGCAGGAAGGAGGAGGGGGCCGACCGGGCCTCCTCCTCTTTCGTTTGTGAGCTGCAACTGCAACTGCGAAACCGCAAAGGCGCAAAGAACAGCAATGCCTTCCTCGCCCTTCGTTCCTCTTTCTTGAAGCAACGGCAACAGCAACTGCGACTGCAACTGCGACTGCGACTGCAACGGCAATTGCAACTGCAACGGCAACGGCAACTGCAACTGCAACGGCAACTGCGAACCGCGAAGACGCAAAGACGCGAAGGCGCAAAGCACTGAAACAATTCCTGAAGCCACCAGTCTTCGGATATTGTTTTTCGCTTTTCGCTTTTCGCTTTTCGCTTTTCGCTTTTCGCT
>JBDTTF010000252.1:0-32074 GCA_039930765.1 Gemmatimonadota bacterium | reverse complement strand
GCCGCGTCGGTCGGGGTCTTGTAGATCACCGTGACGAACGAGGTGGTGTCGCCAGCGAGCAGATCGGCATGCTGCCCGGTTTCGGTGCCGATCAGCCCGACCAGGCCGCCGGTGGCGAAGTTCTTGAGGTCATCGCCGATGGCCTTGAAGCCGGGCGTCGCGATCCCCTTCTCGAGATCGGCCATCGACTTGAACCACAGCACCGCCTGGCGGTACTCGGAGGGCGCCTTGCCGTCGAGATTGTGATCGAACTTGGTCAGCTCGGCCGCCACCCACCCCACTTCGGCCTGCTTGGTGCCAACCATGGGGATATGGCTGCTCCAGTAATACTTCTCGAAGGCCGAGGCGCTCTTCGGGGTGTGGTAGATGACCGCGACGTAGGCCATCGGCGGTGCCGGAGCCGGGGCCGGCGCCATGGCGGTGGTATCGGCCGCCGGCTTTTCAGCCGGCTTGGCGCAGGCCGCCACGGCCATGAGGAGAGCGGAAACCAGAAGGCGACGCATGGTAAATCCTCGCGAGGGGTTGAGAATCGAGCTACTTCGAGCTGCCATACAGTGATTCTTCGAGCACGGCGGCGTTGACTTCGCCGGCGCTGAACGTCTTGCCGCTGGTGATGCTGGTCAGCCGGATCTCGGCCGGGCTGAACAGCAGCGGATCGATCTTGTAGAAATCCTTGCCATTGCGTTCAAAAATTTCGTAGAACGGCCGGCCGTAGTCCCGGGAAGCGCTGGCCGGCACCCTGGGCGCGAGCGCCGCAAGTTCGTCGTCGCTGGCATCCACGGTATAGTGCACCTGGCCGCCATAGAGGATGCAGTCGTTGGTCCGCCCGATCCCGCGGCCATCGTTCCTGGCCACCGGGGAAAGCGGAGCGGTGCCCATCCCGCTGATGATCTTTGTGAGGTCAAATCCCAGCGTTTCCATCTTGTGCAGCCCGGTCTCGACTACCCGCGCCGAGATCTGGGTCAGTCCGGCCAGGCTGGCGGTCGGCGCAATGACGAAGGTGATCTGTGACGCTGTCAGCCCGGCCTTCTTGCAGACCCACTCGGCCACTGCATCGGTCGGCAGCGTCCGGCCCTCGAGGATCAGGACGCCCCGGTCTGCCTGCTCGCTGTAGCCCAGCTTGGCAAACAGTTCCTTCTCGACCCGGGCGTGCGCCCGCAGCGGGCCTGAGCCCATCGCGAAGTAGTTGGGCGGATTGATGGCCCAGCCGGCGTATTGCGAGGCCATGCAGGCCACCGCCGGAAAGTCGGTCCGGACCAGCAGCCCGGGCCAGTTGCGGCCCCCGAGATGGAGGGTGGTGACGGACACGTCGCCCAGGTCACCGAGGCAGAGCTCCGACATCATCAGGCCGGCACTCAGTCCGCCAGGCACTTCGATTCCGGCATCAATCACTCGAGCGCCGCCCGGCAGGTGATGCACCCGGACCCGCAGCGCATCGGCCTCCTCGTCCATGAGGTCGGCCAGCGCCCAGGCCCGCTCGTTCATGTTCAGACTCGCTACGCTGCCATCCATGCCAGAATTTCTCCCTTGCCTGACTCCGCCAGGTCCCCGCTGTAACGCCGGTACTGGCCGCCGGCCTGTGCCGGAGTGAGCGGGGCGCCATACAGTCGGGCCAGCCGGCCCAAGAGTAGTGGAACGGCTGGCGGATGGTAGCTGCAGGCGTAGCCGTAGGTCACCGGGATTGCCACCTGACCCAGGGCAACAATACTCCCCCGCTTGTTCCAGAGGCCGAGGTTGTTGCCCGCGGCGGCGCCCAGCACCAGGGTACCCGCGATCATCGACTGACCAGCTCCGGTGCCCGCCGCACCGGCGACGTAGATCATCCCGCGCCGCATCCGGCAGCCGGCGTTGGCGCCAGCCCGCCCGAAGACGATGATTTCACCGCCGGTCATCCCCTTGCTCGCGCCGGCCGGCGCCCCGCCAATGTTGGCGCCCGCATCGCCGCGGACCACGATCACACCACCCTGCATTCCCACTCCGAGGTCGCTGCCGGAGTTCCCGGTGAACTCCAGGCGGCCGCTGGCCATGCCGCTGCCGAGGCCACTGACCGCGCTCCAGTCGCCGTCGCAGCGGAGGGTGGTTGCCCCATCGCCCTCGATCCGGCAGAGGTCAGCCAGCGCGACGGTGCCTTGACCTTCGACCGGAAGCAGCAGCGCGCTGAGTTGGCTGCCGGAGAGCGCAGCCAGCCGGTCCGGGGCCAGCGCCTCCCCACTGATCAGGCCCTTGAATGGCGATTTCGGGGTCAACGTGATCGCGTCGCTCACGAAACACCGGCCAGGATCTGGTGCAGCTGGAAGTGGTGGGGACCGAGCTTGCCACCGTAGTTGCCGGCGGTGATGAACCGGACGCCGGGAAGGCAAGCGGCCAGGATGCCGGCCCGCATCGCGTTCTCGATCAGCGGCGCGTCGAGACCGTTGATCACGATTTCGAGCACCGAGTTGACCCCGTCGGGCAACGAAGTCGGGGTCACTGCCCGCAGGGTGGGGCAGTAGGCATCGTTGGTCGAGGCGATCATCGTCTTTGATTTGCGGCTGCCGACCTTGCTGCCGCTCCGCACTACCCCGCCGGGGAATGGCATGATCACGCCCGGCAGCGGATCCATCACGTCGATGGCCGCCTCCGCTGCCGCCAGCGCGGCGTCCGCCGATTCGGCACCGATCAGGAAGTTGCCGCCGGCAATGGCCCGGAGCATGCCGAACTTTTCCTGGACCAGGAATTCCCCTTCCATGACGGGGATCCGCCAGAACCGCTCAGGGCCAACCATCTTGCTCGACTGAAATCCGTCGCCGAAGAAGCGCAGGCTGCCACCGACTTTGACCTTGTCCGGCGCGTCGGGAAGCCCGTCAAAGCAGGCCGTGGTTGGACACGTCAGCACGGTCTGGCCCACCCGCTCCACCAGCCGCTTGGGCAGGTCGGCACTCGCCATCGTGAACAGCAGGATCTTGGCTCCCGGCCGCCCGTCCGGCGTCTCGGCGGGGGCAAGCCACCCTTCCACCGCTGCCTCGCACTTGCACGCAATCACCGACGTCGCGAAGCCGGTGAACTTGTCGGTCGCGGCCCGGAGCCAGCGTTCGTTCCGGGCGGTGACGATCACCCTCGCCACCCGCATGCTGAACGCCTCGGCAAAGGTGTCCTCGATGAAGACGCCGCGGATCTCCATCTACTGCCGCTCTCCAGCGCCCATCAGCTCACGGCTGACCGGATAGTTGGCCAGCGCCACGCTGCTGTGAGCCTCGAAGTACTTGGCCAGATCCTTCTTGATCGCCGCATCGTAGGCCGGCGCAACCATCAGCCGCCGTCCCTGCGGCGCCCGCCGGAGCTGGCCCTCCTCGACCACCGGAATCCCGCCCTTGAGCACGAACCTCGGGGTTGAAAACATCTTCGAGAAGTCCGGGTCCGGCGAATACAGCGTGATATCCGCGTCTGCCCCGACCCCCAGGTGGCCCTTGTTCGTGAGGCCCAGCTGCCGCGCCGGTCCAGCCCGGGTGATGATCGCGATCTCATTGAGGCTGAACTCCCGGCTCAGCCCATCGAGCAGCTTGCTGCCGGCCAGCATCTTCTGGTTCACCCCCTTGAGCACATCGTCCCGCCAGGTCCGGTCCATCAGCAGGCGGATCAGCTGGGGGTAGCTGTGAAAGGTGCCGCCATTGGGATGGTCGGTCGACAGCACCACCCGCCACGGATCCTTGGACAGCAGGAACAACTCGAGACCCACGGCCCACTGCAGCGCAGACACGGCGGCTTTTTCCTTGTAGGTGTAAGGCACGATGCCGCAGCCGGTCTCCAGCTCGATGTCGACGTTGATCCACTTCCGGCCGGTGCTGGCCGACAGCAGATATTCGACCGGCGAATCGGCGGTCACGGTCGTCGCGTTGCCGAACATCACCTGACCCACGTCCACGCTGAGTTCCGGGTGCCCATCGATGAATTCGACCAGTTGCGGCGCGGCCGAACACCATGGCTGGCCGTTGCCCCCGCCGTAGGCGTGAAACTGGAGATGGGTCAGGTGGGCGCGCTTTCCCGCCAGCGCCTGCATGGTGGCCAGCGTCGTGGCGACGTTCCCGGCCTGGCCCAGATTGTTGCAATGGATGTGCACCGGGTGCGGCAGCTTGAGGACGTTGGCCGCATCAGTGAGCGTCTCGAGAATGGTGCGTGCCGTCGTCTTTCCGGGCCCGACGGGATCATCGAGGGTGGCCACATTCCGGCCCCCGTTCTTCCATTGCTCGACTCCGCCCGGATTCACGATCTTCACGGCGTAGCCGCCGGTGGCGCCCAGCAGCCACGCCACATACTCGCGCGCCTTTTCCCGTTCGCCCCGCCCGATCTGGTCCAGCAGGAACCGGTCGTTGCCGAGCAGGGCGTAGAAGCCGGTGTCGAGAATCGGGGTGTCATTGAGCTCGTGGTGCGTGTGTCGCGCACTGATCGGCGGCACCGCCGCATCGAACACGGTGGTGTAGCCCAGCCCGGCGTAGCGATACCCGGTCGTGAAGGTGGTGGGAACGGTCCCGCCCGTGCCCGACCTCGGCTGTGGCTCGCCGTCAACCAGGTGCGGCGCGGGTGCCGGGTCGGCCAGGTGCTCCTCCGGCAGCAGTCGCCGGACCTGGTTGCAACTCCCCCCGGCCACGTGCGAATGGATATCGACCCCACCGGCCATGATTACCAATCCCCGGGCGTCCATGATTGGTGCGTCAGCCGGCAGTGCATCGACGATCCGGCCATCGCGAATGCAGATATCCTGCACCGCGCCGTCAATCCCGTTGGCGGGATCGTGCACCTTGCCGCCTTGAATCCGGAGCGAACTCATCGGGCCACCGTGGCAGCCTGTTGCAGCTGGCGCACTGCCCGCTCGATCGTCAGCGGTCCTGGCAGCAGCGCCGTGACCGGAAGCGGCACGTCATCCAGCCGGAACGCGGTGCCGCCCTCGTGAATTCCCGCCCGCCCGGTGTCGATGGCAATGGCTTCCGGGGGCGCGGTCACAGTGGCATTGGGACCGATCACGATGGTCCGGTTCGGGTCGAGGGCCCCGGCAACGCCAGGCGGAAGCGTGTGGTAGTCACCGACCACCACCACCAGATCGATTGCCCCCGCCGCCAGTAGCGCGGATGCCGGCCGCGCCGGCTGGTACCGCGGCGCACCGCCGGCAAAATCCACCGTCATCGGAAATCCGGTCTGCCAGGTCAGTACCTGGTCAGCACCCATCCGGTTACCACCCGCCCGCAATCCACAGAGTGCAGCCCGCGTTGGTGTATTGAGTCCCTGCGTCAGCCCGATCAACCCTTCGGCCCGTTCCGGATTGGGGGCAATCGCACCCGGCTCGGCGTCATGGATCACCGCGCAATACCTGGCCGCAGTCAATCGTTTCCCAATTTCCGCTGCTGCGGCCATCGGCCCCTCGAGCCCCGGAGGAAGCCGCCCCGCGGCCGCCGCCCGCATGACCGCCAGCGCGCCGAGCTCTTCCGCCGCCGACACGATCAATCGCTGGTCAGCATCGGCAGGGCCCCTGGCTTCGCCAACATCCACCGCGATGAACTGACGTCCGGCCCGTGGCAGGTAGCGCTCCAGGAATCTGGGATATCGGTCGGCCGGGTCGACGCCCCAGAACACCGCCAGGTCAACCCGGTCACGCAGTTCGCCGAGGGTGGCGCTGCTCCGTCCGCGCCGCTGCGCGGCCAGGATGCCCCGGGCAATGGTATCCGAACTGACGCTGTCGATCCGGGCACCCAGACGGTCTGCCAGTGCCACCGCGGCGCGCTGCCCGTCAGTGGTGACCTCAGCGGCGAGATAGACCAGGGCGCGGCCCGACGCCGAGGAGGTTCGGAGACGGCTGCCAGCCTCGGCCCACGCCACCTCAGGCTCGACCACCCTGCCACCGATCCGCGCCGACTGGGCGGTACTCCCATCGCCGAACCACTTCGTGCCCAGGGTACAGCTCCGTTCAACATTCGCGATCCGGGTCCCGTCGACCGTTACCGCGATATCATCGCAGCTGCAGCCGCATCCCAGGCAGGTCACCGATTCGAACCGGCTCACGCGGCCCGCTCCCGCAGCGACCGGGTCCGCAGCAGGAATCGCTGTTGTGCGGCCAGCAGCCCCCGCACCGTGGCCGACTCATCGCCGCCGGTCGCAAACACCGTGCAGATGGGGTGCCCGGCCTTGATCCGGTCACCGGGCCGAGGCAGGTCGGCGACCCAATCCGACCCAAGCAAGCGGGCAGTATCGCCAGCGACAAGCGCTCGCCGCGCGAAGACAATCGCCTTGCCCTCCACCTGGCCGCGCCGACGTGCCTCGGAGAGCAAAAATGCCGGCAGCCTGCCGGCGCAGCTTTCCCGATGCCACTCGAACAACGGCAGGCCGTAGGCTCGCTCCGCCACTTCCATGGCGCCGGTCCAGCGGGGATTGACCTCGAGCGGATACGGTACGCCACTCCTGGCCATGAAATCCACTCCGTTCACTCCGATCAGGCCAAATGCGCGGGTGACGACTTCGGCGATTCGAACAGCCGCCGCCAGCAGTTCGGCCTCCCGCGGGAACAACGGGGTCATGGCCGAACCCACCAGGTTGCCAACGTAGCGGTATCCGGATGCGCCGAACCGCTGGTCGCCGATCAGTTGCCGGGTCAGGGCAATCGGCACGGCATGGCGCCCATCCGCCACGAACAGTAGTGACCCCGGCTGCCCGCTGATTCTTTCCTGCAGGTATCCCCAGCGTGGCACCGGTTCCTCGCGGTGCCATGACCGGATTCGCTGCCCGCCCCCCGATCGTCGTGGCTTGAGCAACCAGTCACATTTCCCGGTCGGTGGTGGTATCGACCCCCTTGCCGCAGGACTCGGAAGTCCGGCCGCAACCAGGGCTCGACGCAGCAGAAGCGGATTACGGACCCGGGCCAGGATGGCCGGCGGATTGCCCCAGAGGTCCCGACCCCGCGCCAGCTCCGCGACGGCGGCTCCATCATTTTCAAATCCGGCGGCGTAGCAAGCCACCGGCGCCTCGAGGCTGCGCGCGGCCTCGGCCGCCCGGGCGGCGCTGAATCGTACTCTCAAGTCATGTTCGAGCGAGATCAGGTTTGGAGCGGCGGGATGGTCGAGATCGCTGAAAGATTCCACGGCGGCAACTGAATGACCGGCGCGGATCGCGGAGGCAGCCTGGGCCCGGGTCGACACCCCGGCAAGCAGGACCCGCGCCAGCGGGCTCACCGGGCTTCGAGCCACTTGAGGGCTACCGAGGGTTCGAGCCCTAGCAGGTGATCAAGCACGGTTCCCCGGCAATCGCGCAGCCCCAGCGCATCGGTCACACCGCGGTACGTGCCCCCGGCCAGGCCATCGGCCAGGACTGCCGCGCCCTGGGCTCCGGCCTTGGCCGTGCCGGCGAATCCCGCCAACTGCCTGACCGGCGCAAGTCGGCTCAGCTTCTCGCCCAATCCCGCGGCAAACTCGGAATCGAGCGCGTGCCGCCCGGTGACCAGGATTTCATGGGGCTGGGGCACGTTGACCAGCATCTGCCGCACCGCCTTTTCCGCGCTCTCGATATAGGCGCGGTATGCAGCTGGCCGCGGAAGCCCCGCGGCCATGACGGATTCTACACCGCCCCGGAAAAGATCCGCCTTGCCGACATGCTCGAACAGGCAGGCCACCTCTCCGTCCCACCCACCTCCAGATCGCCAGCCCATCGGACCGGCGGTGCCGCCAATCCCGTCGACGACCTGTCCATCACTGATGGCCAGCACCGACGAAAAGGCGCCCCCGAGTTCCAACAGCACGAATGAAGTTTGGTCGGGGGCGCAGCCCCGCCGCACAGCTTGATCGGCGATGCCCAGCGCGGCGGCGGCCACCTTGTCGGCGGTGCCCAGATCGATCCGGTTGAGCTTCCGGTACTCGGGCACCGTCGGGAGGTGGACCACGCCAGGGGTGAACACCACCGGTAATCCGGACCCGGCAAGCAGTCGCATCAACCCGCTTAGTCCGCCCAACCCGGCCGGAGAACGCCGATCGGGCAGCAGCGCCAGCCGGATCTGGTGTTCAGTCAAGTCCGATCCATGGATCAGCGGCAGTCCGTATCCCGATGGCCCGGCGATCAGGTCAGGTTGGCCGGCTTCCACCAGGCGCTCGAGCAGCTGTTCGGGATTGGCCAGTGCTTCGGCGGTGGGCAGGGTCCATTCCAGGTACACCCTGCCGTCATTGATGCCGCAGCAGTCGAGCGAGACGGTGCCGGGATCGAGTCCAAGGACGCGCGGCATCGGGAGTGAGTCGGCCGAAGTCCCGGGACCGCGAACCTAGGTCATGCTCCGGGCCAGGGCCGCGATCGTTTCGGCATCGAGCACCTGGTCGTTGCGCTCGAACAGCTGGGCCACGCAGCGCTTGTGCAGCTTGGTCTTGAAGTTGCCCACCCCGAACGCGCCGTAGACCTTGGCGCCATTTCTGGTCTCGCCGGCGTCGTTGAGCTCGACACCCTCGATCCCCAGTGGAGCCACCGCATTGAGATCGACCGCGACCTTGATGCTGCGATCGGCCCAGGCAGCCTTTGGCACCATCAGTACGCCGGCCGGCCCGGAACTGAGCAGGATATCCGCCCCGTCGAGCAGCGCCGTGGCGCCGCTGGGATCGGATAGCGTAGCCGACTCGACCTTGACCCCGAACCGCTCATCGATGCTGCGGCGGGCCTTGTCGCCCTGTTCGGGCTTGCGCGAAGTGATCACCACCTGGGCCCCGCCATGCGCCAGCAACCCCGCTGCACGCTGGCCCACCGGGCCGGTGCCGGCCACCACGATGGCGCGCTTCCCCTTCACGTCGCCTAGCGCCTGCTCGATTTTCACCACGGCCGCCACTGCGGTCGTGTTCGAGCCGTTGGAGTCGAGCATGATGGAGACGCAGAACGGTTTGAACAGGGCGTCCTGCGCCATGGCCAGCAGTTGCTCGCCCTGGGACATGTTATTGCCGCCAATCCAGACCGCGGTGTTGTGCAGGTCCTTCGGCCCCCGGGTAAAGATGCAGCCGTGGATCAGGTCCCGGACATCCTCAGGGGCCACGCCCCCGTAGCTCATGATCTCGTCCGCGCCAGCGTCGTAGGCCACCACCTGGTCAAACACACTGGGCAGCCGGGAGGAATCGAGTTGCAACAGCAGCTTGCGCATCACATCTCCGCGTTCTGTGGCACCGCACGGATGGTGCGGCGCCGGAAGCCACCGATAGAAAAAGCAAGGAGGGGCGGGGGACAGCCCCGACCCTCCCGTGAAACGTGCGTCAGGCGGACCGAATCAGACGCCTTCGACGCCTGAGTACGGATGCCGGGCGGTCTTGGCACCGGTGATGACCCCATCCACCGTCGGCTGGCCCTTGAGGGCCCGCTCGAGGGCTTCCTTGGTCGCCTGGTAGTTGAACTGGTAGATCTTCTTGTCGTCGGCCGCCTGCCAGTGGATGAACACACCGACCAGGACGCACCAGTCGTTGGCCTTGTCCTTCGGAATGACGCCGGAGGAGACCGAGTCAACAATGGCACGGGCCACGGCGGCCTGGGCCGGTCCGAACATCTGTACCGCCTGCTTGGCGCCCTTGATGGTGACCTTGTTGAACATCACCGTGTCGGGCTTGGCCGGAAGGTTGGGCGCCACGACCGCGAGCAGGGTGGTGAAGCCGTCCTTGTTGTTCGACAGCGCGTTACAGAACGCTGCGCCCGCATGCCCGCTCTTCTCGCCTACGATCAGGTCGATGTGAGCGATCTCGTTACCGTCGCCCACCAGTGACTCGCCCAGGAAAAAATTCGCTGCCATGTCTCCCTCCGGTTGCGTTTTGAAGAATGAAAGAATTTGCTGCCACATGATCAATGCCTCGGAAAGAGGAACACCTGCCTGAGCGACGTGGGGAGCGTATGGTCGCTCCAGACACGCAGTCCCGCTGGGAGCGGGTAGCTCGGTGTTGCAGCACAGACTTCCGGGGCCACTAGTATGAGACCCCCCTCCACAGGTGTCAAGCGCAACCATTCTGCCGCCCGGAATTCGCCCGCGTCCTTCCTGGTGGACATTCGGCCCTTTCGATCACCGAGATAAGGCTTTGCCGAGTCGGGGTTTAGGTCGCGGCACGCTGCTCGCATTGTCGTGGGCTGTCTCATGCCAACGAAGCTGGAGGTGTCCCATGAAGCTCGCGTTGCTCGCCCTAGCCCTGGCGCTTCCCGCCACTCAGGTGCAGGCCCAGTCGGTCGGCGGCCAGGTGGTCATCCACTCCGGTCCGGTCAGGGCCGCCGTCGTGTTCGGACCCCGCCCGGCCTACCGGCCCCGGCCCTACTACGCCCCGCGAGTCGTCGTGATCCGGGCTCCGTTTCGCGGCGAAGGGTATTGGTCGCACTACGGGTACCAGCGGGTCACCCTGTGGTATGACGCGGACCGGGACTGCTACTTCGACCACGGCGATTCGCCCTTCGGCTACCGGCCGGTTGTGGTCTACCAGCGCGGCGGCCGGTTCTTCCGAGAAGATGGTTACCAGCGGGGCCGCTCCGACGGCTGGGATCATGATCGAAGTCATGGCCGGGGCCACCGCCACGACGATCATGGCCGCGATGGCTGGCACGGCCGCTAGCAGCCGGACCTCCTGCCCCCTCGGCGAAGTAGCATTTCACGCCGAGGGGGCTTTGCTTTCCCGCCGTGATCCCCACCCGCAATCATCTCCTTCCGCCCGATCCCGATGCCTACCGGCAGGCCTTTCACCCGCGCGGGCGGATCATCGTCATTGCCCCGACGCGGGCGGCCTGTGAAACGATTGAGATTGCGCTGGGACTGCACTTCGACACGGTGCTCGAGCGCGAGCACGGCGCCGAGCTGCGGGCCTGGGCTACCGAGGGAAAGGCGTTTGGTATCGTGGCCGGCACCGGCACCGGCAAGACGCTGGGGATTCGCACCATTGCCGAGGCCATCCTGCAGGCACCGCTGCTGTACGGAGTGGTCAACCGGGAGCGGGAAGCAACCCCCGAGACGCCCAACTGGAACGTGGTCATCGTCACCACCGGCATTGCCCGCGGCTGGTTCACCGACAACCTGATCACCGGGCGGGACACGGTGATCGTCGACGAAATCCACCAGACCTCCGCCGAACTCGAACTCTGCCTGGCCCTGGGCAAGCGCAATCGCTGCCGGTTCATCTGGCTGAGTGCCACCGTTGATCCAACGTTCTATGCCCATTACCTGCAGAGCACCGAGGTGCTCGAAACGTCGGCCTTCGACCCCGACCTGCGGGCCAAGGTCAAGGTGGTGCAGCAAAAGACTGAAGCCTTTCTCGATGAACGCTTCATGCGCCGCCTGATCAAGGAAAAGCGGGGGGTCGCGGTGTTTGTCCCGACCCGGAAAGAAGTCGAGCAGCTGGCCGAAGGGCTGGGTCATCGCTGGAACCGGCTCAATGCCGCCTTTTATCACGGCGGGGAACCGATCCGGGTCATCCGGCCGTTTCTCGACGGCGAAGTGGAGCACCCGTTCCTGCTGGCCATGACAGCCGCGGGCCAGTCCGCCCTCAACATCCGCGGACTCGACACCGTGATCATCTACGACGCCAGGTATGGCACAGTCGTGGAGCGTGGCCGCAACGTGCTCCACCGGCTGCATCTCGGCGCCAACGAGATCCTCCAGATGGCGGGGCGGGTCCACGGCCGGGTGGCCGGCGGCGAGGTCTACATCCTGAGCGACCGGGCCCTCAACTTCGACCAACTCCGTCCCACCCCACCCGAGTTCCAGCTGGCCGGCGACGCGGAGCGGGTGGCCATGACCTGCGCCGCCATCGGGGTGGATGCGGCGGATCTCGATCTGCCGGTGCCGCTCGATCGCAACGGGTATCGACGCTCCGTGGAGCTGCTGACGCGTCGAGGGTTGATCGAGTCTGGCCGGCTCACCGCCTACGGACGTGAAGTGGAGGCGCTACCAGTCGAGCGGGCGTGGGGCGAGATGCTGGTGCAGGCGGAGCCGGCACTGCTCCCGGTGCTGGCCACCTGCTCCAGCGTCGACTCGCTGCACCGGATGACCAGAGAAGAACGCGACCTCCAGGGCGTGCTGGTGCCCGGCAGCGATCACCTCACCGTCTACAACATCTACGCCGAAGCGGTGAACCAGCACGGATTTCTCGGCGTGGTGCATGGGCTGCCGCGCCACCTGTTCGACGACGGCCTCGACGAGTGGGCCGAGCGCCGCGGGGTGCTGGTCCGGTCCATCGAGGACATGGCGCTGGGCATGGCGTCGGTCTATCGAGCGCTGGAGCAGGTGCTGCCCCGGGCATTGCCGGAGGTATCCCGCGAGTTGAGGGACAGCTTTGCCGATCTGGTCGCCCGGATCGAGCCATTCGACCTGGTACTCGATGAACGGACCGCCGATGGCCAGGAGGCGCGGGTGTCGCGGACTTCGGTGGCCGGAAGCTGGGGCGCCGTGGCCGGCGTGTTGCGATTCTTTTCCGACCGGATGGGTGTGACTCGCGCGGGGATCGACGGGACCACCCTGAGCTACGACCTGATCCGGAAGTACGCGGTGCGCGGCGCTCCCAGGGTCGAGTTGAAGGGTGGGCGGAAGCACCAGCGGCTGGTCGTCACCCGTCGGCTGAGCTACTTCGGGTTCGACCTTGACGTGTCCACCGAGGATCTTGAGGGCGGGATTCCCGAGGAGCTGCGGGTCGAGTTCCGGGACGCGCTGGTCGACGCCTTGCTGGCCGGCACTACGACGCACCCGCATCAGTCCAGGCTGAGACATGCACTGGAAAAGGCGGGAGAGCTTTGGCGGCGGTCGGCGGGAAGACTGGACGCGCTCTCGACCGATGTCTCCCGGCAGCGACTCACCGAGGCCCTTGCGGCTGTGTCCTCGATGGAAGAGTTCCTGGCGACGCCGCTGTCGCTGGACCTCGCGGCAGCGATACCGGCAGACGTCCGCGGAGAGCTGGAGCATTTGCCAAGTGTCATCAGGCTGTTGGGGGATATCGTCCCGCTGGACTATGAGATCGAGGACGGGGCTGGAGTTGTCCGCCTGCGGCTCAAAGAGGGCCAGGTGCGGCGGCTCAGACCGGAAATGCTACCTGGATTCGACCGGCCGATCCGCTTCGCGGTCATGAGAGGACAGGACTCAGCCCTGAAGGCGGATACGCTTGACGAGCTTCGGGACGCGCTGGAGCGCCGGCCGGATGAGCGCAGGGAGCGGCGCCACCAGCGGCACCAGCGGCCGGGCAAGCGGAGACGTTGAGGCTCAGCCCAGCAGACCAAGCCAGAATCTGTGGTAGGCGTCCCTGACCTCTCCGGTCGGGAACCCCTGCATCAGTGCCGCCGCAAAACCATCGATGGCCGCCACTGAGGTTCCTCCTACCGCCGCGGCATCAGCCTCCAGAGACAGGGCCTCCACCAGCAGGCGACCGAGTGCGGCAGCGTCGCCGGCGAGTGGTCTTCTGCCATTCCGGATCTCGGGTTCGGTCGAAGCCAGGAGCGCCAGCCAGGCGGCAGCCTGGCCGGAGGCCTGTTCTGACAGGATGACGGCCCAGAGCGCGTCGATGGCCGACGATCCGGACTGGTGGAGAGCCGACATCCGGCGGCCCTGGCGATCGTCGCGGAGCTGGGCGGCCACCGCGCCCAGCAACGCGTTTCTGGTGCCGTGATGGTAGGTCACCAGTCCCTTGGCGCAGTTTGCCCGGGTGGCGACGCGATCAATGGTCCAGTTGGAGAGCCCCTGCTCAACAAGCAGAGACTTGGCGTGATCGACGATAGGCAATTTCATACCTGACAAGTTATTACAAATTTGACTGACTGTACAGTCAGTCTGAATAATCGGCCGAACTCCTGCTCGATGTGACTGCTCAGATCCGGTTGTTCGTCCTGATTAGGCAGGGATGAATCGGAGTTACCGAAGTTCCCCCCTGAAACCCCCGGTCGAGGCGTTTCGTACTCCCACTATGCCCGAACAAGCCACTGTACCCGCCACTCCCCAGGCTTCCGTCTTTTCGCCGCTTGCCAAGGCCCTGCTCGATGGGTTCAGCGAGGGCGTTGTGGTGTTCGACGCCTCGGGGAAAGTCCTCTATGCCAATCACCAGGCCCGCGAGGCCGTTTCAACCATGTCCGAGCCCGGTGATGATGCCGGCTCGCTGCTGCCTCGTCTGGCGGCCATGGGTGGCCGGCTCCGTCCCCTCCGGGTCGGCAGTCTTGAGCTCGGGGAGGCCATGTTCATCCCCGGCCTGGAAGGCCCCACGACGCTGGCCCAGCGGGAAAAGGACGCCATTGTCAGGACGCTGGATGCCAACAACTGGAAGCTGGCCGAAACAGCTCGCCACCTGGGGATCAGCCGGACGACACTCTGGCGCCGGCTCAAAGCCTACGGTCTTCACCGGGACGGCCGGACCAAATGGGCTGAGGTCTAAGCCAGCGACCAGAGGAATGAGAGATCCAACGTCGGCCTCCTGCTGGATGGCCGGCGTTTTTGTTGGGTGACTTACCCCCGGCGCCCAACCGGTGATACTCTGGGGTATGACGCGAGCATCGCTCAGCACCAGACCGAGCCGGGCCACGATCCTGGCACTGCTGCTGGTCGCGACCCTCTCGCTGGCTGGCCTGCTAGGGTACGAAGCCATTCTTGCCACTCAATCCCGTCGGGTCACTGCCGAACGAACGGTCCATGACTACGCCACAATCGCGGGGTGGGAACTCGCCGCGCGGACCGAGGCTGAGCTGACCCGAAAACTCGAACGATCGCTGGACCAGGTGACCGGCGGTCTGGCTGGGTCGCCGTACGACCGCCTGCCGCCTGTCGCCCTGTTCGCGGCGGCGCTGGACAGTGCTGACCGCTGCCGCCCAGGTGCGGCGGTGATGGCGCCGCTATCGTTCCGGCTCGATCTGCGCGACCAGACCCTGGTCACTCAGCCTGTTGAGCCGCCGGGGGCACGACTGGCGTGGCTCAGGGACACCGTTCTGGCGGATGCGCGGCAGCCCGGGAGGGGCGGCGTTCGGTATCGCGTGGTATGGGGCACCGGGGCCTGGTCGGATCTCGCTATCGGCTACGGTCTTCGGGCGGCGCAATCCGGCGCGTCGGCAATTCCAGGAGCGGCGATCGCGGCGTACGGGGTACTGACCTGCCGGGCCGCGCTGGCGGTGCCAATGCTCAAACAGGTGATGGCGGGTCCGCCGCTGCTGCCATCACCGCTACTGGCGGGAATGCCCAATGACTCGCTGGTGGCAGTCGCTCTGACTGGGCCGGCCGGAGATACGCTCTACCAGTCGTTCTCCGCCGAGCGCTCTCCATTCGAGGCGGTGACAACGCTCGGAAGTGGATCGGGTCCGGTGATCCGGATGGCGCTCCGGCGTGCCGCGATCGAGCGGCTGGCCGTCACTCCTCCTCAGCCAGTGCGACTTCCGATCCTGATAGGATTGCTGATCCTCAGTGGCAGCCTGGCAGTGGTCGGTGTCCTGCAGCTGCGGCGGGAACATGAGCTGGCCAGGCTCCGGGCCGATTTCACCTCCAGTGTCTCCCATGAATTGCGGACGCCTCTGGCGCAGATCCTGTTGTTCGGTGAAACCCTCAGCCTTGGGCGCACCCGCTCCGAGGAGGAGCGGAACCAGGCCGCCGGGACGATTGTGCGGGAGGCACGGCGGCTGATGCACATGGTCGAGAACGTCCTGCACCTGGCCCGACTCGAGCGCGGTGTGCCCGCCGTGCACCCCTCACCGGTGCTGCTGGCGCCGGAGCTGCGCCGGATCGTGGCCGACTTCCAGCAGTTGCCGGCCGGCGCCGAGGTGCCGCTCACGCTGGCTCTGGACGAAACTCTCACTGCCAATGTGGATCTCGATGTCCTGCGCCAAATCGTGCTCAACCTGCTTGAAAATGCCGTCAAATATGGGGCTGGCACCCGGGTGACCGTTGGCCTTGAGCAGAGCGGGGCTGACGCGCGGATCTGGGTGGAGGATCGGGGCAGCGGCATAGCCGATGACGACCTGGAGCGGATCTGGCATCCGTTTACCCGGGGAGCCGCCAGCCAGAGTAGCCAGCAGGGTGGCAGCGGGATCGGGCTGGCGGTGGTGCGGGCATTGGCGGAGGCCCACGGGGGCAGCGCGGCGGCGACGAACCGGGAGCCCGGCTGCCGGTTCACCGTGTCGCTGCCGATTGCTCCCAATGAGGGGGGCACGCCCGGATGAGCCGAATCCTGGTGATCGAAGACAACGTGACCCTGGCCCAGGGGCTCAAGCACAACCTTGAATTCGAGGGGCATACGGTCGCCACGGCGGGCACGGCGGCCGAGGGAACGGCGGCTGCCCTCACCGGCTCGGCCGACCTGATCATTCTGGACCTGATGCTGCCGGACGGCCACGGCCAGCGACTGCTGCGCGACCTGCGTGATCATGGCATCACCACGCCGGTGCTGGTGCTGACTGCATTGGCCGACGAAGCCGACAAGGTTCGCGGCTTCCGGGCCGGCGCCGATGACTACGTCACCAAGCCGTTTGGATTGATGGAGCTGATCGCGAGGGTCGACGCGATCCTCCGGCGGGGACGGCGCGCCGATCCCGCGACGGATGTCCGCCCGATCCGGTTTGGCGAAGTATGCATCGACCCCCGGACCCGGGTGGTGACGCGGAGCAATGCGCCAGTCAGTCTCCGGCCGCGGGAATACGAACTGCTGATGGCCCTGGCCCGTCGGAATGGTGAACTGGTGGTGCGTCTCGATCTGCTGCGCGAGGTGTGGGGTTACCATGACGAGGTGCAGAGCCGGACCGTCGATACCCACATCGCCGAGCTGCGCCGAAAACTTGAAGCCGATCCGGCCAATCCTCAATACCTGCTCACAGTGCGTAAAGCGGGCTACCGGCTGGTGCTCGACGAAACCAGTTGAGCATCACCACCGCCCTGACCATTCCCTGACATAACCCGGACCCCCCGTGCGGCGGGGATTTCCCACCTTGGGATATCCACCAGCCGGAGGGGTCATGAGTCTGCTCACCCGCAAGTCCATCGCACGGTTCCAGGCCGAAGGCCAGGCCGGCACGCTGACCCGTGCGCTGGGACCGCTGCAGCTCACTGCACTCGGCATCGGTTCGGTCATCGGAACCGGGATCTTCGTGATGACCGGAACGGCCGCCTCGCTGCACGCCGGACCGGCGCTGCTGCTGTCGATGCTGATTGCCGCGACCGGCTGTGCCCTGGCCGGGCTGTGCTACGCCGAGCTGGCGTCGATGATACCGGTGGCGGGGAGCGCGTACACGTACGCGTATGCCACCAGCGGAGAGCTGATGGCGTGGATCATCGGCTGGGACCTGATTCTGGAATACGCGCTGGCCACCGCCACGGTGGCGGTCGGATGGTCGGGCTACTTCAACAGCCTGATGGATGACTTCGGGCTGTCGCTGCCGGCCTGGCTGACCGGGCCGCCTGGCACGACCGTGATGGGCGCCAATGGGGTGCAGGTGGCCGGCGTATTCAATCTGCCGGCGGCGTTGATCGTGTTCGTGGTGGTGGCGCTGCTGGTGATCGGGATTCGGCAATCGGCCTCGACCAACACCGTGCTGGTGGTGATCAAGGTGGCGGTGCTGGTCGTGTTCGTGGTGGCCGGAGCCTCGTACGTCAACCGGGCCAACCTGACGCCATTCATTCCGCCGAACCGTGGCGTATTTGGCGAGTTCGGCTGGAGCGGGATCCTGCGCGGCGCGGCGGTGATGTTCTTCGCCTACATCGGATTCGACGCGGTCTCGACCGCGGCGCAGGAGGCCCGAAACCCCCAACGGGACGTTCCGCTCGGCATGCTGGCCTCGCTGGCCATTTGTACCGTCATCTATCTCTCGGTCGCCACGGTGCTGCTGGGAATTGTGCCCTACACCCGGCTCAATGTGGCGGACCCACTGGCAGTCGGTATCGACGCCACCGGCATGCGCTGGCTGAGCCCGGTCATCAAGGTCAGCGCGCTGTTCGGATTGTTCAGCACCATGCTGGTGCAGCTGCTAGCCCAGACCAGGATCTTCTTTTCGATGAGTCGAGACGGACTGCTGCCCGAGCCGTTCGGCCGGGTGCATCCGCGGTGGCGGACCCCGCACATCAGCACGGTGCTGACCGGGACGGTCGTGGCGCTGGCGGCGGGACTGCTGCCAATCGGATTGCTGGGACAGCTGGTCAGCATGGGGACACTGCTGGCGTTCGTGCTGGTCTGCATCGGGATCATCATCCTGCGGAAAACCGCACCCGACATTCATCGACCGTTTCGGACCCCCTGGGTGCCGTGGGTGCCGGTGGCGGGGGCGCTGTTCTGCCTGGTCCAGATGGTGAGTCTGCCGATCTCGACCTGGCTCCGGCTGGTGATCTGGCTGGCGGTCGGGCTGGTGGTCTACCTGGGATATGGCCGGAGGCGGGCAGCGAGGTTCCGGGACTCGGCCGACCTGGCTCTGGGAACTACTGAGGCGAACTGAAACATCGGAAGGATCGTCGCCGTCTGAAACGCACTGCTCCACCCGGCCTGTGTAGCCGGCGAAGGCTTCCGTTTCCCGACCCGGTTGATGCTGATCTCTCTGCTGTGCCTCTTGAGCTGTGCCCCGATTGTCGTGCCTGATACGCTGCCCACCTTTGCCGATGCGGCGACCCGCGAACTGGTGATGCGCGGGATCATTCGACACGCCGCCCAGGACACCCTGGTGGCGGACTACCAGGCCCGGTTCCGCTACCGATTGTCCTTCGGCCTCGGCAAGCGGGTGTGGGAGCGGGTGCTGACTGCGGCCGTCGAAGAGCAGGAGGGCCAGCTTGAGTGGCAGCGACCCAACGATCTCAAGGTCGAGATCCAGGGCCGCCGCTCCGAAGCCAGACGGGCTGAACTCGATCTCAAGTCGATCTTCGACCGGCCCTGGTTCGTGCCGCGGCAGGTCGGGGATTCAGTACGGGCCTTCGGGCAGGACTTTCCGCAGCGAGCCGCACTCCATCCACTGGCCGCGGATGGGCCGGCCTGGTATCGCTATGCCATCATCGACAGCGTGACGGTGCGGGATCCGACCGGAATCGAGGTGCGGCTGCGCGCGGTCCAGGTGGTGCCGGTGCGGCCGGGCGGCGCCCTGGTGGCGGGTACGCTCTGGTTCGACATTGCCACCGCCGAGGTGGTGCGGTTTTCCTTCCGATTCCTGGGCGGCCAGATCTGGGTCGACCCCGACAGTCCGACCCACGATGACAGTACCGATGCCCGTCGGGCCAACGGCATTATCAGCCGGATCCTCACCCTCAACGCCGACCTGCAGTATGCCCTGCAGGAGGGCAAGTACTGGATGCCCTATCGCCAGATCCTGAGTGGCCGGGTGGAGGTGCCGTTCATTGGCAATCTGGTGATCCCGTTCGAGAGCGAGACGCACTTCGAGGACTACACCATCAACAGCGGCAAGACCATTGCCTTTACAGTGCCGCTCGGGGACTCGACGCTGAGTGCCGACAGTGCGAGGGCGCTGGAGCAGGCCCGGCGCGATTCGATCCGGACCGAGCGGCGGCATCGGGGGCGCAGCGGTGAAGCGGACCCGGATACGATGAGTGTGCGGGAGTGGGCCGGGCGCTGGTCCAATGGCCGCTACGAAATGCACCGGGCGCCGGATGATTCGCTGGCCCGCTACACCGGCTGGGGGGATTCGCTGGTGCTGGAGCACGATTCCCATGACGACGAGCGGATCCGGAAGGTCGAGGGAGACCTGGCCGGCCTGGTCAACCGGCTGCCCGAGGATATTTCCGGGGTGCCGAGGCAGGGAGTTCCGCTGGAGCAGTTCGCCAACATCGTGCGATTCAACCGGGTGCAGGGAATTTCCCTCGGGCTCGACTACCGGTGGCGGCCCAACGGCTGGGCGTTCAGCCGGTTCGATGCCGGGGCCCGGTTCGGCCTGGCCGACGGCCGGCCGCTGGGTCACCTCGGGCTGGTTCGCGATGCGCCAGGCGGGAAAGTCAGCCTGACAGCGTTCCGCGATGTGGTCGAGGCTGATCCGTTTTCCCATGGTCGCAGCTTTGCCAACAGCTTCAACGCCGGGTTCAGTGCGCATGATGAGGCCGACTATTTCCTGGCCACCGGGGCGCGCCTCGATTTCCAGCGTTCACTCGGCCGGGGTGTGGACTGGAGCCTGGGCGGCGGAATCGAGCGGCAGCGCAGCATCGCCGCGATCGCGCACTCGCCGATCAACGATTTGCTGGGCGGCGACGGAACATTCCCGGACAATCCGGCGGTGACCGGCGGGACGTTCTTCGTCGCCGCGAGTCGGCTGGATGGCAACCTGGGGTGGGCTCGGTGGTCGCTCGGGGCGGATGGGCTGGCCGGCAATGAGGGCAGCGGGGCCAGGCTGTTCGGCCAGTGGGTGCAGAGAATCGGCGGCAAGCAAGGGGCCACGCTGCGGCTGCACACTGGGGTCTCGTCAAGCGACGCAATCTCGCAACTGGCATTCCGGGCGGGCGGACTCGAGAGTGTCCGGGGATTCGACTACGGTGCCGAGCGGGGCCAGGCCTACTGGGCGCTGCAAGGCGATGTCAGTCCCATCAAGGGCGCATTTCACCCGGTCCTCTTCCTCGATGCCGGTCAGGCTGCCCGGCCGGCGGATCTGGGTCGCACCAGAGTCCTGGTCGGTGGCGGTGTCGGATTTTCGCTGCTCGACGGGCTGGTCCGTTTCGACCTCAGCCATCCGATCACGCCGGGGCGTGGCGGCCTCCGCTTCGACCTGGCTATCAGGGCCGTCCGCTAGCTCTTGCTGTTTCAGGGCGGCTGGCGGGCCTAGGGGTTCGTCGGCCGTCCGTCTAGTTTCCCCCCATGCCAAGACAGAACGCAGTGTGGTCCATTTCGGGGCGGCTACCGGCCGCCCTCGCGCTGATGGTTGCACTCGCGGCCTGCGGCGGGGGTGGCTCCGGCGGCGACGGCAAGCTCAGCGCCAGCTGGAAGGGACGGTCCAACGGGTCCTCGGCCACCGGGGCCCTGAACACCGGGGCCACGGCCAACTGGTGCGGTGCCGGGAAGCTGCTTGAGATCATGGCCATCTCCGGCGATACCGGGGTGGCCGTGCTGCTGTATCCGACCGACGGGGTCAAGTCGGGGACGTTCGCGATGATCGATCCACTGCGCGAGCCGGTTCATGCCGGCGTGGCGGCGGTGGCGGCCCGCTGGCCTGATGGCGAGCAAATCGTCGGCTTCCGGGGCGTGAGTGGCTCGGCCACGCTGACGGTGGTGCAGGGAAGGATTTCCGGAACGATCACCGGTACGATGGTCCGGCCGGGGATTCAGCCGGAGAGCCTGGCCTTCACCGGCAATTTTTCGGCACTGCAGGCTGACAGCGGTACGGGGGCGTGCCCGCCGGATTCGGGCGGGAAGCGGGTGTCTCACGATTCGGTGGTGGTGCCGACCGATACCGGGGCTCGCTGAGTGACGGAGTCGACGTACTTCCGCCGGGGTTTCGGGCTCAAGGCCGAGATCGAAGGGCGGATTACGGCTGACTACGCCAGTACGGTTGTCGACCGGCTGCGCGCCGGTGACTTCGCGCTGCAGGCCGGCCCGCTCAGCTTCCGGCTGGCCCGTGAGTTCGGATTCTGCTACGGAGTCGATCGGGCAGTCGACTATGCCTATGAGACCCGGACCAAGTTTCCCGACCGCCGGATCCGGCTGGTGGGAGAGATCATCCACAACCCTCACGTGAACTCACGACTGCGCGAGATGGGGATCGAGTTCCTCTACCGCGAGCCCGACGGCCAGTTCGACTTTGGGACGGTGACCAGGGACGACGTGATTCTCCTGCCGGCCTTCGGGGTCACGGTCGGTGATTTTGCCCGGCTGCGGGAAATCGGCTGTGTGGTGGTTGACACCACCTGCGGGTCGGTGCTCAACGTCTGGAAGCGGGTCGAGAGTTACGCCAGGGACGGGTTCAGCGCGGTGATTCACGGCAAGTATTACCACGAGGAAACCCGGGCGACCGCCAGCCAGGTCACCCGGCATCCGGGCGGGCGGTACCTGGTGGTGTTCGATATGGCCGAGGCCAGGCGGGTGTGTGATTTCATCGAGCGGGGCGGGGACGCGGTTGAGCTGAGCCGTCAGTTTGCCCGGGCGGTCTCGCCGGGTTTCGATTTCAGCACCGACCTGGTCAAGGTCGGGCTGGCCAACCAGACCACGATGCTGTCGGGTGAATCGCTGGCCATCGCGCAGGAGTTCCGCCAGACTATGGCCAGGCGTTACGGCGACGCGGCGGTGCCGGAACATTTCCGGACCTTCGACACGATTTGCTCGGCGACGCAGGAGCGGCAGGACGCGGTGATCGCGCTGCTCGACTCGCCGCCGGATCTGATGCTGGTGGTGGGCGGATACAACTCGAGCAACACCAACCACCTGGCGGCGCTGTGCCGGTCCCGCGGGATCCGCACGCTGCACATCGAGGACAGCGATGCCATCGATCCCGCCACCGGATCGATCCGGCACCAGCCGGGAACCAATATGGCCGAAGTCATCGAGACCGGATGGCTCGAGGGTGTCCGTGACATCGGGCTGACGGCCGGGGCTTCGACACCCAACAACAAGATCGGCGAGACGATTCTTCGAGTCTGCGCGGTGGCCGGCGTGCCGTTCGAGGACGCGCTACCCGAACAAACCCGGTAACCGGTTCTTTCCTTCGGGCCCATCTCCCTCCTGCAGCCCTCACCAGTCTACGGTGGCTTTTCGGATTAGCGCGTCATGGGATCGGGCGGTATCTTAGCCTCCCCACGACGACGGGCTCATGGCACCTCCGCGTACCGAAGCGTACCGAACACTCAAGGCCGCGGTTTCGGGTCTGCCGGACGTCACGCTCAAGCGGATGTTCGGGGCTGAGGCGTTTTTTACCCGACACGGGATGTTCGCATTCCTGCTGGACGACGCGATCGTGCTCAAGCTGGGCGAGTCGGATCGGGCGGAGGCGCTGGCCAGCCGGGTGGGACGGACCTTTCTTACCGCGGAAAAGGCGCCGTTCGGCAAATGGATCGAAGTGGGACTGACCTCCCCCGAGCGGACCGCACGGGCCGTGGGGCTGGCCCGGAGCGCCCACGCGCTGGCCCAGGCGCCGGACCGCGAGGGGCCTCGCCGGCGGAAACCAGTGACCCGTCGCCGCAAGGCATCGAAGCGGGTTTCCAGTTGAGCTGAGCGCTGGACCACTGGCGTCACACCAGCAGGGCCCTGACTGATCAGGGCCCTTTGTCGTGCGCCTCGTCGACGTCGCCGAGCAGCAGTCGTGCGATGGCCGCGATCGTCTTCGGAGCACTGCCTTCGGCCCGGTTGTTCACGATGATGTAGGCCGGCACCCGGAGGCGGCGGGCCTGCTCGATCAGCCGGGCCACGTCGCGGCGGAGCTCGGGGTTGGGATCCTGGATCCGGTCGTAGGGGGCAAAGGCGTCGACCGCTTCGGCGTAGTAGCGGCCCGGCCGGAGCAGGATCCGGGCGACGATGAAATCGGCCGAGAAGACGCCGGGGACATCAATCTGCGCTCCGACCGACGGCATCCGGGTCCACGAGTTGAACAGGTGGGCAACGCCGTGTTCCCGCAGCACCGCCAGGTAGGGCGGCATCAGGAATTCCTGGTTGCGCAGCTCGACGGCATAGCGGCCTTCCCGGGGCAGCTTGCTGAAGAAGATGTCGAGGCGATCGGCGAACTCCTGGGCCACCATCTTCTCGGCCCGGCTGAGGGTCTGGAATTCGAAAAGCAGCGGCCCGGCATGGCCGGAAAAATCACGGTGCCAGGGCTCGTAGACCTCGCGGAGAAACAGGTCGGAGTTCAGGAAATCGGGATTGGGCTCACCGCCCTGGGTCTTGTTGCGGGCGGCCGCGTGGGTGTGGACCGTGATCCGGTCCCACACCTTGGACACACAGGGAAATCCGGCCGGCAGGTGAGCGGAGTATTCCGCCAGGGTCTTGCTGGTGGGCGGAGAGTAGAAGCTGGAGTCGATGCCGACGGTCCGGAACAGCGGGTAGCGCGCGTATTCCTCGAGCATCCGGGCCGCGGCACCGGTCTTGGGATACTTCTGCTGATAGACCAGCCCCTGCCATCCCGGATAGGTCCAGGAGGAGGTCCCAAACCGGATGCCGGGCGGAATCCTCGCGGCCAGCGCCGCGAGTTCCTCCGGCGTTTCGTCGTCCGCCAAGTCTACTGCTTCACGATGCGGTAGACGCTGCCACCACCGGTGAGGATGTACAGCTCACCGCGGGCATCCTCCCCGAAGCTCTGCACCCCGCCGTGCCCCGCGAGGTCAGGCCAGCTCTGCTGGCCGCTGACAGATCCGGCGGACCACTTGAAGCTGCGCACGAAGCCCGAGCAGGCGTCACTGTAGAAGTAGGTTCCGGCCAGGCCAGCGATATCATTGCCACGATACACGTATCCGCCGATGATGGCGCAGCCGCTCGCGTGGCTGTAGGTCTGGATCGGCGCGGTGAAGTCAGTCAGGTGACAGCCGGTGGTGAAGCACTGGTTTCCTTCGACCTGGTTCCAGCCGTAGTTCTCTCCGCCGTGAGTTCCCGCCAGGGCCAGATCCACCTCTTCGACCGCATCCTGACCGACGTCACCGATGTAGAGATCGCCGGTCGAGCGATCGAAGCTGAACCGCCACGGGTTGCGCAGGCCGTAACTCCACAGCTCGCGTCGGAATGAATCGCTGGTGGCATACGGGTTGTCGGCGGGAATGGTGTACTCACCGGCACCGCTGACATCGAGGCGGAGCATCGAGCCCAGCAGATCGGTCCGGTCCTGGGCATGGCCCTGGGGATCACCGCCGCTGCCGCCATCACCGAAGCCGGCGTAGAGATAGCCATCCGGTCCGAACACGATCATCCCGCCGTTGTGATTGGTGTATGGCTGGTCGAATCGAAGCAGGACGCTGTCGGCAACCGGGTTGGCCACATTGGGGCTGGCCGAGACGGCGTAACGGGCCAGGACCGAGGTGCCGCCGTCTTCGGTCCCGGTCGGGCTGGTGTAGCTGATGATGAATCGCCCGGAGGTGGCGTAATCGGGATAGAAGGCCAGGCCGAGCAGGCCCTGCTCGCTGCCATGGGTGACGAGAGTGTGAATGTCGAGGAATGGATTTGGCAGCAGGACTCCATGCTCGATGATCCGGACGTAGCCGTTCTGCTCGAGGATGAAGAGGCGGCCAGTATCTCCGGCAGGGGCAGTGAGAAAGGTCGGGGCGTGCAGGCCGCTGGCCACCAGTGCGGTGGTCAGTGAATCGTTGGTCGTGCCTCCACCACCGTTATCGGTGGGAGCGGAATCGGCGCAGGCCGCGGTGAGTGACAGGGCGGCACAGGCAATTGCCAGGGTGTATCGGCGCATCGGGGCCATTCGTGCAGTGAGGAGACTGGACCGCTTCCAGTGTACCCCAAAGATAAGCCCTTGATGTGACCCGACTCACTACCCGTGGTCACAGCCCATCCGCGGCGATTGCGACAGCACTCAGCAGCCGGCTCCGCTCGGCCGCGTCGATCAGGTGTCCCCGGACAATGACCGCCCGGACCCGGGCGAGGTTGCCGACGTCGAGCAGCGGATCGGCATCGAGCAGAACCAGGTCTCCGCCCATGCCTGGGCGGATCGAGCCAATCGAATCGGTCAGCCCAAAAGCGCGGGCAGGATTGATGGTGGCGGTCCGCAGGGCCTCCAGTGGTGAGAAGCCGGCGGCGACGAAGCGCCGCAGTTCGTCATGCAGGCTGAATCCGGCCAGCATCCGGTTCCACGGTCCGGTATCTGACCCGGCCAGGAATCGATTGCCATTCTTGCGGAGCAGCCCGATCAGGTCGATCTGGGCCTGGTAGAGTCGCTGGCCGGCGGCCCGATCATCGGCATTGGGCTGATCACCCTGGAACTTCTGGAGGCCTGCGGCCGGGCGCCGACTCTTGGGATAGTACTTGAGCAAGGCTTCCGGCACGATCAGGCTGTCGGCCCGAAATACCGGGAACCAGAGACTCAGCCAGATAGTCGGCGTCTGCCAGACGCCGCGTTCGGCGAGCCGTTTCGCGAGCGCCCCGCACTTGGCGGGATCCTGCGAGCCGAGCACCCGATCGATCCACCAGGCGCTTCGGGCCTGGCTCATGGCCGTTTCGTTGAGTGCCCGCTCGGAGTTGAGGAACTCGGCCCGGATGCTGTCCTCCAGCGAGGAACAGTCCACCAGCATGCCGCCTACGTAGTCGTTGCCCAGATGCTCGAGGGTCAGGTACCCGGCATCGGCGGCCTTCCGCACTCCTACCGTGAATGGCGCATGGCCCACCAGGGGCAGGTGGGCGGCCTGCGCGGCCTGGACGATGCCGCTGAAGGCTTCCGGC
Source organism: Gemmatimonadota bacterium (assembly GCA_039930765.1). Taxonomy (GTDB): domain Bacteria; phylum Gemmatimonadota; class Gemmatimonadetes; order Gemmatimonadales; family GWC2-71-9; genus DATEHG01. Next base: position 5,843 of record JBDTTF010000252.1, on the reverse strand, counting down.
GTGACCCAATCCTGCAGCTTGACGGCATCGAAGTGGCCGAGCCTGACCGAATCAACCGCTGCCGCTCCGCTGACCGAGTCGGGAGCGATCCAGGCCCAGTCGGCCGGCTCTGGGCGCTTGCCATCGATCATCGCACCAACCGAGATGACTCGCGGCCATTCGCTCTTGCCAGCCGTGACACCCGCGCGCCAACGCTGAATCCAGCCCAATGCCTTTGGTTCGGCCCCCATTTCCCGTACACTGGTAATTCCATTGGCCAGGAACAGCGGCACCAGTGCCGTGTCCGACATGCTCCCGACAGCCATATGCACATGAGCGTCCCAGAGACCTGGAATCAGGAACCCCCGTCCGCCATCAACCAGCCGGTATCCGTTCGGAATGCTGGTCGAGACGCTGGGCCCAACCACGGTGATCCTGCCATTGGAGACCAGAACGGTGCGGTCGGGCAGCCGGTCACCGGTGGCAACGTCGATGACGGTGACATGCGCGATTGCGAGAGGGGGGCGGGGGGGCAGGGGGGCAGATTGCTGGGCGGCGAGCGGAGCCCAGAGGGATAGGACGAATAGGACCGATAGGACGGGCGAGACGGGCGAGTGAGTAGGCATGTCCGTTCTACGCACTGGCAACCCTCGGGTTTCTCTTTCCGCTCTTTTTCGTAACCTGATCAGGTTAGGACCGGGAGCGCGCTTACCAGTGGACGGCTCCCGGCAGTGGATCCGCACAACGTTATTCCACCGGCTTGAACAGCAGGTCCTGGTAGTTGAAGCTGAAGTCGGTCGAGGGGTAGAACGGTTTCAGCGTCATCCGTTCGACCTTGCCATCGGTCCCGAGCGAAAATGTCACGAAGGCATCGGCCACATTGGTGACCCGCATGTGGGCGCGGAAGGTGTCGTACTGCCAGTGCTCGAGGTCGGCGGTGAGTGCCGGTGATCTCGACCAGTGGAGCACCAGGTGGTCGGCTTCCACCACCACCGACACCTCGCCATACCATGCGTCGGTGTAGCGGCCGGCATACTGACCCATCGGGAGGGCCGGGCCCACATCCTTGTGCCGGGCGGCAGAGGCGGAGTCCTCGAATGCCTTGTCCCGGGCAATCGATCCATCCTGGCCTTCATTGAACACCGTGGTCCAGTCGGTCCTGGGCGCGCCGAGGCTGTAGTCGAGCAACCACCAGCCGAGTGACTCATAGGCCGAGGTCTCGCCGTTGGTGAAGATCACGATGCCGAGACGCTTTTCCGGAACCAGGATGACTCGCGAGAGCATTCCGGCCAGTCCACCGTCATGGGTGACCACCTTGACGCCGCGGTAGTCACGCAGCGACCAGCCCAGTCCGTAGGACAGAAAATTCGGGATCAGCGGCTGGAATTTCCCGGCCGGACCGCTGCTGATCCGGATATTGATCTCCGGGCGCCAGAACGCCTGGGTCTGCGCCGGGGTCCACAGCGGCGAGCCTCCCTCCACTCGACCCGAGTCGAGCTGGACCCGGACCCACTTGAGCCAGTCGTTGATCGTGGAGTTGGTGCCGCCCGCCGGTCCGGTGTTTTCCACCGTGTCGTATGGAATCACCGCCATCTTGCCGTCGACCCGGCCGTGCGGCGAGGCCACGTTGGCCCCACTGGTGAACATCCCGATGCTGGTGCCGGTCTCGGTCATCCCGATCGGCTGGAAGATCCGGGTGCGGACGAAGTCATCCCACTTCATGCCTGAAGCCGCCTCAACCACCGCACCGGCCGCAATGAAGAGGACGTTGTCGTAGGCGTAGGCGCTCCGAAAGCTGGTGGCCGGCGCGATATAGCGCAGCTGGCGCAGCACCTCTTCGCGGCTGCGATTGGAATGGAACCAGAGCAGGTCGCCGGCCCCGAGCGACAGGCCGCTGCGATGGGTGAGCAGGTCCCGCACGGTGAGCTCGCGTGAGACATACGGCGAGCCGCCGAGCCGGAACCAGGGCAGGTAGTCGGTGACCGGATCGTCCCACTTGAGCTTGCCGTCCTTGACCAGGATGCCGAGCGCGGCAGCGGTGACCGCCTTGGTGTTGGAGGCGACCTGAAACAGGGTGTGCTCATCAACCCGGGTCGTTTCACCGATGCGGCGAACCCCCCAGCCGCCGGCAAAGACGATCTTGCCGTCCCGGATGATGCCGATCGCCACCCCTGGCTGATTGGTCCTGGCCAGGGTGCTGGTGATGTAGGCATCGACATCCTTGGGCGCGGCCTGGGCAGAGAGTGAGGCCGTCAGGAGCGAAGAGAGGAGGCAGGCGTTCAGGAGTCGCATCGGGGACCGGTGAGTTGGGGTGTTGGTGGTGACCGGTGGAATGTCGGGGCAGATGCGCTGATCGGGAAGGGGGCATCGCGATGCGATTTTCAGGTGGAATTGTTTGACCACGGTAGCTATGGCGATCTACCAATTCGGCTCAGAAGGTCCCTCATTCGCTGCGCTCACTCGTGATGACATTGTGGGGGCCCTGCGCCTCGACTCCAGACTCCAGACTCTAGACTCTCGTCTCTCGTCTCTCGTCTCTCGACTGCACTCGTTCCAGCCGCTCAATATCCCGGATGGTCAGCGTAATGGCCCCGAATTCCTCCTCGACCAGCCCCCGAATCAGGAACGGCCCCTGGTCGAACAGCACATGTCCCCGCCGTTTATAGATATCGGGAAAGAGCACCGTTTCGATCAGGCCATCGCCGTCATCAAAGGTGGCAAACTCCATCGGCTCCTCCCTGGCGGTGTGCACCGGCTTGGACGTCGTCAGCATTCCCGCCACCACCACTGACTTGCCGACGTACCGCGGCAGATCGGCACTCGAACAGATCCGGAACCGCTTCAGCCGCTCGGTAAACAGCCGCATCGGATGGATGTCGGTGGTAAAACCCAGCGCCTCATACTCGGCCGCCCGCCGCCGCTCCACGGTGTATTCCTTGAGGGCCGGCACCTGAAGTGGCGCCTCGACCGGAATCAGCTGCCCCCCGGCCCCCCGGGCCCCCCTTGTCTCTCCATCCAGCTGCCACAGCAGCATCGGCCGGGTCATGCCGCCGCCGAGGGCATCACAGGCCCCGGCCTTGATCAGAATGCGGAGATCGTCAGAGGTCAGACTGGCCCGGGCGCGCAATGCGACCAGGCTCTTGAACGGCCCACCCGTCGTTCGCGCCGCCAGGATCTGCTCTACGCCAGCGGCCGACAAGCCCTTGATGAACTGGAATCCGATCTGGACCTCGGCATCCCGGCCGGTGCAGCTGAACTGGCTGGCGTTCACGTTGGGCGGGTGGACGGTGAGCCCCATCCGCATGGCCTCGGCCACATAGGCAAACGGGGCGTAGAATCCTCCGCCATTGGCCAGCACGGCCGAGATGAATTCGGCGGGGTAGTTGGCCCGGAGATAGCACGACTGCTGGGCCACCCTGATGTAGGAACAGGAGTGTCCCTTGCAGAAGCTGTAGCCGGCAAAGGACATCACCATTTCCCACACCAGGGTGGCGCGAGCCAGATCGCGCCCCAGCCGCTCGGCGCCGGTGAAGAACTCCTCGGCGTACGCCGCCAGCTGCTTGACCGGCCGCTTCTTCGATAGCGCCTTGCGCAGTCCGTCGCCACTGGCCAGCGGCATCCCGGCAAAGGCGGCGCAGACGTTGACCACATCCTCCTGGAAGACCATCACCCCGAAGGTGCCGGCCAGGGTGTCACGCAGGCTGGGGTCGAGTGGCTGCCACGGTCCGCCGTGCAGTCGTTCGAGGTATTGACGGATGAACCGATTCGAAGCCGGCCGGATGATGCTGGTGTTGAGCACCAGCAGATCGAAGGTCTCGGCCTTCGATTTGGCGCACAGCATCCGTGAGGCCGGCGACTCGGTGTAGAACACTCCCATGGTCTGGCCGGTGCGGAACAGCGCCCTGGTCGGTTCGTCGTCCTCCGGGTCGGCCCGGGTGTAGTCGATCCGGCGGCCGGTGTGCGCCGCCACCGCCCGGATGGCATCGCGAATGACCGCCAGCGAGCGGTTGCCCAGCAGGTCGATCTTGACCAGCCCGGCATCTTCGGCTCCATCCTTCTCGAACTGGATCACCGGCACCGGCAGATCGGGATGACCGTCGAGGACCTTGGCGGCGCACTCGAGCGGCACGTAGTCGGTCAGGGCGGTGGGGACGATGACGACGCCACCCGGGTGCAGCGAGAGATGCCGCGGCGTGCCCACCAGCGGGGCGGCCAGCGCGGCGTAGTCGCGCCACGCCACCGGAAGGTCGAGCCCCTGGAAATTGGGATGGGTGGCCAGCAGCTCGCTGAGTGGCACGTCGTCGCTGTACCACGGAATGCGGCGGGTGACTTCGCGAATTTCGCCCGGCGGGCGGCCGTGCACCTTGGCCACCTCGCGGAGCGCGCCGCGCAGCCGGAAGCTGTTGTGATTGGCGACCATCGCCGCCCGGGGCCTGGGGTATTTCCGGAATACATACGACAGGATTTCGTCCCGCTCGTCCCAGGGAAAGTCGAGGTCAATGTCGGGCGGATCCTTGCGGGCGGGATTGAGGAATCGCTCGAACAGCAGGCCGGCACCCAGCGGCTCGACGTGGGTAATGCCGAGGCAGTAGCTGACGATTGAATTGGCCACCGAGCCGCGGCCGCAGTGGGTAGTGACCTGCTGCACGATGTCGTGGACCACCAGGAAGTAGTCGGCGAAATTCTTGACGGCGATGATGGCCAGCTCGTGTTCCAGCCGGTCCCGGGTAATCGGCGCGATGGTCCCGTAGCGGCGCTCCGCGCCCTGATACGCGAGGCTGCGGAGCAGCGCCAAGGCACCGTCGTGATCGGCCACTCGCGGCGCCACCGTCCGTCCGATCGGAATCCGGTACCGACAGCGCTCGGCGATGGCCGCGGCGGCGGTCAGCGCGTCGGGACAGTCGGGAAAGTGGCGGGCCAGTTCGGCGGTGGGGCGGAGCCAGGCGTCGCGGGGGCATGCAGGGGCGGGTGTAGGAGCGGGTCGTGGACCCGCTCCGCCCACCCGCCCGTACCCGCGAGATGCCTGATCCAGTGCCGCCAACGTGGTATTGTGGTGAATGGCGACCCGCAGCCGGTGCCGCGACCAGTCCTCCGCATGGGCGAACATGACGGCGCCGGTGACCACCGACGGCAGCTTCAGCCGTCGAGCGGCGGCCAGCACCGCGTGGCGTTCCTTGCCGGGGCGGAGTTCGGCGTAGAGATCGGCGGGCCCGCTGGCACGATGGACTTTTTCGAGAAATGCCGGATCAGCCGACAGGAGGATCAGGCCGTCACGGTCGGTGGACAACTGGGATGACAACGAGAACGGGCTGATTGCCTGTTCGCTGTTCGCTGTTCGCTGTTCGGCATTCCAGTGAATGCCGGTAATGGCCCGGCACAACGCCGCCCACCCCCGCTCATCGGTGGCCAGCGCGACCGTTTCCTCCCCGTTGAAGACAAGATGGGCCCCAAGGATCGGGCGGATCCCGGCCGCCTCGGCGGCCTGCTGGAATTCGACCGCGCCGTAGACCCCGTTGGTGTCGGTGCAGGCCAGCGCGGTAAAACCGCGCGCCCTGGCGGCCTCGAGCATGACCTCGGGGCTCGAGACGCCTCCCTCAAAGGAGAAGTGGGTGTGACTATGCAGATGGGTGAACGACATGGGCGCGTCCTGGCCGTTAGTCGTCAGCCGTTGGCCATTAGCAAACAGTCCTGCCGCTAACGGCTAAGGGCTAACGGCCAATGGCTTTTTTCCAGGCCGGCTTCTGCTTGAGGATTCGCGCATACACCGGGCACGTCTCCCGGTGCGCCCCGGGCAGGTAGCCGGTGCTCATCAGGAACTCGCCGACGATCTCGCCGCCGGTGAAGCGGAAGGTCTGCTTGAACAG
>JBDTTF010000251.1:0-3274 GCA_039930765.1 Gemmatimonadota bacterium | reverse complement strand
CCACCCCGCGGGTGCCGGTGTCTTTCGACTATGCCGACGAAAGCGATCCCGGGCCCTATCCGATCCCGGCCGGCGCGCCGATCGAAGGGGGCGCCTCGAGCGGTGGCGACCGCCATATCCTGATCATCGACCGGGACGCCTGGAAGCTGTACGAGTTGTACGCCGCCTACCCCGACGACCACGGTGGCTGGACCGCCGGCAGTGGCGCCATCTTCGACCTCGCCAGCAACAGCCTCCGCCCGGCCGGCTGGACCTCGGCCGATGCCGCCGGGCTGCCGATCTTTCCGGGGCTGGTCCGCTACGACGAAGCCGTGACCGCCGGCGCGATCAACCACGCCATTCGGTTCACGGTGGTCCACTCACGCAACGGCTACATCGCGCCGGCCCGTCACGCGGCCAGCAGCTCGACCAGCGTCAACCTGCCGCCGATGGGCATGCGGGTCCGGCTCAAGGCCGGTTTTGATCTCAGCGGATTTTCGCCGACCGCCCGGGTCATCCTCCAGGCCATGAAGACCTACGGGATGATCATGGCCGACAACGGCAGCAACTGGTACTTCTCCGGCGCCCCCGATCCCCGCTGGAGCGACGACGAGCTCAACGAATTGAAGGGAGTGAAGGGCAGCAATTTCGAGGTGGTGCAGATGGGGGCGGTGACGACGAATTGACCAACCAGGAACTGCGAGGAGGGGAGAGAGGAGAGAGGAAGAGCTTTTCCGCTTAACCCTCTGCTCCCTCCTCTCTTCGCGGTTGTGCCCTTACTGGATCCGCTGCCCGATACGGGACCGGCGCAACCTACGCCAAGCCCCAGCGGTCGTGTCTTTTTCGACGCTGAAGTAAATCACCCGCGGATCCCCCTTCAGGGCGGTAATCGGGACGAACCCGAAATAGCGGCTGTCGTATGAATTGTCCCGGTTGTCCCCCAACACCATCACCGAGTCGGCCGCTACCACGACTGGGCCCCAGTTCTCGACATCCGGATGATACGAGGCGGTGTCGACGCGGACGGTGTGTCCGACTTGCCAGGCACGCATCTTGGCCCGCTGGACCGTATCCTCCGATCTGGTCGGATTCTCGTGCTGGACGTATGGCTCGACCATTTCCCTGCCGTTGCGGTGCAGGGTGCCCGCCACCATGGCCAACGTGTCTCCTGGGATGCCCAGAACACGCTTGATCACCTTGATGCCAGGATCTTCAATCGAGGTGAAGACCACAATTCTGCCATCGGTTGCGAGCCGAGCGGGGTCATTCCACTTGATCACATAGATAAAGTCGCCGATAAGCAGCGTCGGGTCCATCGAGCCGGAGGGAATCCGAAATGGCTCGAAGTGCTCCCTGACAATTGACGCGAATACAGTGCCACCCAGAAGGCCGAACACCAGGTAGGCGCCAAGGTAGACGTACCATCGGTTATATCGCTGTGGCTCGAACGTATCGGGCTGGCGGGAGGCCACAATCGCCGAATGGACGATGATCGAGATATAGATCCCACCGAACAGGATGATGCCCACGACAATATTCAGTGGAGCAGAAGGGATCAGTATCCACCCGGCAATGAGGAGCAGCATCGACGGATAGCACACGCAGTAGGCGATGGCCGCGAATCGGGGGTAACCCGCATACAGATAGCCGAGCCCTGGGGTCAGGACACCCAGCAACACGGCAATCCACGGCCGGCGAGGTTTTGGCATGGTTTGCTCTCTGGTGACGACGAATTGACAGCGGAGAGAGAAGAGAGAAGAGATGAAGAGCTTTTCCCCTCTCCACTCTCCCCTCTTCGTTTTTTCAAGGTTTCGCAGCTCTGCTTGGCAATCCTGGGGTAGTCGAATCGGCGGCGGTCGGATCGCCGTAAGTCTTGACCAGTTCCTTCACGATCGCGGCCAGGCGGGCGGCCATGGGATGACTGTCTGGCAGGAGCCGTTCGAGCGAGCGGCCAGGCACCGAAGGATCGGCGGCCGGTTTGTAGACCGCCTCGATGATCACCTCGCTGTGCAGCGCTCGGCCCGGCTCGGCCCAGGCCCTGATCCGGACAGCGTTGTAACCGGCGGCCCGATTGCCCTCCGGCCGGTTGGTGGCCTGGTTGAACCAGGGAGTCTCGAGCCAGGCATCCCGGATCTCGACCCGTTCCAGCGGAATGCTGTCGGCCTTGAGCGCGTCGGCCACCTTGCCGATGGCATCGATCCGCACCAGCTCGAGCTCGATCGACGGCGATGCCGGCGACGGATTGAACGGCGGGCGGGTTGAACCAGGCGCACAACCAGCGAGCGCCACCAGCCCTAGCAGCCGCCACGTCGAGCTAATGCGAATCATGCTGGTGAGCTTCGGCGGTGTCGGCATGATCGTGGTCGTGATCCTCATCATGAGCGGCACCCATCGGCATTCCGTGTTCGTCGTGGCCGCCCTTGGCCCGGTCTTCCAGTTCGTCCTTGAGCACGTCAGTACTGATGCCGGTGGCGTGGCCGAAGACCAGCTCACCGCCGTGCTGCGCCGTCCGGGCCAGGATCGAAAAGGCGAACAGCGTTGCCACCAGCCCTCCCCACCGTTCGGCGCGGGACATGACCCGCTCCCGCCAGATCCGCCATCCTGCCAGTACCACGAACAGACCCAGCGACACCAGCGCCCAGGTCTTGTGGGTCTCCATCAGCTGGTGGGCTTCACCGGAGTGGGCCGCCGCATCTTCGGCCAGCAGCCCCGATCCGACCGCCAGCGCCGTTCCGATGGTGCCGAACACCAGCGTCCAGTAGGACGCCGAGCGGAAGGATTCGCGGTGGCGGAGCAGATAGAGCAGCTCGAGAATCAGCGCGGCCAGCAGCAGGGCCGGCGGCAAGTCGTTGATCGCCGCGTGGAGCCGGGGCAGGTCGTAGCCGAAGATCGAGAAGCCGGATGGGTGATCGCCGTGGAGGAGCAGCATGATCGAGGAGTCGGGTTGAGGAGAGGCCGTATGGATGCGGCCGGTGCATCGGCGAAGGCGAAGTGGCCGCATCCATGCGGCCTGTCGATCCGATATCCATTCATCAGGCGGGCCGCCGAGCCGAAATGCATGATGATGCGGCCTGTCGATTCGATATCCATTCATCATGCGGGCCGCCGAGCCGAAATCCATCATGATGCGGCCTGTCGATTCGATAGCCATTCATCATGCGGGCCGCCGAGCCGAAATCCATCATGATGCGGCCGGTCGATTCGATAGCCATTCATCAGGCGGGTCGCCGAGCCGAAATCCATCATGATGCGGCCTGTCGATCCGAAATCCGTTCAGCCAGCGGCCGGTTCAAGA
>JBDTTF010000250.1:0-12903 GCA_039930765.1 Gemmatimonadota bacterium | reverse complement strand
TCGGGCTGAGGCATCACTACCTGTTACCCGTCCTACCCGCCCTACCTCGCATCCAACTTCCGCCCGGCACCGAGATTGTCAAAGTTGAGCATGGTGTTGAACACCAGCGCATAGGCCCCGATGGTCGAGCCGCGGTAGATCGGATTGAAGGCGAACAGCACCAGGTGCCCCTTCCCCAGCGGTGAGTCGATCAACACCGGCTTGTCGGCAATGTCGCCACCACCATCCAGCAGCCCCGAGACCAGCAGATCCTGCTTCTCGCTGAAGCGGAGTATGACGCGAGGACGGTCGGCCGGGGGAATCACGTAGGTCGGGTTGCGCAGGTCCTCGTCGGTCAGCGGCGTAGCCTGCCAATCCTCGACCTTGGCGGTGAGTGGCGCTTCGAATCGCTCCTCCAGCGCCGGCCGGCCCTGCACCACGTCGGCGTCCCCGGAGCGGCCGCGACCGGTTGGCCGGCCGGGCTCTTCTTCCTTGTCTCCCCGCCCGCCAGCGTAATTGCTGACCCGATAGCTGCTGCCATCATCGCTCAGGATGGCCAGCGAGTCGATGACGCCGTAGGTAATCGGGCTGGAGGACTCGACCAGCCGGCTCCTGAGCAGGGTGCCGGTCACCCGCGAGGACCCGCCGCTGCTGGACACGCCGGTGCTGAGACCGAATCGAACTGCCAGCTCGGCGGTGTTGCTGACGCCGACCAGCACCCCGCCCTGGCGCACGAACTCCTCGAGATGGGCCAGTCCATTCCAGCCGAGTCCGGGGCGGATGTCATCGGTCTGAGCCCAGTCACCGATGTTGGGAGTTTCGGCGGTTTTCTTCCATGGCATCGGATTCCGGTAGCCGGGGAGCCCGTTGATGATGCTCTGCGGGCTACCACCGGCCGGCGGAAACAGGATGACATCGTATTTGCCGCGGAGGTTGGCGTCGGCCGCCGCGTCCTGCACGCTGATATAGGTGTACGGCAGGCCGAGGCCATCAAAGGCGAGGCGCCACCACCCTTCGGTCTGGGTGCTGATCCAGTTGTGCATGATCGCCACCCGCGCCGCCCGCACCGGATGCGACGCCACGGCGGGCGCCTCCGCCAGCCCAAAGGCCGCGAGACCCACGGCGCGGGTGGCCTTGTCGAGATCGGACGCACTGACCTTCCGGATCAGGAACGAGCCACGATTGAAGTGCTGCCCCGCCATCGAAAAGGAATCCTCGACCGCCTGGATGTCGGCATCCTTGAGCCGATAGCGCAGCACGGTGAGGGCGTTGTCGCCATTGGCATTGATCGCGAATAGCGATCCCGCGCCGGTCACGCCGCCGGGCGCCTTGACCTCGCCGGTGACCTTTTCGACCGGGACGTCCAGGATTTTCGGATCGACGGCGCGGACGGCCCGGACCGCGAAATTCTCCGGAAAGGTCCAGCCGGTATCGTCATAGACGTTCTTCTGGGGATCTTCCGGCGCCCAGTACTGATAGTCGAGCAGCGCATCGGCAATCCGCGAATACGGTTGATCCATCCGGATCAGGTAACTGCCGGCGGGGAAACTCTTCGTCTCGGCCGGCTTGACGGCGGTCGTGTCGTCCGGCCGGCGGCGCTTGAGTGGCAGGGTGACGGAAAACGGCTGCGTGGCCCTGACGATCTCGACATGCTGCTTCTGCATGATGCGCAGCAGTTCGGCCTGGGCCCCGGGCCGCGGGTCATCGGCCGGCAACACATAGGCCGCGGGGCCTTCGGTGGTGGCCTTGAGGATCGAGCGCTTGCTCTTCTGATAGAAGTTGTTGAGGAAGAGCTGGCGGTTGCTGGCGAAATAGCCCAGCGAAACCAGCACTCCCGTCTCTTCATAGTTGTTGTTGTTCCTGAGCGACCAGCGGACCCGCGGCAGCGGTGGGTCCTGGCGGTACCAGGTCTTGCTGGTCTCGTCCGGGGACAGGGTCCGCTCCACCGTCTCCGCGGTTCCGCCATTGCCAAATGTCTCATACAGCCGGCTGATCCCGTTGTGGGTGGCCGCCATGAACATCAAGTACCCCGGCGACCAGGTGTCGAAGCCGCCATGGGCAAAGACTCCCGGCATTCCCATCCGGGTCATTTCCTGGACATTGTGCCAGCCGATCATCTGCCACTCGTTGGTCAGCAGCGGATCGAGCCAGGCGTTGTACGGTCCGTCCCCGATGGTGTTGTCATACAGGTAGGGCACCGACTCGTGCAGGTCGTGGATGACCTGGGCGTTCCAGCCGAGGTAGGTGTCGAGGACGTTGGTCGAGAGCTTGAGGGTCAGCCCCATCGCGTCGCGGTTGTTGTCGTGCGCCACGTAATGACCCCAGTACAGCAGGTTGGGCCAGGTCTGATCCGGGTGGGCCATGTGCCACTTGAACAGGTCCACCATCCGGTCGCGGCCATCAACCTCAACGATCGGGGTGATCAGGGTGATCAGATTGTCCCTGATATTCCTGATATAGGGGCTCTCGTCCACCGCCAGCCGGTAGGCCATCTCCATCATGGCGGTTGGCGCCCCTGACTCGGTGCTGTGGATGGTACCGGTGATGTAATAGACCGGAATGGCGGTACTCGCGATGGCCGCCGCCCTGGCATCGTCCATCCCGATGGTGCGCGGATCCGCCAGCTGGGCCAGCAGCGCCTTGTTGGCGTCGAGCCGAGCCATGATCTTCTCGGAGGCAATCGCCACCGCGATCATTTCCCGCCCCTCCTCCGTCTTGCCGATCGAATAGACCCGGACCCTCGGCGTGGCCTTGGCCAGCAGCCGCATGTACTGGTAGACCTCGGTTGAGTACGGCAGCTTGGTCGGCGCGCCGGCAATGTCACCCAGGACCACGGTCGGTGTCGGCACCGTCTTCGACGCCGGCAGGTAGTCCACCAGCGGCGAAAGGAAGAACTTCTCGGTGGTGTACTCCAGGATCTTGGCGGTGTACTGCTGGTCGATCGGCTGGCCGGGATCCCTGCCCGCCGGTATCACGGGCGTGCGTTCCGCCGGCGCCTGCTGGGCGGCGAGTGACAGGACGGGAGTGATGGCCAGGAGCAATGCGACGCGCAGGTGACGTTTCATGAAGCAATCTCTGCCGGTGTATGGTCTGGGTGGAGGGCGCAGTGAAGGTAGCCGCGCCGGGTTTGCAGGTGAATCAGGCAATCGATGCGGCGGTGGTGGCGTTGTGCTTCCGCCACGCCGATGGCGGCGCGCCGGTCACCCGCTTCACCCATCGGGTCATGTGGGACTGATCGGCAAAGCCGCAACGGGCGGCGACCAGGGACAGTCGTTCGGCGCCCCGGATGGTGCGGAGCCAGGCGGCACGGGCCCGGAGTTCCGCGCGGTATTCCACCGGTGTAACGCCGAATGCGGCCCGGAATCCGCGCGAGACGGTCGCCGGTGCCAGGCGGTTGGCCTCTGCCCAGTCCCCGAGCTGGAAGGCGGTACCACCGGCAAGATTGGCCGCGAGAAGGTCGGGCCAGTCGTGGTGAATCCCAGGCGCTGGAATCGAATCGCCGGCCAATCCCTCCGCCAGAAAGCTGGCCGCGTCCTCAGGATCGCGTTCCGCGATGCGAGCCAGCTGATCGATTTCGTCGAACCGGTAATTGCCTGCCCGGCCCCACTCGTCGGGCCACGACAGCCGGAGCAGCTTCACCCCATCGGTGACCATCTGATTGGCATGACAGTCCATGGATGGATGAATCAGCACATCCCCCGCACTGGCCCTGACCCGGCCGACGTATCCCGACTCCTCGAAACTGCCCGACAGTACCACCGTGACATAGGCCCGGAGATGCCGATGTCGCGGCAGATTGAACCGCCCCGGCATATACTCGAATCCGGGCCGGGTGGGACGGAACTCGATGCAATCAATACCAGCGCTCACGTTACACCCTGAAGCGAACGTCAAATCGGTTCAAGACACCTCAGACTACTCGGGTCATCATCAACGCCATGAATCGTCGAGACTTCCTTGCCCAGGCCGCGGCCCTCGGTGCTACCGCCGCCTGGCGCTCACCAAGACCGGCTTCCTCTTCAATTCCGTGGCGGGAACGACGGGATCTCTTCCCCGAAGGTGTCGCCTCCGGCGATCCGGACAGCACCAGCGTGCTGCTCTGGACTCGGCGGCCGCCCGGCGGCTCGAAACCACAGACCCGGCTGACAGTCGAGGTGGCGGAGGATCCGGAGTTCCGCCGCGTGATTGCCAGGACCGGTGTCACGCTCTCGGAGGCAGCCGACTGGACCTGCCGAGTGCTGGTCGGCGGGCTCAAGCCCTCGCGGATCTATTACTACCGGTTCAGCGACGCGGAGGGAATGGGCAGCCGGATCGGCCGGACCCGGACGGCGCCCGCCGACGACGATGGCCGCCCGGTGCGATTTGCCTTCGTGAGTTGCCAGAACGTCAACTACGGAGGCCAGAACGCCTATCGCCGGATGATCTTCGAGGATGCCGCCGCCAGGGAAGACGAGCAGCTCGGCTTTGTGCTGCATCTTGGCGACTTCATCTACGAACTGGTCTGGTATCCGGAGGACCGGCCGCAGGGAATGTACGATCGCCGGATCCGTGAAATCCTGCGCTACCCTGATGGTGAAAAGATCGACGACTTCCACATCCCGACCACCGTGGCCGGCTACCGCGCGGTGTACCGGGCCTACCTGCATGACCCCGATATCCAGGACGCCCGGGCGCGATTCCCGTTTATCACGATGTGGGACAACCACGAGTTCAGCTGGCTCGGCTGGCAGGGCATTCAACTGTTCGACGGCAAGACCCGGCCGGCACAGACGCGGAAAGTCGCCGCCAATCAGGCCTTTTTCGAGTTCCAGCCCGCCCGCCTGGTCAAGCCGAACGGTGGCGGCCTCGAAACGTTCAACCCCCCGAAGGTGCAGGACGTACCCGTCACCACTTTCGACACCAGTGGACTCGGCACCGAGGCCAATAATCTCGCCGCGATCCGGAGTCTCCAGGGGTATCGGGCGCTCCGCTGGGGCAGGCACGTCGACCTGATCATCACCGACCAGCACAGCTATCGCTCGGAAGACCCGGGTCTCCGTCCGGAGATCACCCCACTCTCGCTGGAGGCATTCCCAGAACTGATCCCGGAACAGGCGCTGCAGATCCTGGATGGCGGACGGCAGTACGCCGATAGCAATCCGCCGGAGGCGATTCACTTCGGCGACATCACGGTTCCCAACTTTCGACGTGATCAGCCGCCGCAGACCATCCTTGGTGCCGAGCAGAAGCGCTGGTTCCTGGCCAGGCTGGGTGCTTCCAGGGCGACCTGGAAGATCTGGGGCAACAGCCAGGGCAGTCTCGACATGCGGGCCGACCCGCAGAACTTGCCGACCGGCCTGACCCAGCCATGGCCAGGCGGATTTGCCAGCTTCGGCGGTGGTGACTGGAGCAGCGCCTTTGCCGAGCGGCGGGAGATCTACGACTTCGTGAAGAGCCGGGGAATCGCCGGATTTGCGACGGTGGCCGGTGACCGTCACAGCTTCTGGGCCGGGCTGGCGGCGGCCGGGCTGCCACCGCAGAGGTTTGACCCGATCGGCATTGCCTTTATCACAGGTTCACTGTCAGCCCCCGGCATGGTCGAAGCGATCGAACATGGATTCCCCAAGCAGCATCCACTGCGGTCGCTATACCTGGGCCAGGCCGCGGCGGACCGCGGCCCCCAGCCCACGGTCAACATGATGATCCGCCACGGGGTGAAGTCCTGCCTCGAGTACGCGGCCTCGGGTGATGTGCAGAAGGCCCGGGCACTCAGCAACCCGGACCTGTCGCCGCATCTTTCGTTTGTCGACATGGGTGGTCACGGATACGCGGTGGTCACGGCATCGGCCGAGGCGCTGGAGACCGAGTTCGTCGCGATTCCCCGGCCGATCGAGCGGAGTGCGGGGGCGGATGGCGGGCCGCTGGCATACCGGGTCCGACATCGGGCGGCGCTCTGGAAGGCGGGGGAAATGCCGAAGCTGGTGCAGGAAATCGTGGAGGGGGATCCTCGGTTCTCAGTTTGATTTCATGGTGATGGAAACACAGAGACACGGAGGGCTCCGTGTTCATTCCATACCACTTTGCTATTCCGGGAATGATGGTTGGATGGCTACAAAGGCACAGGGAATCCTCTGTGCTTTTGTGTTTCCTGTCACCGGCTCTGTTTCGCGATCACCTTTCGATACGCATGCTGGGTCTTGACCCGCTCGAACCCCATCGACTCGTAGAATGGATGGGCCTCGACCCGCACGATATTGCTCCGCACTGACAGCCGGACGATACCCCGCGCGCCGGCCCATTCCTCGATGTCCGCAATCAGTGCCCTGCCCGCCCCGTGTCCCCGATGCGCCGCATCCACCACCAGACCCAGGATTTCGCAGCACTTTCCGGTCTCCAGCAACTCCTGCTCGGCGCCGTGCAGCCAGCCGATGACCAGCCCGGGATCCGACTCCGCCACCAGCACCACCTCGCTGCCACGGGCCAGCACCCGTTCGAGTGTCGCGGCCAGCCGCTCGGCCGGCTGCGGGTATCCCAGCATGCCACTCAAGGCGGCGAGTCGCGGAGCGTCGGACAGCCGGGCGGATCGGATGTTCAGAGCCGGGGCCATCGAGTCAGACGCCGGACAGGGATGCTGGAAAGCGGACGCGGAGCGTTTCACCGTCGCCGAGTCCCTGCCAGCGGGTCAACAGGCGGCGGCGCAATCGTTCAATCACTTCCATGTCCCGATCGGTCAGTGACGGCGCGCCGGCCCTGAGTTCCGGACTGAGACTGGCGCTGAGGGCTTCGTTCATACCGCCTGCGTCAGTCGCAACCTGCCGCTCGATCAGGCCGACGATCTGCTCAGCCCAGAGCGCTTGCGGCGGGAGTCGGGCCGCCGCACCAGGGGTGGCAAAGTCATCGAGCTCCCAGCCGCCGGCCACCAGCCCGAAGAACCCTTCGGTCATGCCAAGGGCGCTCTCGACCGCGCAGTGGGTCAGATCGTGGGTCGGGAGAAACGGATGGAGCTGTGCCAACGTCCGGCTGCCATCCTCCCGCCGGCACGCCAGCGAGGAGGGGCCGCCCCTGCCCTTCTTCAATTCGATGGTGATGACGTGCATGGTGCCCGGGTTGGAGGCGTCCTAGTGGGGAGTTGCTTGGAGCAAACTGAACCGCACGTCGAGATCCGGCAAGCCAGACGATCCAGGATGACCACCACCCTTTCCCGAGGACGACGCATGCGCCCACGTTTTGTCATGCTTCCGCTGCTCTGTCTGCCCGTCATGCTCCACGCCCAGGTCGGCAAATTCCCGCCCGACTCTCTGGTCAATACCAAGGTCATTCCTCACTCGACGCCGGTACCGCAAGTCATCGGCGCCATGCGGAAT
Organism: Gemmatimonadota bacterium; assembly: GCA_039930765.1. Taxonomy (GTDB): domain Bacteria; phylum Gemmatimonadota; class Gemmatimonadetes; order Gemmatimonadales; family GWC2-71-9; genus DATEHG01. Next base: position 5,581 of record JBDTTF010000250.1, on the reverse strand, counting down.
ATCACCATTGGCCTCGGCGTCAGATGCCCATTCTGCCACGTCGGCGAAGAGGGCAAAGGACTCGAGACCTTCGATTTTCCGAGTGACAAGAAGCGGACCAAGCTGGTCGCCCGGCAGATGATGCGGATGGTGGCCGACATCAACAAGCGGCTCGACACCATCCCGGAACGGCCATCGGTCGGGGTCGAGGTCACCTGCCGGACCTGTCACCGCGGCGTGAGCCGGCCGATGCCGCTGTATCAGGTCATCCAGGAAGCCGCCAAAGCGGGCGGCGCCGATTCGGCGGTGCGTACCTATGCAGCCTTGCGGGAGAAGTTCATGGGCCGGGACGCCTACGATTTCGGTGAGAGCAGCCTCAACGTCGCGGCGTTTCGGCTGGCCCGGGAAGACAAGCATTTTGACGACGCCCTGATCCTGCTTGCCACCAACGAGAAGAACTTTCCGGGCTCCTCAGGCCTGGCAGTATTCCGCGGCAATATCCTGCTGATGAAGGGCGACTCCAGCGGGGCGGCCGATGCCTTTCGAGAAGCAATCAAGCGTGACTCAACCAATGGGGAGGCTCGGGGGCGGTTACGGGACCTTGGCCGGGGGTGAGATGCAGTTGGGAGTTGGGAGTTGAGAGTTGGGAGTTGGTAGTGAAGTTGGGAGTTAGGAGTTGGGAGTTAGGAGGTCAGGAGCAGCACCTCATTCCAAACGACGTGAGGGAGCTGAGCCGGAAGGCTTCCAAGTCTGCGTTCAACCCAAGCGGGAACCCTGATGCGGGTCGCCGGACAGGCCCAACGGTCAGCGTTCGCCATCCGGATGACACGCCATGTCGATGATCACGGTGCTGGCCAGGATCAGAACCGGATCCTCTCCATCGGCCACCTCCACCCCGTAGGAGTCGGTCCACGAAAACCACTGCTTGGAGATGGTGGCCGCGGTCCGATCCCCGCGGAGCAATCGATATTCGTGATCGGTGAAATCCCCCTTGGCCACCAGGTCATCCGGGCCGGGCACATCGATTGAAAAAGTGCAGTGGAACAGGGTGAACAGCTGTTGCTTGACCAGGGCGGCCAGCTGGCCGTCCCGGTGCAGTTCGTAGGTCGGTCCCCAGGCCAGCAGCTTCTGCTTGATGAAGGCCAGCTCCCTGCCCTGCATGTCCTGGAACGAGAGTTGGCTGCCCAGGCTCAGCGCCTTGCCGTCGACAAAATAGGCGTCGGCGCCGTCGGCGGTCTTGATGGTGAAGTCATCGCCCCAGGCAAACAGCTTCTGCCGCATCTGGTACTGCATCAATTGCCTCCGGTGAGAACGCCCGCTTGGATTACGACGCCCGGATAGAGAACGGGTAATGGAAGATAATGAGCGGACCCCAGGCGGTCTTGACCCGCTGCAGCCGAGAATAGTTGGCCTGGGGGTACAGTGAGACCAGTGTGAGTGCTGAGAGCCAGGGGCCGCGTTCCGCGTAACGGTTGCGGGTTCCGGGTTCCGGGTTCCGCAGAGGCTCCAACGGTTGATTGACTTACAGCTTTCGCCATTCGCCTGTCATTCCGTCCGTCCGTCCGACCGTCCGACCGTCCGACCGTCCGACCGTCCGACCGAAACAAGGGAGAACCCAATCCAACGAGCGATGCCACTCGTGAAATATGCCAGTACAATTGGCCCATAGCCGCAGTTTCTCACCAACCCACCCGCCTTCGTCTTGCTTGCAGCCGGTCGGGATCGTGGTCGATCGGCTCCGGATTGCAGGAGCGAAGGCAATCTGCACCCAGTCACCTCTGGCAGCGAGGCTCGTGAGCCATGCTCAACTGTGCCAATGTTTCTGGAGGGAGCCGCCGGTTAGCCGCCGCCCAGTCCTCGGCCCGGATTGCCGGCCGCAGGGCTGATCCCGCCGCCATCAAACCAGACACCCGCGATTGCCGCCAGCCGTTTCTGGCGGCCTGATGGCCGAGTCCGATTTGCTCACCCTGCACGAGCCCAATCTGTTGCCGGCCGAGGCGGGCCCGGGCGTGTCAGGCGAAGCGCTGCGGTTCATTGCCCGGAGTGGGGCCGCACTGGCTGCTGTCCTCGGGCTCAGCGTCCTGCTGGGCTGGGCATTCAACGTTCGAGCGCTGGAGCAGGTCCTTCCCGGGCTGGCCACCATGAAACCGAACACCGCGGCCTGCTTCCTGGCCGCAGGAGTGGCGTTGTGGCTGACCCAGACGGCGAAGTTAGAGCGGAGGCCGCCGGTGGTCTGGCTGCTTTGCGGCGCGATCGTGACCGTCTGCTGGTTGACCCTGACAGAATATCTGACCGGCGCCGGCCTCGGCATCGACGAAATGCTGCATCGTGACAATCCCCAGCTGACGCCCGCGGCATATCCCGGTCGGATGGCAATTGCCACGGCCGCCTGTTTCCTCATGATGGCCCTCTCGCTGCTGGCCTCCGGATCCCGGTCCACCGCGCGAGCAACCGGGTGGCTGGCCCTTCCCGCTCTGTTGGTGTCGGGGCTGGCGATGATGGGATATGCCTACGGCGTCCAGTCACTCTACGCCATCGGCCCCTACTCATCGATGGCGCTGCACACCGCCGTCGGGGTGCACCTGCTCGGCCTGGCTATCGTGGCCGGGGCGCCACAGACCGGGTTCATCGGCGTCCTCACCAGCGACACGATGGGCGGCTCGGTCGCCCGCCGGCTGCTGCCCGCTACGACCCTCCTGATTTTTCTCATCGGGTGGGCCCGGGCGTCAGGACAAGGCGCTGGCTGGTACGACGACAGGTTCGGGCTCGCGTTGATGGTCTGCCTCTGCATGCTGCTGATGCCTGTGCTGATCGTCCGGAATGGAACCCGGCTGCATCAGACCGACATGGAACGCCAGCGCGCCAAGGAGAAAATCCGGCAATGGCACACCACGCTGGAAGACCGGGTATCCGAACGGAACCGATCATTGCAGGACGCCATCAATCAGGTCCGTCAGCTCGACGCCTTGCTGCCGATCTGCCCCCGGTGCCAGCGGATCCGAGATGACGGACTGTATTGGCAATCGGTGGAGGCCTACGTGGCGGCCCGGACCGACACCCGGTTTACCCACGGAATGTGTCCTGAGTGCCAGGCCCGGATGATGGGCGAGGATCTCCATGCTCACTGAAACCGCGGCCATTCCGGCACTCCCCGATCCGTTACCCAGGGCACGGAGGCCCCTGCACCAGTATGGGGCCTCGGCGGTTGGCCTGATCGGCGCCGTTGTCATGCTTGGCTGGCTGCTCAACCTTGGGCCACTGAAGCAGGTGGTGCCCGGCATGACGGCCATGACGTTCAACACCGCCCTCGGCTTCCTAGCAGCGGGTGGAGCCCTTCACTGCCTCCCAGCTGCGGGCCATGCCGGCCGATCAAGGCTGGCGGACTCCCTGGCAGTTGTGATCATCCTCATCGGTGGAATGACCCTCTGGGAATACGTGTCGGGCCGGGATCTGGGTATCGACCAGCTGCTCGTTCCGGCCGCCTCCGCGGCAACCTTGACGGCACTCTCCGCCCGGATGGCGATGGCCAGCACGGTCTGTTTCATCCTGGTCGGGGCCGCACTACTGACCTCTCGACCGCCTCCGGCTCCCGGGCGGTGGCCCCGTCTGCTGTCTCTGGTCGTGCTGTTCGTCGCCGCGCTCGCGCTGGTGGGCTATGCCTACGAAATCAGCCCGCTCTATTCGCTCACCCCGCAGACCGCGATGGCATTGCCGACGGCCGTCGCATTCTTGATCCTGGGGCTGGCGCTGGTCGGTAACAACCTGCATGACGGGGCACTGCAATTCCTGGCCAACCGATCCCCCGGTGGGGCCAGCGCCCGCCGCCTGCTGCTCGCCATCACCGGAGCGCTGTTTGTCCTTGGCTGGCTGGCACTCGCCGGTCAGCGGGCAGGCCTGTACGACGAATCCTTCGGGCTGGCGCTGCTGGTGTCGGCCATCATTATTGTCGCCTCCACCCTCGTGGCATGGCAGGCCAGCCGGCTGCATCAGAGCGACCTGATCCTCCGGGCCAAGGACCACCGTCTGCAACTGTTGAATAGCGGGCTCGAACAGATGGTGGAGGAGCGGACCTCGAAGCTGCAGGCCACTCTGGCCGAGGTGAAGCGACTGGACGGGCTGCTGCCGATCTGTGCCTGGTGCAAGCGGATTCGGGATGATCAGGACTACTGGCACTCAGTCGAGGGATACATCTCCAGCCACAGCCGCACCCGCTTTACCCAGGCTATCTGCCCACGCTGCCAGGCGGAGGTGGCCAGGGAGGATCTGGCGGCCAGCCTGACGGCACCGGTCTAGCTGCACAGGGTACGCGGTTCAGCTGGATGCCCCTCCTCCGCCCCCGTTGGCCCTCGGCTGAAGTCGAGGCAATTAGAGTGTCCGGTCCGCAGTCTATCGCCCGCTCATGAGTTGGCGGTGGTACTCGACCTCATCGTAGTGCCCCAGCGACTGGGCGATCAGCCCGTCCTCACCAATGGTCCATTCCTCATAGCCACTGATCTTGACGGGGCGGCCGGTGCCGCCTGGCCCTGTGTTGGTGCCGGTCAGGGTCCAGTGAAAGATCGGGTGCGGGCCGGCGAGGCTGAGGCTGTCCATGGCAACGACCATGTCCGGAAAGGCGGTCATGAATCCCTGGGCTGACGCCGTGATGCCCGCCCTGCCCACGGCCGCTTCACCGGTGTTGATCTTGAGCGAACCGCCCTCGGCGTAGAATGATGCTACCCGGGCCGCATTCTGACTGCACCAGGCCGCGGTGTAGTTGGTGGCGAACTCCCTGATCATTGCCGGATCCATGGTTGGCTTTCGGGGTGAGCAGCTGAGGGCTGTCAGCAGCAACAGCGCCGCGGTGGATCGTGGACGCATCGAGAATCTCCTTCGGGGTTCACCAATTCTGCAGTTCCCTCTCACCTCTTACCTCTCACCTCTCACCTCTTACCTCTTACCTGTCACCTGTTTCCTCTTACCTGTCACGCCGTTCCACTTCCCGTCTCAGCTCCCTGAACAGCCTGGCCAGATCCGGCAACTGATGGTTGGCATTGAGTCCGCTCGGATTGGGGAGGACCCAGACTTCGGCTCCGCCCAGCAGCGCCGCCTGTCGTCCAATTACCGCCTTGGGGCTGCTAAACGCCATCCGGTACGCCCCGATTCCAAGGATGGCCACAGCCTGCGGCTGGTAGCGGCGGACTTTCCGTGCCAGCTGGATCCTGCCCGCCCTCAATTCACGAGGCTCGAGCTCCGCGGCGGTGGCGGTCGTGCGGGCGACGAGATTGGTGATGCCGAGTTGGTAGGTCAGCAATCGCTGCTCTTCCCAGGGGCTCACCAGGTCGTCGGTGAAGCCGGCGGCCCGGAGGGTCGGCCAGAACCGGTTGCCGGGTCGGGCGAAGTGATGCCCGGTGGCACCGGAATAGAGGCCGGGGTTGATCCCGCAGAACAGGACGCGCAGGCCAGGGGCAATCAGGTCCGGGATGGTCTTTCCGAACGCGGCCGCGACCTCTGTTTTGGTCGGTTTGATCGCCACCGATGCCGACACCGGGCCGACCGCTTGCTCACGACCCACGGGTCGGACGCTTGGTGCTGGCCTTCGGCCGAGCCGCCCGCTTCTGCCTAA
>JBDTTF010000249.1:0-2894 GCA_039930765.1 Gemmatimonadota bacterium | reverse complement strand
TGCTCGTTCGTCTGGAGCATGAGCTCCGGCAGCCAGCGGGCTGCCACCCCTGAGTCCTGCCACAGCTTGACCAGTCGAGCCACCGAACGCGCAGTCCGCAGGCTCTTGAACCATTCGTCACGCACCCGCTCGGCGGAAAGGGTGGGCAGGCCGTCAGTGGCCCCAGCCGCAGCCGCCCAGGTGTCTGGCTCGATCGCGAAATCGAAGCGGGCCGCAAACCGAAGGGCCCGGAGGATCCGGAGATAGTCCTCTCGAAACCGCAGTGTCGGGTCGCCGACGGCACGCAGCACCCGAAGGTCCAGGTCATTTCTGCCGTTGAACGGATCGCGCCACTCATGCCTGAGCGGGTGGTAAGCCAGGGAGTTGATGGTGAAATCGCGACGGGCCAGGTCCTCCTCCAGTGACACTCCGAACGCCACCACCGCTCGGCGGCCGTCGGTGCTGACGTCGAGCCGGAAGGTGGTCACCTCGTGGTACCGCCGCTGGGTCCGCACCGCGATGGTGCCGAACTCCTCGCCGACCGGCACCGTGTGCTTGAACAGCCCCTTGACCTGGTCAGGCGTGGCCGAGGTGGCGATGTCGAAATCGCTGTTGGGTTCGCCGAGCAGGGTATCGCGAATGGCGCCACCCACGCACCACGCCTCGAAGCCCGCCCCCTCGAGCGTCCGGGCGATTTCGAGCACGTCATCAGGAATGAGGATCGAGCCGGGCAGAGACATGGGGCCAAAGGTAAGAGGTCAGCGGTGACAGGTAAGAGGGAACGGGTGAGGGATGCGAGAGAATTACCGGTACAAAACCCGCTCACCGCTTAGCGCTCACGCAGTGGAAGTCCCCCCATAGGCAACTCCAGCCGAGAGACAGATGAGAAGCTCCATCCTCGCTTGCGCCGTGGTCCTCGGCCCCGCCGATATCGCCCCTCGGCGGATGATCGTGGCACCGCCGCCCTCAAAAGCGTACACCGGAGTCACCTCGCCCCGGGGGCAGCGGGTGCCAAGGATGACCGGCTTGCCCGCGCCGATCCAACGCTCGATGGCCGGGATGGCTCCTGGTGGCAGGTTGCCGCTGCCAAACGCCTCGATCACGACCCCGTCGTGGTGCGGCCGGGCCAAGTCGAGCATCGTGCCGTCGTCACCGACGACCATCGGAATCATGGCCACGCGTGCGGTAAGGCCCGGAGGGTTGAGTGGCTGAGGAAATGAAGCGGTGGGTCGATCGTACACTACACTTCCGCCACCCTGCCCGCCCGTCCGCCCGACGCTTCCAAGAAACGGTGCGGCAAACGCCTCCAGCGCCGTCGCCTCGACTTTCATGGCGCCGAGCCCCGGCAGAATGTGTCCAGCGAACACCACCATCGTTCCACGTCCCTGGCTCGCCGGGTCGGCCGCCACCCGCACCGCATCGGTCAGATTCGCCGGGCCGTCCCATCCCTCGTCGCTGGTGGTCCGCATCGCTCCGGTGAGGCAGATCGGCTTGTCCGCCGGCAGCGTACGGGCCAGAAGGTAGGCTGTCTCCTCGAGGATGTCGGTGCCATGGGTAATCACCACTCCGCGGACCGCCGGATCGGCAATCGCCGAACGGACATGCTCGCGAAGTTCCCACAGTTTGACCGGCCCCATATGGCAGGCCGGCAGCCGGCCCCAGTCGTCGATCCGGATCGGGCCAAGTTGGCCGAGGCCGGGAGCCATATCGACCAGTGCCTTGCCGTCGAGCGCGGGCACATTGCCGCCCGCGCTGGCATCGCGACGCATGGAGATGGTCCCGCCGGTGAAGATGATCTGGATCACGCCAAGAACCTCAACGGCGTGAACAGCGAAAAGCGAATAGCGAAAAGGGCAGCCAGGTCTCGATCGTTCCTGGCAGACAGCGAAATAGCAGGAGACTCAGGGAGCGGCAGTTCCTGTTCGCTTTTCGCTTTTCGCGGTTCCCCGCAGGTCAGCCGCACAATACGCTCCCGCCATTCACATTCAGGATCTCGCCGGTGATATGCCTGGCCAATGGACTGCACAGAAACAGGATCGGTCCCGCAATATCCTCGGCCGGCGGCACCCGCTGCAGCGGAATCGTCTTGGCAATCCGCTCCTTGCCGCCGTCGCTGAACGCCGAGCCGCTCATCTCGGTGTCGACCCAGCCGGGCGCCACGCAGTTGACCGTGATCTCCGGGGCGCATTCGATGGCCAGCGATTTCACCAGCGAGATCATCGCACCCTTGGTGGCTGCGTAGTCGGCGTGCATGCTCTCACCCCGCTGGCCCGCGGTACTGCCGACCAGCACGATGCGTCCGCCGGGGGCCATCATCCGGATCGCGGCGCGAGTGGTGAGAAAAATGGAATCGAGGTTGGCCGCCATCGTCTTGCGCCAGCGGGCGGGTTCCATCGACTTGAGCGGCACATCCTCAACCGGCCAGATCCCGGCATTGCCGACGAAGCAGTCGAGCCCGCCCAGCTTGGCCTGGCAGGCAGTGAACAAGCCGTCGACCACCACCGGATCGGCCAGGTCACCACTGAAGGCAAAGGCCTTGCGGCCCAGCCATTCGATATCCGCCACGGTGGCCTTGGCGTCGGCCTCGCGGCTCTGGTAGGAGATCATCACATCGGCCCCGGCCCGGGCAAACAGCAGGGCCGCCGCCTTGCCGATGCCGCGGGACCCGCCAGTAATGAGGACGCGCTGGTTGAGCAGGGATATCATGGGAGTCGAGAGATAGGTGTCGAGAGTCGTGGGACACGAGTCGAGAGTAATACGCTTCTGAAACTTTCCATCCGAAACCGTAACATCCAGGTGTGCCTTTCGCCTTTCGCCTTTCGCCTTTCGCCTTTCGCCTTTCGCCTTTCGCCTTTCGCCGTTCGCCGTTCGCCGTTCGCCGTTCGCCGTTCGCCGTTCGCCGTTCGCCGTTCGCC
>JBDTTF010000248.1:0-5870 GCA_039930765.1 Gemmatimonadota bacterium | reverse complement strand
CGCCGGTCCGCCGGTCCGCCGGTCTCCGGTCTCCGGTCTCCGGTCCGCCCGTCCGCCCCTCGACGCTTTCCTCAGTACACCATAGCTTAGGCACCCATGTCTCCCAGACTCGAAGCAACCGAACTCGCCCCACGCCTGCAGGCCGCGGTCCAGGGCGAATTTGTGGTGGGCAGGTTGCTCGGACAGGGTGGCTTTGCGCTGGTGTTCCAGGCTCGGGAAGAGTCGCTGGGGCGGGATGTGGCGATCAAGGTGCTGGACCCGAATCTGGCGTTCTCGAGCGAACACAGCGAGCGGTTCCTCACCGAGGCCCGGCTGATCGCCGCGCTGGAACACCCGCATATCGTCCCGATCTACCAGGTTGAGCAGAAGGGCGGGCTGCTCTACATCGTGATGCGGTTCGTGCCCGGCACCTCGCTCGGCGGAGTCCTGGCCAGTCAGGGAAAGCTGCCGCCGGCCAGGGTGGCGTCGATTGCCCGGGAGGTGGCCGACGCGCTCGACCACGCCCACCGCCACCAGGTCATCCATCGCGACATCAAGCCCGACAACATCCTGCTCGACGACAGCGGTCACGCCGTGGTCACCGATTTCGGGATCTCGCGGGCGGCTCGGGCGGCCCACCTCACCCAGGAAGGGATGGTGGTCGGCACCCCCGCCTACATGAGTCCGGAACAGGCCTCGGGCGAGGAGATCGATGGGCGCTCCGATGTCTATGCCCTGGGCGTGGTCATGTACGAGATGCTCACCGGCCAGCCGCCCTTCGGCGGCAAGACCGCGGCTCAGGTCCTGGCCAAGCATCTGAGTCAGCAACCGCCCGAACTTGGCCAAACCTCTCCCGAAACCCCCGAGGTGCTGGCAACTATCGTGGCGCGGGCACTCGCCAAGGATCCTGGTGAGCGTTACCCCACCGCGCGCGCCATGGCGGAGGCGCTGGCAGCCACCAGCGCACCGGGAGCGCTCGAGTCGGGGTCGGTGCAGCGGCGCCGCCGGCTGGGCAAGCGGGTCAAGTGGGCGGGAGCGCTGGTCGGGGTGGTCGTCCTGCTGCTGATCGCGTTCGTGGTGGGCGCAGTGACGCTGGTGCGCTCAATGTTTAAGAGTGAGCCGCCGGCGCTGAGCCTGATTGCCCCGAACATTCCCGAGCAGTTCGCCGCGCTGGCCCGCACCCGGTTCCAGATTCCGGCGGCCGACAGCGTACTCTACCTGTTCGTGGCCCACGGCCGGCCCGAGACCGATGGGCTGGCCATCAGCAACCGTGAGCTGATCCGGGCCGATTCAGCTGGCATTCGTCGGTTGCCCTGGGGCGACCTCAACATCAACCTCAATTCGCAGCTGACCCAGGGCTCCGGTAGCATGATGGTGAAGGACAAGGGGTCCACCAGGGTCGATACGGTCCTGCGTGGTCTGACCACCAGGGAGATTGCCGCGATCGGTGAAGCGCTCAGCAAACTCAAGGGTTCGTCGGACTCGAAGTAGGGGACCAATCAGCCAGGTCGGTTCTGAACTGCCACGAGATCGCCCGGTCGGTCGATATCAGGATTGCCGCCCGCCACCTCGACGTAGTGCACTGGCTGGTCCCCTCCCTTGAGCGCCGCTCCCAATCCGACATCCCCCTGGAGCGTCTCGACCATCGGCCAGGCCGACCGGTCGAGCAGCAGCGGGTGGCCCGGTTCGTCGGGCTGGTCGGCGTATCTGGGCCTGAGGACGAGACCTTTGCCGCTGCGCCAATCGTTGACCAGTGCAGCGATGACATCGGGTCGAAGTCCCGGCTGGTCAGCCAGGCAGATGAGGACCGCAGGTACCACGGGAGTGTCTCGGCTGGCCAGCGCTGCGATCCCGGCCCGGAGCGAATCGGACAGTGCTGGCGCGCTGCCGGCCGGCCGGACGACGCGATCGACCCCGGGCTGCAACGATTGCCTGAGCTCATGATCCTTCGCCCTGACTACCACGAGGACCCCGCCGACCAGGCCCCGAGCCCGCGCGGTTTCGAGGGCGGCCATCGTCCAGCCGATGAGTGGCCGCCCATGGAGCGGAGCAAGCAGCTTCTGGCTTCCGAACCGCCTGGATTCCCCGGCCGCCAGGATCAGGGCCCAGGGGGATGCAGAGCTGGATTTCATCGCGCTGGGCACACGGGGCACTCTCTCGCGGGTTGGGGGGAGAAGCGGTCAGGCCATTGACGCCGAGCGGTTGCCGGCCTAAAGTACCCAGCCCATGATGAACCTGCGCAGCAATCGGCCCAATCGAAATTTTACCGGTAACTCCGGGGACGATCGGGCATAGGGGTCATCTGGAATTTGGTTGTCCAGCCCCGCCCGGTCCGTCCGGCGGGGTTTTCTGTTTCAGTGGGGTGTAGCTCAACCGGCAGAGCGCCCGGCTGTTAACCGGGAGGTTGCAGGTTCGACCCCTGCCGCCCCAGTGGTCCAACGCAAACGGCCCGGTCCTTTCGAGGGCCGGGCCGTTTGCCGTCTTTCCGGGCTCAGGCGCCCGGGGTCGGCTTCAGTGTCGCCATGGCTTCGCCGACCACCTTGCTGATCTCCTCCTGGGTTGGCGAATGGTCGGGCACCTCCCCCTCGATAGTACCGCGCCAGGCCAGTTTGCCGGTGGCGCGCTCGACCAGGTCGATCAGCAGGCCGCCCTCCTTGAACTGCACCGGCTGGCTGACCACCACCCCGCCGTAGCGCCGACCCCAGCCCCAGCCGTAGTACGGGCTGTAGTCGGTGGTGACGTACCCGTTCCTGATCCGGAGGTCGAGGAAGTAGCGGACCACGAAGTGGGCGCTGGCCGAGTCGGCGGTGGCGCGGAAGCCCTTGGCCTTCATCTGGTCCTGGATGGCGTTCTGAATCCGCTGGTGGACGAACTCATTGTGATCGGGTGCCTCGGTGGCCCGGTTGTTGGTCGTGGTGGTCTGGGTGCCGCCAATAAAGGCGTAGGTGGCGCCCTGCGGCACCGGGATCGAGCTGTCGCTGTCGCTCGAGATGGTGGGACCACCACAGGCGGCGGCCAGCAGGACCAGTGCCGTCCCGGCGATCATCGATGTGCGAGTTCCGTGCATGGTATCCAAACCTTCCAGGGGGGACTACTCAAACTACAAGGGTGCTCCGGGATCTGTTGTCCTGGCCATACCGGCGTGTCTCGTGCGCCCGATCCGCGAGCATCGGCGGTCCCTGCTACTATTGATGCGTGACGTCTCCGCCACGTTCCCACGACAGCTACGCCGCCCTCCGAGTACCTGCCTTCCGCTGGTTCATTGCCGCCTTGCTGACCCAGACGCTGGCGAGCCAGATGCAGGCCGTCGTTGTTGGCTGGCAGGTGTACTCGATCACCAAGTCGCCGCTGTCACTGGGCCTGATTGGCCTGGCTGAAGCGATTCCATTCATCGGCACCGTGCTGTTTGCCGGCCACTGGGCCGACCGGCACGATCGCAAACGACTCTCCCTCATGGCGACGGCCCTGCTCTGCCTCTGTGCCGCCAGCCTGCTCTGGCTCACCCTTGAACCGGAACCCGACCAGCTCCGGCTGACCCTGATCTATGTCGTGGTCTTCGCCAGCGGCCTGGGCCGGGCGGTACTGATGCCTGCTCGCACGGCGCTGGCCGGTGTGATCGTCCCCCGCGATGTGCTGGTCAATTCGGTGAGCTGGCGGACCTCCAGCTGGCAGCTGGCTGCCGTTATCGGCCCCGCCATCGGAGGCGGACTCTACGCCATTCAGGGTCCGGCGCTGGCCTACGGGGTCAGCATAGTGCTGCTGCTGGCCGGCGTGATTTCCTACTTCAAGGTGCCGGCCGTCCCTCGCTCGGCGGTCACGACCCGCGAGCCACTGCGCCAGGCGCTGGGGCAGGGAATCGACTTCGTCCGCAGCCAGCCGATGTTCCTCGGCGCCATCACCCTGGATCTGTTCGCCGTGCTGTTCGGCGGGGCGGAGGCGCTGCTGCCGGTCTTTGCCGCCGACATCCTCAAGGTTGGTCCCTCAGGACTCGGCATCCTGCGCGGGGCGCATTCGGCCGGCGCCGTCGCCATGTCGCTGTACCTGTCGCATCGCAGACCACTGGAGCGGCCGGGCCGGGCGATGTTCTACGCGGTAGGCGGATTCGGCCTCTGCATGATCGGGTTCGGGCTGTCGCGTAACTTCCTGCTGTCCTTCAGTCTGCTGGTGCTTGCCGGCATGGCCGACAACATCAGCGTCCTGATCCGCTCATCCTTGTTGCAGACGCTGACCCCGGCCCATCTGCTGGGCCGAGTGTCGGCGGTCAACAGCGTATTCATCGGCAGCTCGAATGAAATTGGCGCCTTTGAGTCGGGGGTGGCCGCCTCGCTGCTGGGAACGGTACCGTCGGTGGTGTTCGGCGGAACGATGACCGTGCTGATCGTGCTGGCAACGGCGTGGCGGGTGCCGCAGCTCCGGAAGCTGGGGCAGATCCGATAGGCGCGAAAAGAGAACAGCGAAAAGCGAACAGGAATGCGGTTGCTGTTCCCGTTCGCCTTTCGCCTTTGGCTATTCTCTTTTCCCGCAGGCCAGCTCGGCATCAATACCTTGTCGATCACGAGGATCACGCCGTCTCCATCAACGCCTTGGCATCGTACCGGCCAGCCACGACGTGATAGGTCCGCACCCCGGTCAGCGCCGTCTTGTTCTCCGGCTTCAGCAGATTGTCCACCGTGCCGGCCGGTAGCAGACCAAAGGCCGCATTGGTTGGCGCAAAGATGGTAAACGGCCCCTTGCCCTTGAGCGCATCGACCATTCGGCGGCTTTGACGGCGTTCCGGGTGGTTCGGCTTACATTCAAATTGCTATTGCTGTTGCTGTTCGCTTTTCGCTTTTTCCTGTTCGCTGTTCCCTGTTCCCTATTCCCCCCTTCCCCCCTTCATACTTCCCCGATGCCTCAACTCGCTTTCCTCGGCCTCGGCTCCATGGGCGGCGCCATCGCACGCAACCTGGCCACCGCAGGTTTCCCGGTCAGGGCGTGGAACCGGTCGCCGGACAAATTCGCCGGCTTTCCGGAGCTGACCCGAGCCGACTCACCGGCGGACGCCTGTCGAGGGGCCGCGATCGCGATTTCGATGCTGTCGGATGATGTGGCGGTCAACGCCGTCACCCTCGGCCCGGATGGCGTGCTGGAAGGATTGGCCGCGGGGGCCATTCACATCGGGATGAGCACCGTGTCAGTCGCCTGTACCACCCGACTGGTTCAGGCCCATGCGGAGCGCGGCCAGGAGTATGTCGCGGCTCCGGTCTTCGGCCGGCCCGAGGCGGCGCGGAACCGGATGCTGTATGTCGTTCCCGGCGGATCGGAAGCGGCGCTGCAGCGCGCCGAACCGGTGTTTGCCGCGATTGGACAGGGCGTATTTCCGATGGGGACCGCGCCGCAGGCCTCGGTGGCCAAGCTGGCGGGAAATTTCCTGATCGCCGCCACCATCGAATCGCTGGGTGAGGCGTTCACCCTGGCAGAGAAGAGCGGGATCGACCCGGCTCGGCTGTTCGATATGCTGGCCGGGACACTGTTCGGCTCGCCGTTGGTGAAGGGCTACGGTGCTCGCATGGTGAGTGGCGCCTTCACTCCGCCGGGATTCACCATCCGGCTCGGTCTCAAGGATGTGAACCTGGCGCTTGCCGCGGCCGAGGCGGTCGGGGTCCCGATGCCGCTAGCCGAGCTGGCGCAGCAGCGGATGGAACTGGCGATCGAGCGGGGGCGGGCGGAAATCGACTTCGCGGGGTTCATGACCGTGATTCGGGAGGAAGCGGGACTTTGACTGCAGGAGAGGGGGGAGAGAAGAGGGGTGATCACGGTTCGGCGCAGCTCAGAGCGCCACCGCGGGGCCTTTCCCCTCTCCTCTCTCCTATCTTCTCTCTACGCAGTTCCTCTCTAGATTGTCGTCATGC
>JBDTTF010000247.1:0-2769 GCA_039930765.1 Gemmatimonadota bacterium | reverse complement strand
CCCCCCGCCTTCTGCACCACAGTCGAGGGGCTGGTCGCTCCGGTACTCAGGCACCGCCCGGTGGCGGTGGCGGCACCCGGCGCCGACCGCGCCACGGTGCTGGCCCTCTCGGCCGAGGCCCGGGCGGCTGGCATTACCCGCGGCATGCCGGTGCGCCAGGCCAGAAAGCGCTGCCCTGACCTGATGCTGGTGCCGCCGAATCCGGCCCTGTACGCCAAGGCCTCGCGGGCACTGCACGAAATCCTCGGCCGCTATGCGCCGATCATCGAGCCCCGGGGTTATGGTCACGCCTTTCTGGACGTGACCGGCACCACCCGGTTGTTCGGTCCGGCACTCGACCTCACCGTCCGGATCCAGCGCGAGGCCCGTGAGCGGCTCAACCTGCCGCTCTCCGCCGGCCTCTCGGTCAACAAGCTGGTGAGCCAGGCGGCGGCGACGGTTGTCAAAGAAACTGAAGGGGGGGCCGGGGGGCTGGGGGGCAGCGAACTGCTGTATCAGGTGGGACATGGAGACGAACAAAGCTTCCTGGCGCCGAGGCCGGTGGCGGTGCTGCCGGACCTGACCACCGAGATGCGGGAGCGACTGGATGAATACCAGCTCGACCTGATCGGCGAGATCGCGGCAATCGAACGCCGCCAGCTATGGGCGGTCTTCGGCGCCGAAGGCAGCCAGCTCCACGAGCGGGCCCTGGGCATCGATCTCAGCCCGGTACTGCCGCCCGAGCGCCGAGCCGAGTTTCGGGTCGCCCATACCCTGGCCACCGACACCAACGACACGACAGTGCTGTATCCGCTGCTGCGGCGGCTGAGCGAGCGGCTGGGCCACCAGCTGCGGCACCGCAAGCTGACCGCCGCGCGGCTCACCGTGTCACTGGCCTACAGCGACTATGCCACCGCACGGAGACAGGTGCCGCTGTCCCGGGTGGCCCTCGATATGGAGCTGTGGGATGCGGCGCGGACCGCCTTTGCACTGGCCTGCCAGCGGAATATCGCCGTGCGAGCGGTGGGAGTGACGGTGGATCGACTGTCGGAAGAGGAAACCCAGTTGCAGCTGGAGCTGGGTGGGACGGACCGGACGGATGAGACGGGTGGGTACGATCTGCCCCCCTGCCCCCCTGCCCCCCCGGCAGCTCTTCAGGTCGCGGTCGACCGGATCCGCCAGCGCTGGGGCGAACCGGGAGTCAGGATCGGGCGAGTCCCATCTCCCGTCTCCCGTCTCCCATCTCCCGCTACCAGGTGAGCACCGTCTTGCCGAACGTCTCGTCCCGCTCCATCGCGCCATGCGCCGATGCGGCGTCCGCCATCGGAAAGGTGGCACCGACCACGGCGCGGAGCGGCGGAAAATGCGGCAGCACCTGGGCTGAGAATTCGGCCACCAGGCTGATCCGTTCCTCCAGCGAGCGGGTCCGCATGACGGAACCGACCACGGTGAGTCGCTTGCGCAGGATCGGTGAGAGACTGGTGGCGGCCTCGTGGCCCTGCAGCTGGCCCAGCATGACGAGCCGGCCCAGCGGAGCGAGCAGCGCCAGATTGTCTCCCAGGGCGGGACCGCCGAGCACGTCGAGGATGACGTGCACCGGCTCGGTGATCTTGTCGCGAAAGGCGCCGTCGCTGGTGTCGATGCCGAGGTCGAGGCCGAATTCGCGGGCCCGGGCCAGCTTGGCCGGCTGGCGCGAGGTGCCGACCGCGGTGGCGCCGTAGTGGTGGGCCAGCTGTGTCGCCGCCGTGCCGACGCCGCTGCCGACGGCGTGGATCAGGACCCGTTCACCGCGCTGCAGATGGCCGCGGGTGACCAGTGCGTCGTAGGCCGTCAGCCAGGCTTCGGGAATGGCGGCCGCTTCGACGAAGGAAAGGGCGGCGGGAATTTCCAGCGCCTCGTCCTGGTGCACCACGACCGCCTCGGCATGGGCGCCGCCGCCGACCAGTCCCATGACCCGGTCGCCAATGTCCCAGCGGGTCACACCGCGGCCCAGCGCCTCGACCGTACCGGCGTACTCGAGGCCACCGATGTCCGCCGGCCACCCCGGCGGCGCCGGATAGCTGCCTCGGCGCTGCAGGATATCGGCCCGGTTGAGACCGGCCGTGTGGACCCTGACCCGGATCTGGTGCGAGCCGGGCTCGGGGGTGGGGACGTCGCGGAGCTGGATGACGTCGGTCGTTCCGGCGGCGGTGTAAATGACAGCTTTCATATGGCCTTGAGCCGTTAGCCGTTGGCCGTTAGCGAGCGGCCGTTTGCCTTTAGTAGGCGAACCGCTGGAAACTAACGGATAGCAGCTGTTTTCTAACGGCTAATGGCTAACGGCCAACGGCCCCTTAAGGAATTCGATGTCCTCGTACTGTGACGCAGCTCCAGGCCACGAATGGCACGGCCCCTACCACGATCACGAATACGGCTTCCCGCTCCACGGGGACGCCGAGCTGTTCGAACGGCTGGTGCTCGAGATCAACCAGGCCGGACTCTCGTGGCTCACCATTCTCAAGAAGCGGGAGGCATTCCGGAAGGCCTACGACGGATTCGATCCTGCCATCGTGGCCCGCTACGGCGTGCGCCAGAGGAACCGGCTGCTCAACGACGCCGGCATCATCCGCAACCGGCTCAAGGTCGACGCCGCCATCAGCAACGCCAGGACGATCCTCGAACTGCAGCAGAGCCACGGATCCTTCGAGCAGTGGCTCGACGCCCACCATCCACGCTCGAAAGAGGAGTGGGTCACCCTGTTCAAGCAGACCTTCCGCTTCACCGGCGGCGAGATCGTCGGCGAGTTCCTGA
>JBDTTF010000246.1:0-6448 GCA_039930765.1 Gemmatimonadota bacterium | reverse complement strand
CCGTGAACCAGCGACGATAGATCGAGGGATGTCCAGATGTCGATGACCGAGATGCAAGGACGGGTGGATCAATGGATCAGCCAGTTCGAAGAAGGCTATTTCAGCCCGTTGACCAACATGACCCGTCTGAGCGAAGAGGTCGGCGAGCTGGCCCGCGAGGTCAATCACCGGTTCGGGCAGAAGACCAAGAAGCCGGACGAGCCGGAAGGCGATATGGCCATGGAAATGGCCGACATCCTCTTCGTGCTGATCTGCATGGCTAACCGGGAAAAGATCGACCTGCAGGGGGCGTTCGATCGGATGATGGCCAAGGTGGAGGGGCGGGACGCTACTCGATGGACGAAAAAGACGGGAGATGCAACAGCGTAAGAGGTGAGAAGTAAGAGGGAACAGCGGGTTCAATGCGTGCACCCTCTCACCTCTTACCTCTCACCTCTTACCTCTCACCTCTCACCTCTTACCTCTTACCTCTCATGCTGTTTGAGTCCCAATCCGCTTGAGCCAAGGAATCAGAGCGGCGAAATAGGTCTCCTGATCATCCCACATCGACAGATGGCTGCCCTTTTCGCAGATCACGACCTTCGAGTCGGGAATCAGGGTGCCCATCTTCTGGATATCGGCCGGGTTCATCTCGTCGTAGCGGCCGACGATCAGCAGGGTTGGCATCTTCAAGCCAGGCAGGTCCTTCCAGCGATCCCACCCCTTCATCGTGCCGGTGACCACGAACTCGTTGGGCCCCTGGATGGTGTTGTACACCGGGGCGGCAAGGTGTGAAAAGGCCCGGGCCACCGGCTCGGGCCACGGATCGAGACGGCAGACGTGTCGGCTGTACACCTGGCTCAGCATGATCTGCTGGTATTCCGGCGCCTCGTACTGGCCCTTCGATTCATACTTGTCGAGGGTGGCGCGGACATCGGCCGGCAGCGCCTTGCGGAGCTCGCCGACGTAACTGACATAGCTGTCGATGCTGGCGGTCATGTTGGAGATCACCAGCCCGCTCAGATGCTGGGGGTATTTCAGGGCGTACTCGATGGCCAGCATCCCGCCCCACGACTGGCCGAACAGGATGAACTTGTCGAGTCCAAGGGCCGCGCGAACCTGCTCCACCTCCTCGCGGAACCGATCGATGTTCCACAGCGAGGTATCGGCGGGCTGGTCCGAGAAGCCGCAGCCGAGCTGGTCGTAGTACCAGAACTTGACGCCGGCCTGGGGGAGGAAATCCTCCATGCATTCGAAATAGAAATGCGGCACGCCGGGTCCGCCGTGCAGGGTCAGGACCGGGATCGACCCGGTGCCGACCTGCTTGACCCAGACGTTGTACTTGCCATCGATCTTGATCGAACGGGAGCCACCGGTCCTCACCCCGTCAGGACGCCCCGAGGGCACCGGCCCACAGCTCGTGGCCACCTGGTCGGGCGTCGAGAGCGGTTTGCAGGCTGAGGCCAGGACGGCGCCGCCACTGGCGGCGAGGAAGTCGCGACGTTCCATCGAGATCTCCCGGAAAGCGTGAGAGGTGAGGGACGGGAGGTGAGAAGTGAGAGGAGACAGGTGGGGGGCAAGAGGTGACTGTGACAGGGTACCTGCCAATCGGCGGGTCCCTCTCACTTCTCACCGCTCACCAGCGTTTCGAATCACCATCGCGCGTTCGAAATCCTATTCCCAGTCCTTGGGCTCCCCTTCCACCTCTGCCAGCAGCACCCGGTAACTCTCCAGCCGGTCGGCGGAGGCGGCACCACTGGTGACCAGCGCCATGACGGCGCAGCCAGGCTCGCCGGTGTGGCGACAATCCTGGAACTTGCATTCGCCGATGCCGGGGCGGAGATCGGGAAAACAGGACGCCAGCTCCCGCGGCTCGAGGCCCCAGAGCCCGACGTCGCTGAACCCCGGCGTGTCGACGATGAAGCCGCCGCCTGGCAGCGGATGCATGACCGCAGCCACGGTCGTGTTCTTGCCCCGCTTGACCCGGACCGAAATATCGCCGACCCGCAGATTGAGCCCGGGCTGAATGGCGTTGAGCAGGCTCGACTTGCCGGAACCCGAGGGGCCGGTCACCACGCTGGTACGGCCCAGCAGCTGGGCGGCGAGTTCAGTCAGGCCCACACCACTCTTGCAGGCGGTGCGGAACACGGGATAACCTGCCTGCGTCATCCGCCGAGCCAGCGCGTCACCGGGGTCGAGATCGATCTTGTTGAGCACCACGACGGCCGGCAGGTTGTTGGCCTCGGCCACCACCAGCAGCCGATCAATCAGCTGGGGAATCGGCGCCGGGTCCCTGGTGGCAGTGACCACCACGACCTGATCGATATTGGCGGCCACGGGCCGGGTGCCCCGCCCCTCCGGAATCCGGCGTTCCAGCAGCGAACTCCGCTCGGCCACGGCGGCAATACCGAGGGTCTCGCCGGAGCCGGCATCCTGGTCGAGCGTGACGCGATCGCCGACCACGACCTTGGGCATGTCGCGCTTCATCTTGCCGCGGAGGATGGCCCGGACCTCACCGGTGGCCGTAGCGACGCGATAGACGGCGCCATCCCGCTCCATGACGACTCCCTCGATGCCGCTCACCATTCACCCGGCTGGGCAGCGATGGCGGCGTCGAGTGCTTCCTTCACATCGAACAGCGAGATGGCGCGGATCCGCTGTTCGGCCTCGTCCGGAGAGCCGCCCCAGGCCAGGTAATCGGTCTCGACATGGCCGACCGGACGATCGCCGGTGTCCGACCAGCGGACAAAGAGCAGGGCGGCGCCGAACTTCCCATTGGTCGCCGGCTCGTCATCCACGTGCAGCGCGACGGAGTAGGCCTGGCCATCGCTGCCGCCAAAGGCGGCGGCCCGCTGGTGCAAATCCATGTAGCCGCCGAGGGTGACTTCAGGATCTAGTGACCCGATAACGTCTCCCGCATGACGCTGCCCAGGATGAACGCCACGTTGGCCGGACGCTCGGCCAGTCGGCGCATGAGATAGGGATACCACTGGGTGCCGAAGGGGATGTAGACCCGGACGTTGTAGCCATCGGCGCGGAGCCGCTCCTGCAGGTCACGCCGGACACCGTACAGCATCTGGAATTCGAATCGTTCCGGGCCGATGTGGCTGGCCCTGGCGTAGTCCCGGGCGTGCGCGATGATCTTTTCGTCGTGGGTGGCGATGCCAGGATAGTTGCCCTCGGCCATCAGCCGCTCCATCAGCGTCACATAGGTCCGGTCGACATCGGCCTTATCGGGAAAGGCGACCGTCGACGGCTCGAGGTAGGCGCCTTTGCACAGGCGGACCCGGACCTTGAGTCTGACCAGGTTGGCAATGTCGGCCTCGGAGCGGCGGAGACAGCTCTGGATCACGACGCCGGTGTGGGCGCCCCAGGTGGCGCCGAGCCGGTTGGTGAAGAAGTCGAGGGTACGCTGGGTGTAGGCCGAGCTTTCCATGTCGAGCCGGACAAAGGTGCCGTACGACTTAGCCTGGTCGAGGATCTTCGCCATATTGGCGAAGCAGATTTCCTCACCAATATCGAAGCCCATCTGGGTGAGCTTGACCGAGACGTTGGCATCGACCTTCGATTCGGCGATCCGGTCCAGCATCCGCAGGTATTCGTCCCGGGCGGCGGCGGCTTCCGACTCTTTGGTGACGCTTTCACCCAGCAGGTCGAGCGAGGCGGTGATGCCCTTGGCGTTGAGCGGCCGGACCGCCGCAATGGCCGTGGCCACATCCTCGCCGGCCACGAACCGGGAGGCGAATTTCCTGGCCAGACTGTTGCCGCGGACGAAACGGAAAACCTTCGGTTGTTCAGACAGCCAGAGCAGACTCTTGCGCATCATGCCGGGATCCCGGTCCGTGGTGGGCGACGCGGGGAACGTAACCCACCCTCCGGCACCCCTCAAGCGAGTGGCTGAGACCTTCCGAACTCCATCCGACGAGGTTTGACTTCCCTCGACAATGACCGACCAGTTCCCGCCACTTGGCATCCTCGACATCCCCGAACGGGGTCCCGGCTTCATCCGGAGGCGCGCGGAGAGTTATCTCCCCGCCCCCGGGGATGCCCAGGTGCCCGCGCGCCTGATCCAGGAGTTCGGGCTGCGAATCGGGGACGAGATCAGCGGCGAGATCACGACCGGCGGTGGCGGAGGCGGGGGCCGCGATCGCGGCGGCCGCGGCGGCCGAGGCGGCCGGAACAGCGGTGGCCAGACGCTGGGCCGGATCACCGCGATCAACGGCACCGCCCCCGAAGGGGCCCGGCATCGTCCCGCCTTTGCGACGCTCCCCGCCATTCACCCCAATGTCCAATTGCGGCTCGATGCCGGCCTGACCCGTCGGGGCCAGCCCGATCCGACCAACCGGGTCATCGACCTGATGTGTCCGCTCGGCAAGGGCCAGCGGGCGCTGATCGTGGCCCCGGCCAAGGCCGGCAAGACCACGATCCTGCAGTCGATTGCCGAGGGGATCACCAAGAACTATCCCAAGATGAAGCTGTTCGTGCTGCTGGTGGATGAGCGGCCCGAAGAGGTCACCGATATGGAAATGGCCGGCTTCGGCGAGGTGATCGCGTCGAGCTTCGATTGTCCGGCCGAGCAGCATGTGGCGGTGGCGGAGCTGACGCTGGAGCGGGCCCGGCGGGTGGTGGAGCAGGGCGAGGACGCGACCATCATTCTCGACTCGATTACCAGGCTGGCCCGGGCGTTCAATGCCTATGAAAAGGGCAGCGGCCGGACCATGTCCGGCGGGCTCGACGCCACCAGCCTCGAGCGGCCCAAGCGGTTCTTCGGCAGCGCCCGCCAGGTCGATCCGGCGCGGGGCGGCGGTTCGCTGACCATCATTGCCACGGCATTGATCGATACCGGCTCCAAGATGGACCAGATCATCTACGAAGAGTTCAAGGGAACCGGCAACAGCGAACTGGTGTTATCCCGGGAAATGGCCGAGCGCCGGATCTTTCCAGCGGTGGACCTGCAGGGCAGCGGGACCAGGCGGGAGGAGCTGCTGCTGACACCGGAGCTGCTGACCGCCACCCGGACGTTGCGGAACCAGTGGGCCCGATTGCCCTCGATCACCGCCATGGAGCAGATCCTCAACCTGCTCCGCCGGACCAAGAGCAACGATGAGCTGCCGGCTGTCGTAGGTGCCGCCAAGGGATGACCGAGGAGACCGAAACGCTGACCGAACATCAGGCCGCCGCGCGAGATGCGGGGCTGATCTACGTCATGGACTCGTCGCCGGGGATCCGGCGCAAGCGTTCAGGCAAGGGGTGGAGTTACACCGGACTCGATGGGCAGCCGCTCCGCGACAAGGTGCTGCTCCAGCGGATGAAGGGACTGGTCATTCCGCCGGCCTGGACCGATGTCTGGATCAGCCCCGATCCACATGGGCACATCCAGGTCACCGCCCGCGACGCCAAGGGCCGCAAGCAGTACCGCTATCACTTTGCCTATCGGGCCGTCCGGGACGAGACCAAGTTCGAGCGGCTGTTCGAATTCAGCGAAATCCTGCCAGGCATCCGGGCCAAGGTCGAGAAGGACCTGGCCAAGACCGGCTATCCGCGCGAAAAGATCCTGGCCACCGTGGTCCGGCTGCTCGAAAAGACCCTGATCCGGATCGGCAACGAGGAATACGCCAAGGAAAACCGCTCGTACGGCCTGACCACGATGCGGCAGCGCCATGTGGAGGTGGAAGGCTCCGAGATCGTCTTCGAATTCCGTGGCAAGAGCGGCGTCAAGCACGAAGTGAAGGTCGCCGACCGCCGGGTGGCCAAGATCGTCCAGCACTGCCAGACCCTGCCCGGCGAAGAACTCTTCCAATACGTTGATCCCGATACCCGCGCCCGCCGTTCCCTCGATTCCGGCGACATCAACGAATACCTCGGCACCACCTCGGGCCGCGAAGTCACGGCCAAGGACTTCCGGACCTGGGCCGGCACCATGCTGGCGGCCAGGCAACTCCGCGAGCTGGGGCCGGCGCCAAGTGAGCGGCAGGCCAAGCTCAACATCATCAAGGCCGTGGATGTCGTCGCCAAGAAGCTGGGCAACACCCGGGCGGTGTG
Organism: Gemmatimonadota bacterium; assembly: GCA_039930765.1. Classification (GTDB taxonomy): domain Bacteria; phylum Gemmatimonadota; class Gemmatimonadetes; order Gemmatimonadales; family GWC2-71-9; genus DATEHG01. Next base: position 427 of record JBDTTF010000246.1, on the reverse strand, counting down.
TCGGAAGTACTATGTCCACCCGGTGATCTTCGAGGCGTACATGGAAGGACAGACCATTCCGCCCTCGCCGGTACCCGACCTGCCGGCCGGACCGAGGACGCCGGGCCCGCCGGCGCTGCGTCATGACGAGCGGAATGTGCTGGAGTTCATCCGGGCAAGGCAGGCGGCGGTGAGCCCGAAGCCTTAAGCTTTCGGCCGTAGGCCATAAGCCATCGGCCCTGAGCCGTTAGCCGTTGGCCATTAGCCGTTGGCAAGCAGATCTCTGCACTTCGCTCTTTCCAGCCAGGCCGCACAGTCGAATTTGAGGCCTGACAGAGCGGAGATCCGCAGAAACTCATGGGCCAGATGGGGAAACTATTCTCTCCGCTCGCAGTCGTCTCTCGTCTCTCGTCTCTCGTCTCTCGTCTCTCGTCTCTCGTCTCTCGTC
>JBDTTF010000245.1:0-1974 GCA_039930765.1 Gemmatimonadota bacterium | reverse complement strand
GCCGAGCCTACCTTCGCGACCTCGATCGGTATCGGGGGGTCGAGCGGCTGTGGCTGATCTCGGCCGGGCCAAGGCCGTTCCGGCTGGTGAGAGGGGTAATGCGCCAGTATCTAGCCACCATCGGCACGGTGCAGGATTCGCTGGCGTTCCCATCCCTGACCTGGGGATCATCCAGTCTCGACCTCTACGATCTCAGCGACTCCACACGCTGGCGTTCAGCCAGCGCGGCCAGTTTTCCTATCGGGGAGCTGCCCAAGGATCCCGCACCCGGGTGCCGGCCGTGGATGGGACCGTCCCCGCTGGACAGACCGTTTGCTCCGGGCACGTCTCCTTAGCCGCGGTTGACGCCTGGCAGCAGGGCTTCGCACTGGACGCTGCGCGGTCCCTGCTCATCACACACCGCATACTTCATGAAGCCGCGGTCGGTGTTCCCGGCCCATCCCGCATAGTCCTCATCCTCGGCATACATCGAGACCCCGGCATGGTCCCCCTTGGCGTTGACGATGTAGAACGTCAGGCTGAAGCTGGGCTCGCCATTCGGGTGCCGCAGCCGCTTTTCGATGGTGTTGGAGCGGACCCGCTTGAGCGCGTCGAGACCGGCATCCTTGGGATGCATGCCCCGCCGCAGGTTCTCGATGATCTGGTAGGATGAAAGGTTGTAAAGATTGGCCTCGCCACGGCCGGTGGAGCCGGCTGCGCCGACGGCCCCATCGACATACAGGCCGGCGCCGAGGATTGGGGAATCGCCCACCCGGCCGGGGATCTTCCAGGCCAGGCCGCTGGTGGTCGTCACCCCGCAGATTTCACCCTTGGCATTGATCCCATCACAGTTGATGGTGCCGTGGAGCACCCGCGAGCTGATGGTGCCTTCGTGATACAGCGAATCGATGATCGGGCGCCAGGCGGCGGCTCGCTTGTCGGGGTCGAGATAATGGTTGGGGTCCGACTTCCGCTTCCACTCCAGCCACGCCTTCCGGGAGTGCTCGGTGTTGAGATCTGCCTCGATCGGAAAGCCAAAGGCGCGGGCAAACTCCTGGGCCCCGGCTCCCACCAGCAGGTGGTGATCGGTCTCGTTCATCACCGAACGGGCCACCCGGGAAGGCATCCGGACGCCCTCAAGCGCCGCCACTCCGCCGGCCCGGCGTTTGGGGCCGTGCATACAGCAGGCATCGAGCTGGACCACGCCATTGGCGTTGGGCAGCCCGCCATAACCCACCGAGTCCTCTTCGGGGTCGAGCTCGACGATATTGACGCCGGCGATCAGTGCGTCGAGCACGTCACCGCCTTTCATCATCTGGAGGTAGGCTTCCTCGACACAGGTGGTACTGCCGCCATTCTTGTAGAAATTCCCATTCATTGAGGCAATGACCACCGGCCGGGCGGCCTGGGAGCGGCGGACCGCCGGAGCACCATTGGACAGCAGGCCCGGCGCCGAGCCGGCCACCACGCCGGCGGCAGTGCTGCGCTTGAGGAAGTCACGACGGGAGACGGGCATGCAGTGCTCCGGATGGAAGAAACCCACAGTTCTCGAAAAGATGCCTTGGGCTTAAATTCTCGGCTAGCCGCGATCCGAATCGGGGATCGCCCGCCCCATTTCCCCGTCGAATATCACATGCACAACCCCCTGGTGGGCTGCTGGCACCTGGTCGATATGGCCGGGGTCGAGGCGGTGGACCTCGGCATCGAGATCGATTTCCGCGGCGATGGCCGACTGTTTCATTCGATCCAGACCGGCGCGCGCTGGCAGCTGAGCCGCCTGGTCTACCGGATCGAGGGAGACTCCATCATCGCCGACCAGCTGGGCGCGCCCGAGGAGCGCAGCACCCGGTTTGCCTTTGAGCCGGATGGCCGGCTGCGGCTGGATGGCCCCGACTCGACGACGTGGTACCGCCGCGGACCCAAGCGGGCGCCGCCGGAACCTTAAGCCGCAGGCGATAAGCCGTAAGCCATACGCTGGGCCGTTAGTCTCTGGTC
>JBDTTF010000244.1:0-7269 GCA_039930765.1 Gemmatimonadota bacterium | reverse complement strand
CATGTCTGCCTCGGGGCTGTACACTGCGGGCGGGTCGGCCGGGAATTTTCGGGTGATTGCCATGCACCAGGGCGGCACCCTTGCGGACACCTCCACCGTGACGATCACGGCACCAGTGGTCACTTTGACCAGCCTTACCCTCACTCCGGCTTCAGCCAGTCTGACGACCGGCGGCACTCGCCAGTTCTCGGCTGCGGCGCTGTGGAGCAATGGTGGCACCTCGGTGCCCCCGCTCAACTGGACCAGCACGGGCGGCACGGTATCAAGCGCCGGGCTGTACACCGCAGGCGGCAGCGCCGGGAGTTTCCGGGTCATCGTGACCCAGCAGGGCGGAGCCGTGGCAGATACCGCCGCCGTAACCGTAACGGCCCCTGTAGCCACGCTGAGCAGCCTGTCGCTCACCCCAGCCTCGACCAGCCTGCTGACCGCCGGCACTCGCCAGTTCGCGGTCACGGCGCTCTGGAGCGACGGTGGTACCTCTGTGCCCGCCTTGACCTGGACCAGTACGGGCGGCGCGGTATTGAGCACCGGGCTGTACACCGCAGGGGGCAGCGCCGGGAGTTTCCTGGTCATTGCGACCCAGCAGGGCGGGACTGTGGCGGATACCTCCGCCGTAACCGTGACGGCCCCTGTGGCCACGCTAAGCAGCCTGTCGCTCACCCCAGCCTCGACCAGCCTCACGACCGCTGGCACCCGCCAGTTCGCGGTCACGGCCCTTTGGAGTGACGGTGGCACCTCGGTGCCGGCGTTGAACTGGACCAGCACCGGCGGCACCGTGTCGGGTGCTGGCCTCTACACCGCCGGGGGTAGCGCCGGGAGTTTCCGGGTGATCGCGACCCAGCAGGGTGGAACCGTGGCGGATACCTCCGCTGTGACCGTAACGGCTCCGGTAGCCACGCTGAGCAGTCTGATTCTCTCTCCCGGATCAGCCAGCGTGACCGCTGGAACGACCAGGCAGTTCAGCGCCGCCGCGCTGTGGAGCGACGGCGGCACCACCCTCCCGACACTGGCCTGGAGCAGCACCGGTGGCTCGGTTTCGAGCTCCGGCATGTTCACCGCCGGAACCACGGCCGGTTCCTTCCGGGTAATTGCCAGCGCGCTGGCTGGACTAATCACGGACACGGCCACCGTGACCGTGACGGCCGCCGGTGGAGTCACCCCCTGGGTGGAGGACGACTTCTCGAGCTACAGCAGCAGCAGCCAGATGCTGGCCGACCCGCTGCACCTGTACAGCATCGAGGACGGCTATAACACCGATCCGCGGATCACCCTGGACCCGACCGACGGGGTCAACGGCTCCAGCAAGAGCATGAAGTACACCCTGACCGCTACCGGCACGCCTTGTCAGGAAACGACCGTGGGCCGGAACTTCAAGTTCCCGGCGACGGTCTCCGAGGCCTGGGTCGAGGTCTGGGCCAAGTTCTCGGCCAATTTCCGGACGGCGGCCAACGCCGGCTGCGCCTCCAACCCGGACTACAAGTTCATCTTCGGCCGGATTAGCGGGCAAGATGGCTCCCGGTTCGACATCCTGATCGGCAACAGCAGCAACTACCTCGAGGTCAGCTGGCCCAACCACGAGGAAGGGGCCCGGATGCCGATGGCGCCCAGTTACCAGGTGTTCGACGGCCAGTGGCACCGCTATCGCCTGCACTACAAGCTGGCCACCAGCGGCCAGTCCAACGGCGGCACCGAGCTCTGGATCGATGGGGTGCTGGCCTTCAGCAACCTGCACAGTGACACCGGCGCGGCCACCGGGATCTACGGCCTGGCCCTGGCCCGGAACCTCAATCAGGGTCCGGCGGCCGGCGTCACCATGAGTGTGAACTGGGGCGACGTCAAGGTGTTCAACGCCAACCCGGGCTGGTAAGCCGGGCCACTGACGGCCGCAGAACCCGCAGTTCCAAGACCCGCCCCTCCCTGGGATCCGCCAGTGGGGGGCTTTGGTTTTTGCCAGGCACTCCCCCCATCGGATCTGCAGGAACAACCCATCTCAGGATATAAATGCAATAATATATAGACAGCAAATTATATACAGACCAATGTTACAATAGAATTGCGAGTTCTGTAACATCACTGTGCAAAAGGTGTTATAGCTCTAGCACTCAATACAGCAGTGTGATAGCAGTATCTAGTAATTGTACTGTTAGACGCTAATCAGCATCTTGGTTGCGTCCAAGGGATGGGTGGGGATGGGATCGGTTGGGCAGGTTGAAGGCGCAGTTCACTGGATCTTCTATATGACGTTTACTTACAAGCTTTCCCGTCGGCTGGCATCGGCGTACACCGGTCTGTTCGCCCTGCTTCTGACCACGCAGTCTTGCACCGATTCCCAGGCCCCGACCGCTGCAGCCATGACCGCGCCGGATTCCGCCTTGGCCGAAGCGCTGCCCCAGGGCGCGGCTCCCGCTCCCGGCTCGACCCTGACCAGCATGACACTGTCGCCAGGTTCCACCTCAATCCACATCGGTGGTAGCCGCCAGTTCATCGTCAGCAGCAAATGGAGCGATGGCAGCACCTCCACTCCCGCCCTAACCTACGCCGTGACCGGCGGAACCATTTCCTCGGGCGGCGCCTACCGCGCTTCCGGGGTGAAGGGCACCTATCGCGTCATCGCCACCCAGCAGAACGGGTCCATGGCTGATACCAGCGTGGTGACCCTGACCTCGATGACCAAGCTCAACCTGACGCCTGCCGTTGCCACCATCAAGACTGGCGCGACGCAGCAGTACACCGCCATGGGCACCCGGAGCGATGGCTCGGTTGACCCACAGCCGGTGACCTACAACGCCACCGGTGGTGCCATCTCCGCTGCCGGCCTGTTTACCGCCGGTGCCACTGCGGGCACCTACCGGATCATTGCGGTCAACAAGGGCGGCTCGATGGCCGACACCAGCGTGATCAATCTGACCGGTCAGGCCGCCGGTGGAGTCACCCCCTGGGTGGAGGACGACTTCTCGAGCTACAGCAGCAGCAGCCAGATGCTGGCCGACCCGCTGCACCTGTACAGCATCGAGGACGGCTATAACACCGATCCGCGGATCACCCTGGACCCGACCGACGGGGTCAACGGCTCCAGCAAGAGCATGAAGTACACCCTGACCGCTACCGGCACGCCTTGTCAGGAAACGACCGTGGGCCGGAACTTCAAGTTCCCGGCGACGGTCTCCGAGGCCTGGGTCGAGGTCTGGGCCAAGTTCTCGGCCAATTTCCGGACGGCGGCCAACGCCGGCTGCGCCTCCAACCCGGACTACAAGTTCATCTTCGGCCGGATTAGCGGGCAAGATGGCTCCCGGTTCGACATCCTGATCGGCAACAGCAGCAACTACCTCGAGGTCAGCTGGCCCAACCACGAGGAAGGGGCCCGGATGCCGATGGCGCCCAGTTACCAGGTGTTCGACGGCCAGTGGCACCGCTATCGCCTGCACTACAAGCTGGCCACCAGCGGCCAGTCCAACGGCGGCACCGAGCTCTGGATCGATGGGGTGCTGGCCTTCAGCAACCTGCACAGTGACACCGGCGCGGCCACCGGGATCTACGGCCTGGCCCTGGCCCGGAACCTCAATCAGGGTCCGGCGGCCGGCGTCACCATGAGTGTGAACTGGGGCGACGTCAAGGTGTTCAACGCCAACCCGGGCTGGTAAGCCGGGCCACTGACGGCCGCAGAACCCGCAGTTCCAAGACCCGCCCCTCCCTGGGATCCGCCAGTGGGGGGCGAGGTGTTACCACCGGAAAGACGTGACTCTGGACGCCCCCCAGGGTCCGATAGGGCTGCTCGATTATTAGTTAGCAAATTTTGGTCGGCGTGATTGTTACTGACTTCATGTTCGAAGCCTAAAGCACTAAACCTCAACGAGTTGGATTCAGAAAAATCGAAAGATGATGGATTGGGCAGGATTTGAGTAATTGAACAGTTAGTTAGGTCCCACGATCTTGCGCGTCCCAAGGGCGGTGGCGGGGGTCGGGAACGGTTGGGTGAGTTGCAGTTTAGTCTGGGAATCGTGTCATAATGCACTTTGAGTCTCCGGCCCTCCGGGCGCGCAATCTGGCCGCGGTCCTTTTCTGCGGATTGGTGTTCACTCAGCTGTCATGCGGCGATCAACCTGGGCCGACTTCGTCATCGGCGCCTGCGGCCGCCTCAGTCGTGGCAGCAGGTGCGCCAATTCTGAGTGGCATACTGATTACACCGTCGCCGGTCTCGGTCAGAGTGGGCTCTTCGACCCAGTTTACCGCCACGGGGACCTGGAGTGATGGCAGTAGTTCCGCGCCTGCCATCGCCTGGTCGGCGACCGGCGGCACCGTCTCGTCCGCTGGTCTCTACAAGGCGGGATCCAGTCCGGGGGCGTACCGCGTCATTGCCCGCCAACAGGGCGGAACGGTGGCCGACACCAGCGTGGTCACCCTGACTTCGATGACCAAGCTTGACCTGACGCCGGCCGTTGCCACCATCAAAACTCGCGCGACGCAGCAGTACACGGCCATGGGCACGAGGAGCGATGGCTCGATCGACGCGCAGCCTGTGACCTATACCGCGACTGGCGGTACCATCTCCGCTGCCGGACTCTTTTCCGCCGGTGCCACCGCGGGCACCTACCGGGTCATCGCGGTCAACAAGGGCGGCACGATGGCGGATACCGCGGCCGTCACGGTTACTTCCGCAACCCTGACCAGCATGACCCTGACCCCGGGCACGGCCTCGGTACGACTGGGCTCTTCGACCCAGTTTACCGCCAAGGGAACCTGGAGTGATGGCAGCAGTGCCTCACCAGTTATTGCGTGGTCGGCTACCGGCGGCACCATCTCGTCCGCCGGTCTCTACAAAGCGGGATCGAGTCAGGGGACGTACCGCGTCATTGCCCGCCAGCAGGGTGGCACCGTCGCCGACACCAGCGTGGTGAGTGTGACCTCGCTGATCAAACTGACTATCTCGCCAGCCACGGTGTCCGTCACCGCCGGCTCGACCCGCCAGTTCAGCACCATCGGCCAGCGAAGCGATGGGACCACCGAATCCACCGCGGTAACCTATTCAGCCACCGGCGGCACCATCACCGGCGCGGGCCTCTACAAGGCCGGGACCAGCACGGGCAGTTTCCGGGTCATCGCGGTCCATACCGGCGGCACGATGGCGGATACCGCGGCCGTCACGGTTACCTCCGCAACCCTGACCAGCATGACCCTGACCCCTGGCGCCGCCGCCATTGCTACCGGAACCACCAAGCAGTTCGTGGTCAGCGGTACCATGAGCAACGGTAACCAGACCACTCCTGCGGTGGCTTACACCGCCACCGGCGGGAGCATTTCCACCAGCGGGATGTACACCGCCGGGACCGCGGCAGGAAGTTTCAAGGTGATTGCCAAGTACTCGACCGGCACCATTGCCGATACCGCTGCCGTGACCCTGACCAAGGCCGCCGGCGCGACGCCCTGGGTGTCGGATGACTACTCCGCCTACACCAGCACCAGCCAGATGCTGTCCGACCCGCGGAACATCTACAGCGAAGAGGACGCGTACAACACCGACGCCCGGATTTCGCTGGATCTGACCCAGGGCTACGGCAGCTCGAACCGAAGCATGAAGTACACGATCAAGCCGACGGCCACTCCCTGCGCCGAGAATACCCTGGGGCGCAATCTGAAATTTCCCGCGACGGTGAAAGAGGCGTGGAGCGAGTTCTACGTCAAATTCTCCGCCAACTTCAAGACCTCGGCCAGTTCCGGTTGCAGCTCCAATCCGGACTACAAGTTCATTCTCGCGAGGATCAACGGAATGGACGGGGGCCGCTTCGATATCCTGATCGGGAACGGCAACACCAAGATCAGCCTGGGCTGGCCGGCCCATGAGGAAGGTTTCATTACCTCGATGGTGCCCAATTTCAACACCTTTGACGGGCAGTGGCACCGCTATCGGTTCCACTACAAGCTGGCCAGTGCCACCGGCAAGGCCGACGGCGGGTACGAGGTCTGGATCGACAATACCAGGATCTACAGTAACCTGGCCTCGACCACCGGCACGGCGACCGGGATCTATGGCATCGCCCTGGCAAGGAACCTGAATCAAGGTCCCGCGCCCGGGGTGACCATGACGGTAAACTGGGGTCTGGCCCGGGCATTCAACAGCAACCCTGGCTGGTAGTACCCCGAAAGACTGCTCGAATCCGCCGCTTTATAATGATGGAGCCCGGCCGCCACAGGCGGCCGGGCTCCATTCGCTTTGGGCGGTAAGCTGCATTGCTATTCCGCCTGAGGGCCACCAACCTAAAATATTCGATGACATGGAGTTACAGCGCTAGTCCACAGGCCGGGTTGCCTCGGCGGCGCAAGTCATGCATTATAGGAGTCCAATCGTAGCCATCCAGTACATTCCTGAAATGCGATCCCCGGCTTTAGGCGCTATTGGCGCCCGGCGGGACGCGGGGGTCATGTGGCGTTTCCCAACCGGGCAACTCGGAACCTCGTGCGTCCTATGTTCATGGCATCGATGGCTGGATTTCTCTTCGCCGGACTGGTGCTGCACGGCTGCAAGCCCGGTGATGTGATCGAGAGCCCACTGCTGCCGCCGCCGGTTGAGCCGGCGCAGGGACCACCGGTGGTCATTCGGGTAATTTCCGGCGACAGCCAATTCGCTCCGATCGATCACCTGCTGGCTCAGCCGCTGGTAGTCCGGGTATTCGACTCAATCGGCAATCCATATCCCAATGTGATCATGGGCTGGACCGTGAACAAGAACGGGGCGCTGCATGCTGACCTGGTCACCGACTCGGTAGGCACGGCCCGGGCCACCTGGCGACTCGGCGATACCGCTGGGACTCAGCTGGCCGTCGTAAGCAGTCCGGGATTGCCCAGCGTGACTATGGTGGCGACTGGCACTGTCAGCCTGGCCAAGCTGACCATTTCCCCGCTCCAGACAACGCTCGGACCCGGTGGGACCCAGGGATTCTCGGTCAGCGGCATCCAGACCGACGGCAGCCCGGTGGTGCCGTTGGTGACCTACACAACCACCGGGGGAACGATCACCGCAAGCGGGCTGTACACGGCCCCGCTGGTGGCGGGTTCCTACCTTGTGGTTGTCACCGACCGAAGCGGCCGGCTGGCCGACACCGCAGCGGCCAGTGTCGTACTGCCTACCATTACGCTGCAGTCAATCAAGATCACCCCGACCGGTGGCTCGCTGGTGGTGGGGACCACCCGGCAGTTTGCCGCTGCAGGGTTGATGACGGACGGCAGCACCATCGTGCCGGACGTGACCTGGACGGCCACCGGCGGCACTGTGTC
>JBDTTF010000243.1:0-11969 GCA_039930765.1 Gemmatimonadota bacterium | reverse complement strand
AGCGGGGCCACATCGAGCGGACCCTGCGGTATCACAACGGCAACCGGACCAGGGCGGCGCAGGAGCTGGCCATCTCCCGGGCCACCCTGATCAACAAGATCAAACGGTATGCGATTCCACTGTAGGAGAGAGAAGATGGCAGATGGGAGAGCGGATGCCAGAGGCAGTTCCCTCTCACCTCTTACCGCTCACCTCTCACCTTCCAGAGGCATGGGGCCATGGCAGAACTGAAAGAGCACGACGCCATGCTCTGCCGGGCCTGCGGCCGCGAGGAGCGCGCGTCCGAGGGTTATCCCTGCCAGGTCTGCGGCACCTTCATCTGCCTGGTCTGCACCTTCCGCGGTGTCGTGCGCTGCCGCAACTGTGCCGGGAGCCACCCCGACGGCGACGGCTCGGGTGCCCCGCCGCCCGGGACATGACCGCCACGACCGCCATCATCGGCCGCGCCGCCACGGCGCCGGTCTCGGCTGAACCCTCGCTCCGCAGCGAACAGGTCACCCAGCTCGTGCTGGGAGAAACCGGTCGCGTCCTTGAACAGCGTGACGAATGGCGCCGGGTCCGGCTGGCCGGCGATCACTACGAGGGCTGGATCCACCGGGGCTACCTGATCGAAGCCGACGTTGAAGCGGTCGAGGACTGGCGCCGCAGGGCCAGTGCCTGGAGTGAGGGTGCGGTGGTCGAAGTGGCCGCGACGCATTCCACGCCCGCAGTGCGCCTCAAGCTGCCGGTCCGGGCCCGACTGGAACTGCGGGATGGCAAGGTGGTCCTGCCGGATGGCCGCCATGCCTCGATCCTTGCCGGACAGATCATTCCCCATGCCCGACTCATCATGCGCCTGTCGGCTGAACCGCTGTGGCGCAGTGCGGTGGTCATCTTCGCCGGCACTCCGTATCAATGGGGCGGTGTGACCCCCTGGGGAGTCGATTGCTCCGGGATGGTACAGACCGTCTGTCTGGCCGGCGGTATCCACCTCAGCCGTGACGCCCGGGTCCAGGCCACCGAAGGGGTGCCGGTCGAGCCGGGGACCGAAGCGGTCGATGACCTGCTGTTCTTTACGGAAAGTGCCGAACAAATCACCCACGTTGCCATTGCGGGACCGGATGAGAGCCTGGTCCACAGTACCGTGGCCTGCGGCGGCTTTGTCCGTGAACCTTCCCAACCCGGCAGCCGGGCCTTCGCCCTGTGGCAGCGCCAGGTGGTCCGGCGGCGGCTGGCCCGCCGGTGAAACGCCGACTGGTTCTGCTCGATATCGATGGCACCATCCTGCTGTCCGCCGGTGCCGGGAAGCGAGCCATCGTGGCGGCGCTCACGCCCGAGGTGGCCGACGTGGCCGGGTTCGAAGGGATCCGGTTCGATGGCAAGACCGATCCCCAGATCGTCCACGAAATGCTGGTTGGCGCCGGTTGTCCGGCACCCAGTCGTGAACGGATCGATCTGCTCTGCGCCCGCTACGCCGGATTGCTGGAAACGGAACTGGAGACCAACGGCCACCGGACCCGGGTCCTGCCCGGCATCCACGACCTGATCGAACGCCTCGAGGCTGAGCCGAGTGTGGTGCTCGGCCTGCTCACCGGCAATATCTCCCGCGGTGCCGAACTCAAGCTTCGAGCGGCTGGCATCGAACACAATCGCTTTCTGCTGGGCGCCTACGGTTCGGACGCGGCCGCCCGACCCGAATTGCCGCCGATCGCGGTGGCACGGGCCGAACTGCATTTCGGACGCCGAGCTGCCGGGGAAGAGATCGTGATCATCGGTGACACGCCAGCGGATGTGACCTGTGGCCGCTGTGTGGGAGCCCGGGCCATTGCCGTGGCCACCGGCTCCTACTCCACCGCCGAACTGCTCGCGGCCGGCGCCTACGCCGCGTTTGAGGACCTGAGCCAGACCGATCTTGTCATGACAGCCATCCTGGAATGATGACGCTCGCACTGCCGGAGCTCGGGCCCTACCTCGGCCGCCTGGCCGCAGCGCCCAGAGCCAGACCGGCCGCGTGGCTGGCGGTGGATGACCTCCGGCTGGCGCTCGCCACCAGGCTGTTCAAGCTGGCCGGCTCGGCGCGGATGGCCGGAGACGCTGCGCCGGATGTGCTGACCGCTGCCAGGTGGTCGGAGGCATGGCAGGAGACGGTGAAGTCGGTTGCCGCGAGAATGGTCACGATGGTGGAAGGCCAACTGCGGCAGGCGGCTGCCGCGAGCCGGTTGCCGAAGCAGCGGCTTGAGCGCTCGCTGATGACCGAGGCGGACCGCCGGGCCCTTACCGCTCGTCTGGGCGAGGGCGGCGCCAGCCTGCTGACGGCACTCGAGGAACTTGAACGGATCCGCGGCCTCCTGTCCGCGTCACCGGCCGCTGCCAGTGTTCTCGGAGCCGAGTGGCTCGAAGCGGTGGCGGCAGCGGCCCGGCGCCAGGAGAGCGCCTGGCGGGACCTCGAAGAGGCGCTGGCCCGGGAGGCGCCACTCTGGTCCGGCGAAATCGCCACGATCCGCCACTGGGTCAGGCCGAGCTGGCCGTTCTGGCTGATGACCGCGGCGCTCTACCTGCTGGCGATCTGGGTCGGGCTGGTGCTCGGTGGATACGTGGCGGCACCGGCACCGCTCACCGGCGCTGTGTCCTGGTTCTGGGACCGGTTCTGAGATGGCCGGCGAGGTGATCGGCATCGGCATCGACCTGGTCGATGTAGCGCGGGCGGAGGAAATGCTCAACCGGTTCGGTGACCGCGCCATGCGCCGGATGCTCACGGTCGAGGAGATCGATTACGTCGCCTCGATGGCGCGGCCGGCCACCCACTTTGCGGCCCGGATCGCGGCCAAGGAAGCCGGGTTCAAGGCGCTGCAGTCGCTGCCCGATGCGGCCGGGGTCTCCTGGCTGCAGCTCGAGGTCAAACGGGATGCCGGTGGCCGGCCGACCATGAAACTGCACGGGGCCGCGGCCGAACTGATCCGGCGTCACGGGCCGCTCACTCTGCACCTGTCACTGACCCATTCCGAGCTTTCCGCCGGCGCCGTCGCCGTGCTGCTGAAGGGCTGAACATGCAGGCGCAGGAACCGATCTTCTACGATGAGTCCGGCCGGCGCTGGCGGCGATTGCGCCGAGGCGCGCTGGTGGTCGGCGTGGTGACCACCCTGCTGTTCGTGATCGCCGCGATCACGGTCGTGATACCGCCCCTGCTTCCCGACCTTCCCCTGCTGCAGACCGCCAACGATTCTCTCGGCCGGGTGGCCCGAAGCGGGCGGGTCGCGCCCCGCCGGGTCATCTCTGCCCGGGCCGAACGGGAACGGCTGCTCAGCCGCCAGCGACTGTTTGCCGAACTCGAGAAACATCCCGCCCCGCCGGCTCGGCACTACTCACAGATGTCCATTGTCCGCCCCCGGATCCGCTACGACTCGGCCCTCGCGGCACGCTCTCCGGCCGATCCGATCGTGGCGGGGTTCTACGTCAACTGGGATGACAATTCGCTGGTTTCCCTGCGGCAGCGGATCGACAGTCTCGACTGGGTGGTGGCGGAATGGGTGCTGCTCGGCCGGGGCGCCGACACCGTGCCGTTCACCTACCAGGTGGACCGGCGGGTGCTGGCCCTGGCGGCCGGTGCGGCCCATCATCCGCAGGTCTTTGCCATGATCACCAATTACACTGGCGAAGATTTCGAGGCCAAGGCCGTCGCCCACCTGGTGGACAATCCGCGGATCCGGAAAAAGGCGATCGCCGACCTGGTGGCCATGCTGGACCAGTACAACCTGGCCGGCGTGACGATCGACTTCGAACAGATCCCGGCCAGGATGCATCCGAAGATCCTGGAGTTTCTGCGTGAGCTGAAGGCCGCCCTCGCGCCCAGTGGCCGGCTGCTGACCCAGTGCCTGCCGGTGGATGATGCCAGCTGGCCGATTGCGGAGTACGCCAAGCTCAACGACCGGGTTTTCGTCATGCTGTACGACGAGAACGATGCCTCGGATGAGCCGGGGCCGATCGCCAGTGACGGGTGGTTCCAGCACGCACTGTCGATGGCACTACGGTTGCTGCCTCGGGAAAAGGTCATCGCCACGGTCGGACAGTACGGCTACCACTGGGTCGACAGCTCCGAAACAGCCGAGCTGCTCGACTTTCAGGAGATGATCCAGGCCGCGCGGGACCGGAACATTCACCCCGCGCTCGATACCGTCAGCGGCAACCCGACGTTTGCCTGGAGTGATTCGGGCACTCGCCACATTGTCTGGTATCTCGACGCGGTCACGGCGTACAACCAGATCAGGACGGCGCTGGCCAACGGGGTGGCGGGGGTCGGGATCTGGCGGCTGGGCAGCGAAGACCCGTCGATCTGGAGTGTGCTGGGGCGGGGCGGCCTGGCCCACAATCCAGCGGCGCTCGACACCATCCGCAACAGCTACGATGTCGAATTCGTCGGCTCAGGAGAGATACTCCGGATGGTGGCCGAGCCCACGCCGGGCCGTCGGACTCTGACCATCGATCCGCTGACCGGCCGGATTACCCGGGAGCAGATCACTGACTATCCCTCGACCTACGTCATCCGGCGGTATGGCCGCCGGGACAAGCAGATCGCGCTGACCTTCGATGACGGCCCCGACCCGGTCTTTACCCCGATGATCCTCGACACCCTGCGCTCGCGGGGTGTGCACGCCACTTTTTTCATCATCGGCGAGAATGCCGAAGTGCATCCCGACCTGCTGCGGCGGACCTTCCGCGAGGGGCACGAGATCGGCAATCACACCTTTACCCATCCCAACCTGGCGCTGGTAGGGAAGAGTGTGACCCGGGTCGAGCTCAATGCCACCGAGCGGCTGATCGAAGCGGTGCTGAACCGCCGGACCGCGCTGCTGCGGCCGCCGTACTTCGGAGACGCCGAGCCGACCACGGCGGATGAACTGGTGCCGATCAGCATTGCCCAGACGCTGGGGTACATCACCGTCGGACTGCATATCGATCCGGATGACTGGGCGCAGCCAGGGGTGGACTCGATCATTGCCCGGACCCTGAAGCAGCTCGACCGGGGCAACGTCGTACTGCTGCACGACAGCGGCGGTGACCGCTACGAGACGGTGGCCGCCCTGGGCCCGCTGATCGATTCGATCAAGGCTCGGGGCTACAGCCTGGTGACCGTGAGCGAGCTGGCCCACATCCCGCGCGATGTGGCCATGGCGCCGCTGCCGCCGGGCTCGCGCATCGGCCGGTTTGTCGAGCTGACCTCGTTCTCGCTGGTGGGCACCGGTGAACTCGTCCTCCGGGCCGTCTTCCTCCTGGCCATGGTGCTGGGTGGCGCCCGCCTGCTGTTCATCCTGTCGCTGGCGATCATCCAGCGGATCCGGTCGCACCGCGCCCCGGTCACCAACTTCCATCCGACGGTCAGCGTGATCGTGCCGGCGTACCGCGAGGAGCTGGTGATCATCCGCACCATCGAGTCGCTGCTGGCCCAGGGCTACGACGGCCTCGAGATCATCGTGGTCGATGATGGTTCGCCGGACCAGACGTACGAGGTCAGCCAGCGGGCGTTCGGCGAGCGGAGCGGCATCCGGATCTTCCGCAAGGAGAATGGCGGCAAGTCGAGCGCCCTCAACTTCGGACTGGCCTACGTCACCGGCGAAGTGGTGGTCGCGCTCGACGCGGACACCCTGTTTCCGCCGGGCACCATCAAGGCGCTGGTCGCTCCGCTGGAGGATCCCCGGGTCGGTGCGGTGGCGGGCAATGCCAAGGTCGGGAACCGGCTGAATCTTGTCACCCGCTGGCAGGCCATTGAATACGTCACCAGCCAGAATCTCGATCGCCGGGCCTTTGCGCTGCTCAACTGCATCACGGTGGTACCCGGGGCCATCGGCGCCTGGCGGCGGCAGCTGGTCACCGCGGCGGGCGGCTTCAGCGACCAGACGCTGGCGGAAGATCAGGACCTGACCATGACGCTGCTCCGGCAGGGCTGGCGGATCGCGTATGCCGACAAGGCGGTGGCACTCACCGAAGCACCCGACAACCTGAAGTCGCTGGCCAAGCAGCGGTTCCGCTGGAGCTTCGGCACCCTGCAATGCGCCTGGAAGCACCGCGGGGTGCTGCTGCGGCCGAAGTACGGCACCATGGGGCTCGTTGCCATGCCCAACATCTGGATTTTCCAGCTGCTGCTGCCGGCGATTTCACCGGCCGCCGACCTGCTGTTCATCTGGTCGCTGGTCACGGTCTGGATCAACAAGGTCCAGCATGGGCCCGAGTATGCCATGCAGACGCTGCAGCAGGTGCTGTTTTTCTACTCCATCTTCCTGCTGGTCGACCTCACGACCGCGCTGGTTGCGCTCTGGATGGAGGAAGGGGAAGAGCGGTGGCTGGGCTGGCTGGTGCTGCTGCAGCGGTTTGCCTACCGGCAGGTGATGTACTGGGTGGTGCTCCGTTCTCTGGTGGCCGCCCTCCGCGGCCAGGTCATGGGCTGGGGCAAACTCGAGCGGAAGGCGACGGTGGCCTTGAGGTCTACCAATTCCGACTGACGGACTCTACTTTCCCGGAGACCAAAAAACTCTAGGTGAGAATGAGTATCAGCATTCTGACTGCACTGGTGATCGGTGCGGCTAATCCGGCCCGGCAGGTGCCGGCCCAGTCACAGGTTGCCACCACTACCCAGGATGTGGCCCAGGTAACCCGCCGCCTCTGGGCCACCGCCCAGCTGGGCGCCCAGGAATACCAGCTGGGAGTGAAAAACGGGGCGGTAGTCTCGGCCGAAGAGCTGGCCGAATCACAACTGTTCTTTACCGAGGCCCGGCGGACCGCCGGTCTGCTCCCTTTTTCTGTCAGTGGCGCCGCCAATCAGCAGGTGGCCGGCATCATCCAGCTGGTCGAGCGCCACGCCGACCCCGATTCGGTCAGTGCCGCGGTCAATCGCCTCGGCGGTCTACTGACCGCCAAGCTCAACATTGCGCTGGAAGACATCCCGGCGCTCACTCCTTCGCTGGCCCGCGGCGCCCAGGTCTATCAGGCCAACTGCGCCGCCTGCCACGGTTTGGCTGGCCGGGGCGACGGCCCCGCGGCGGCGGGACTCAATCCGCCACCGGCCAATCTCTCGGCCGCCAGCCAACTCACTGATCGTTCCCCCCTCGATTTCTACCACCGGATCACCATTGGCGTCGGCGGCACCGCCATGCCCGCCTACGAGAGCCAGCTCTCGGCTGAGGATCGCTGGGCTGCTGCCGGGTATGCCACAATCCTGAGGCTGCCGGCTCCTCGCGGCGAAATTCCCACGGCGCTCCGCACCTTTGCCACCACCGCAAAGATGTCAGACCAGCAGATCTTTGCCGCGCTGCCGCCCAGTTCGACACCGGCGGATGCAGCGGCACTCCTGTCAGCGGTTCGCTCCTACCAGGTGCCCGAGCCAGGCGCCAGCGGCAATGCTGCGGTCTTCGCCAAGGTGAATACCCAGCTCGACTCGGCGTTGTCGCTGGCCAAGACCGGACAGTGGTCGGCCGCCAGCGGCACGGCGTTCGACGCCTACATGACTTTTGAGGGAGTCGAGGTCGCGGTGCGGAGCCGCAACCCGACGCTGGCCAGTGATCTCGAGTCCGCCTTTGCGGCGTTCCGGACCCGCGCCTCGGGGGGCGCAACGCCGGCCGAGCTCCAGATCCTGCGCGGGCGACTGGCGTCCGGACTCGAGAACGCCGAGCGGTCGATCGCCGACCGTATGTCACCGGCCAACCTGTTCACTCAGTCGTTCGTCATTCTGGTCCGCGAAGGTTTCGAAGCCATCCTGATCATCGGAGCGCTGCTGGCGTTCCTGACCAAAACCGGGCAGGGCCACCGGCGCCGTGATATTCACATCGGGGTCGGTGCCGCGGTCGGCGTCAGCCTGCTGACCGCGCTGCTGCTGGAGACGCTGATCGAAGTCTCGCCGGGCCACCGCGAGGCGCTGGAAGGGGCCACGATGCTGGTGGCCATGGCCATGCTGTTCTACGTCAGCTACTGGCTGCTGTCCAAGATGGAAGTCGCCAAATGGAACCGGTTCGTGAAGAGCAAGGTCCAGGATGCGCTGTCCAGCGGGTCCGCGCTGGCGCTGGTGAGCGTGGCGTTCCTCGCGGTCTATCGTGAAGGGTTCGAGACCATCCTGTTCTACAAGGCGCTGTTCGTGGCGGGCGGGTCGAGTGGGGCGGCCTGGCCGGTGATCGGCGGGATTGTGGCGGGCTCCGTGGTGCTGTCGATCGCCTATTTCGCGATCAACCGGTTCGGGGTCAAGCTGCCGCTCAAGCCGTTCTTCGGGGTGACCAGCGCTTTCCTCTACTACATGGCCTTTGTCTTCGCGGGGAAGGGAATCGCGGAACTGCAGGAGGGCGGCTTGATGAGCACCACGATCCTGCCGTGGGGTCCGCGGATGCCGGCGCTGGGCATCTACCCGACGGTCGAATCGCTGGCGTTGCAGGCAGTGCTGCTGGCGCTGTTTGCCTTTGCGCTACTCTGGACCTTCGTGATCGAACCTCGGCGCCTCAAGGTCACCTCGGTCATGGTGCCGGAGCCTGGTGATACCACTCCGGAATCGGTCTCCGATCCGGTCGAGTCGCTGGGGCAGGATGGGGATCTGGTCAGGTCGCTGGAACGGATGGATGCCGACCTGGCCGAGATGCGGTCGGAGATTGCCCGGATCAAGCGGAGGATGGGGGCGGCGAAGTAGGAGCGGGTCTGGGGCGGGTTAAAGACCCGCCCCAGACCCGCCCGTACGCGTCGCCCTCAATTGAGGGTCCCGGCCGCAGGGTCTCGAAATTATTTTCGGTCCGCCCGTCCGCCCGTCTCAGTCCACCTCCGGCCGGCCGAACAGCAGCTGAATAAATCCCTTGTCCTCGGGCCTCGAGATCAGATAGACGTGATCGGCCGGCTTGAGTACAGT
The DNA here is from genome assembly GCA_039930765.1 of Gemmatimonadota bacterium. Classification (GTDB taxonomy): domain Bacteria; phylum Gemmatimonadota; class Gemmatimonadetes; order Gemmatimonadales; family GWC2-71-9; genus DATEHG01. Next base: position 3,118 of record JBDTTF010000243.1, on the reverse strand, counting down.
CGAACCCCTCGGCGGCAGCAGGTCATGGCCCCGCACGATCAGCATCACCGCGGCGCCATCCGGAAAGAACAGCTCACTCAGTGGCACTCCCGATACCGCCAGTGAGGCATCGACGTAGAACGACATCAGCTCCCCGGACAGCTCCTGGCGCGATTCGATCTGCAGCACCGCCTGCGGGGCCGGCGGTTCTTTCGATTCCAGCCCCAGCATCCTGGTGACCCACGGTACGGTGGCGCCGGGGATGAGCGCGCTGATCACCACGATGAAGAAGACCACATTGAACAGCCCGGCCGCGCCTGGAGCGCCTTCGAGTACCGGGACAATGGCCAGGATGATCGGAACAGCACCGCGGAGGCCAACCCAGCCGACATACCCGATTTCCTTGCCGGCATAGCCGAACGGGGCCAGGCAGAGCGCCACCACCAGCGGGCGGGCGACGATGGCCAGGAACAGGGCCAGGATCAGTCCGCTCAGAGCCACCGGCGGCAGCTGCGAAGGAAAGACCAGCAGGCCGAGGACCAGGAACATGGTGATCTGGGCCAGCCAGGCCAGCGCATCGTGGACCCGGAGCAGGCTGCTCCGGAACGGCAGGGCACCGTTGCCCAGGACTACGGCGGCCAGATAGACCGCCAGGAAGCCGCTGCCCAGCATCAGGGTCGGCAGGCCGAAGGCCAGCAGTGCCAGCGCCAGGGTAATGACTGGATAGAGTCCGCTGGCCGGCAGGTGCAGCCGGCCGAGCAGTCGGCGACCGCCAAATCCGATGGCGAGTCCGGCCGTGGCGCCGACGGCGAGCTGAATCACGATATCGAGGGGCAGCCGCCAGCTGAGGATCTCGGTGCCACGGGTCAGGTTGGCCGTGAGGGCAACCGTGAGGATCATGGCCATCGGGTCATTCAGGCCCGACTCGACCTCCAGCGTGGTACCGACCCGCTTGCTCAGTTGCAGTCCGCTGCCCCGGAGAACCGCAAAGACCGCCGCGGCGTCAGTGGAAGAAACAATCGCGCCGAGCAGCAGGGCGGCGCGCCACTCGAAGCCGAGGAGGTGAGCCGCGGTGGCGACCAGGCCCGCCGTTGCGACGACGCCGAACGTGGCCAGGACCGCCGCTGGACGGGCCGCCGCCTTCACCGCTGACATCGGGGTGTTGAGGCCGCCATCGAACAGGATCAGCACCAGGGCCACGGTGCCGAGCCGAAAGGCCACGTGAAAGTCGTCGAAGCGGATGCCGCCGATGCCTTCTGAACCGGCCAGCATACCGATGGCCAGGAAGATCAGCCCGGTGGGGATGGTGACTCTACCGAGTCCGCGACTGAAGACGACGCTCAGGGCCAGCAGCACCCCGAAGACGGTCAGCAGTAGCGCGGTGGCGGCGGGTTCGGCGGGGTGCATGCCGGAATTTAGGTATGCGGAGGGTTCGGGATCAGTGCTGAGTTTGGAGCGCTGAGTCCTGCGTTTGCGGCATCGGGTTCAGGATTCCTGGTTCCTGGTTCACGGTTCACGGTTCACGGTTTCGAAGGTGCCGCGTTCCGCGCTATCCTCGCGCCGCCTTTCGCCTTTCGCCTTTCGCTATTCGCTATTCGCTTCTCAATGCCAGCACCGGGTCGACTCTCGCCGCCCGTCGGGCGGGGAAATACGCCGCGGCCACGGCCACCGCGGTGAGCAGAAGGGCGACGCAACTCGCGTGAGACGGTTGAGGACGGGCGCCCAAGCAGCCGTGCGCGCGCGCACACACCATGGCCCCGAGCATGCAGCAAGGCGAGCTCTTCACGTTCGGCGAAGGACAGATAGCGCCCCGGGAGCGGCGGCGCGGATGGGGCCAGCTGGGTCGGCGGCATGCCACCAGCTTGCCGAAACCAGCGCGCGCCGACCACCCACGAGACCCGTGCCGCCGCCACGGCAGCCTCCGGATATCGGCCCCGCACAATCGCCGCCCAAAACCGGACGCGATCCTCGCGGCGACCGACCGGTGGGCGGCCCGGGGAGCGGAGTGCCTGGCGAGTGCTGCGGGACGACTTTCATGTACCTGTTTGCGTCATCGCACACCTCCACCACGGGTGGGTGTTGCGACGACTGATTGAATCCACCCAGTACACCAGTGAGGCGTTCCGTCGACTGCTCCAGGGCCTGGGCGTCACCTGCAGCATGAGCCTGGCAGGCAACGTCTGGGACAACTCCGTCATGGAAAGCTTCTTCTCGACCCTCAGGACCGAGCCTACCCATTCGCGACTGTACCCCGCCCAGAATGCGGCCTGCGCAGAGCTGTTCGACTTTATCGAGCGGTCCTACAGTTCGACCCGGCGGCACTTCACGTTGGTCAACATCATCTCCACCGGGTTCGAACAAGCAGGGGCTGTCCAGTAGTTTCGCGTCCACCGAACCTGTTACAACTCAATGATTCGCTCTGCCACAAGGGAAATTGCGTCGACGGAGCAATCAAGAAAGCTGTGAATGCTGATGGAGCCGGCGGCGGGACTATTGATCCATTCCAATCGTGCTCTTATAAGCCCAAGTCGTTGAAAAAAAGTGAGTCGCAGAACCGGCTACTGAGAAATCACGCAGATCCCGGACGCCGAATCCGACCGTCCCGATCTTGACGACGATTACCTGGCGCGTCGTCGTGGGTGTCTTGTGGTCCAACTTGTCCAACCCCTGGCCGGCTTTCTTGCTGGTTGCGACCGCTGTTACTAGCACAATGCTTGAGGGCTGCGTCACCGATAGGCCTAGCTTGGCGCGTAGTGACACCGTCAGGGAATCAGTATCACCGATCAGACTGTTTACCTCGTTTAATATCTGGATTGCCTGGGCACCGGAAGCAGCGCAGGTCACCTGTGCGTCGAGCGCTCGCGCTGGCAGGAACACAAACGCGAGAAAGCCCAGTATTGAAGTCGCAAGGACTCGTGTCCTCATCGGCACCATAGCAATCCAGGGGGATTGTGAGTAAGTGGTCATTGCTATCACCTCCAGTTGCACGCAGGATTGTTGGCGTGCTGGAATGAGCAGCGAGATGGTGGTTCACGGTTCACGGTACAGCCCGTTCGGGGTTCCGGGTGGGTTCCGATCATATCGTGTCTCTCGTCTCTCGTCTCTCGTCTCTCGTCTCTCGTCTCTCGTCTCTCGTCTC
>JBDTTF010000242.1:0-2008 GCA_039930765.1 Gemmatimonadota bacterium | reverse complement strand
CGGCCCTTTGCCCTGGTGATGTTCTTCGGTGTCTTCACCGGCACCTTCTCGTCGATCTTCATCGCCGGCCCGGTCCTGATGGCCATCGAGAAGCGGTGGCCCGGTGCCGAGGCGCGGGGAACCAAGACGGTGGTGGCTCCGGTGGCGGGGCGGGCCGCAGCTTTCAGCCCTAAGCCGTAAGGGCAGCCGCTGGCCGTTGGACTTTGGCCGTTCGCAGGCCTGTTCGGCGGGGGAAACTCAGGAGTGCCGGGAAATGCCAATGGCTAACGGCCAACAGCCAACGGCAGGCTTGATCGATTCCCACTGCCACCTCGCTGATCCCGCCTTTGCCGGTGACTTGCCGCAGGTGCTGGAACGGGCCTGGGCTGAGGGATTGACCAGGATCGTGGTCATCGGGGAATCGAGGGCCAGTGCCGAGCGGGCGCTGGCCCTCGCGGGTGAGGAGCCGAGGCTGTCGGCCACGGCCGGGGTCCACCCGCACGATGCCAGTGGATGGAATCCCGAGGCAGCCGAGTGGCTTCGGAAGTCGCTGCGGGATCCGCGGGTGGTGGCAGCCGGCGAGATGGGGCTGGACTATCACTACGATCACTCGCCGCGCGAGGTCCAGCGGGCCGTGTTCGACGAACAGCTCTCGATCGCCGAGGCCGCCGGCAAGCCGGCGGTGATCCACGCCCGCGAGGCCGATGACGATGTGGCCGCGGTCCTGCGCAATCATCCGCGCGCCACGGCCATCCTGCATTCATTCAGTAGTGGGCCCGAGCTGTTGCGGGCCGCCGTCCGGATGGGCCATTACGTTTCGTTCAGTGGCATGCTCACATTCAAGAACTGGCGGCTCGATCCGGTGATCCCGGAGATCCCGATCGACCGCCTGTTGGTGGAAACCGACGCGCCGTACCTGGCGCCGGTTCCCCAGAGGGGCCGGCGCAACGAGCCGGCGTTCGTCCGCTTCGTGGCTGCGCGCCTGGCCAGTGTGCTTGGCGTTTCATTCGAAGCGGCCGCAGTGTCAACCAGCCGGAACGCCATTCGGGTGTTCCAGCTCGAGCATGACCCCCGGTGAGGAGCCATCTCGCATGAACAAGGTCCCGTCCGACATCGAAATCGCCCAGGCCGCCAGGCCCAGACCCATTGCCGACGTGGCAAAGGAACTCGGCCTCGGCCCTGACGACATCCTGCCCTACGGCCGTACCAAGGCCAAGATCACACCAGAAGTCATTGCCCGGTCGAAGCCCACGGGGCGGCTGGTCCTCGTCACCGGCATCAGTCCCACGCCGGCCGGTGAGGGAAAGTCGACGGTGACCATCGGGGTCACCCAGGCCCTCCGCCGCATGGGCCAGAAGGTGGTGGTCTGCATCCGCGAGCCGTCATTGGGTCCGGTGTTTGGCGTCAAGGGTGGCGCCGCCGGCGGCGGTTACGCCCAGGTCATTCCGATGGATGAGATCAATCTCCATTTCACCGGAGATTTCCACGCCATTACCTCGGCGCATAACCTGTTGTCGGCCATGCTCGACAACCACATGCACCACGGCAACGGGCTCAACATCGATCCCCGCCGGATCACGTGGCCCCGCACCATCGACATGAACGACCGGGCGCTGCGCTCGATGATCGTGAGCCTGGGCGGCATCAATGCCGGCCCGGTGCGCGAGGAGCGCTTCGTCATCGTGCCCGGCAGCGAGATCATGGCCATTCTCTGCCTGGCCAGCGACCTCACCGACCTCGAAGCCCGGATCAGCCGGATTGTGGTGGCACTGACCCGGGACCGGAAGCCGGTGACCGCCGGTGAGCTCAAGGCCGCCGGCGCCATGACGCTGCTGCTCAAGGACGCCATGCTGCCCAACCTGGTCCAGACGCTCGAGGGTGGGCCGGCGCTGGTGCACGGTGGTCCGTTCGGCAACATCGCTCACGGCTGCAACTCACTGATCTGCACCAGGCTCGGCTTGTCCCTGGCCGACATCGTGCTGACCGAAGCCGGCTTCGGTGCCGATCTCGGCGCCGAGAAGTTCTTCGA
>JBDTTF010000241.1:0-12673 GCA_039930765.1 Gemmatimonadota bacterium | reverse complement strand
AGACGAGAGACGAGAGACGAGAGACGAGAGACGAGAGACGAGAGACGAGAGACAAAGCACCCGAACAGCGGATCGGAATATGGCAAGGTCCGGAAATAGCCAGGCGGGGTAGGGACGATCCTCGCCGCACAGCGGCGTGGTGATCGAGGCACGAATTCATTCGTGCGTACCATGTCTCACCGGACCCGTGACCCTCGACCCCTGGCCCGTGACCCCTTGACCCTCGACCCGTGACCCGTGACCTGACTGCCACGTCGGCCAGCCTCATCTCGGCCAACCAATCCGACGCCTCCGCCATCGCGGCACTCCGCGTCGCGGTGGCCGACCGGCTCACCGCCAACCACGGCAAGGGGCCGTGGTCGCTGGCCGGCACAATAAGGAGCGTCCATCGGGCCCTGCTGTACGGCGATCTGCTGGTGCTGCGCCGCGACAATGCTGTCGTGGCCACCCTGATCCTGACCCGCCGCAAACCCTGGGCAATCGACACCCAGTACTTTGCTCCCGCCCGCCGGCCACTCTACCTCACCTCGATGGCAGTCGATCCCGCCTGGCAGCAGCAAGGTGTCGGCCGAGCCTGCCTGGCCGAGGTCGACCGGCTGGCCGCCAGCGCGTCGGCCGATACGCTCCGGCTCGATGCCTTCGATGCCCCAGCCGGCGCCGGTCCGTTCTATGAAAAATGCGGGTACCGCGAGGTGAAGCGGGTGAGCTACCAGCAGATGCCACTCATCTACTATGAGCGCTCAATCACCCCGCATTCCTGAACCGCGCCGCCCGCCCGGCGAACTGCCGATCGTTACGCGGCCGCCCTTCAAACCGATAGTGCCGACGCTCGACGCGGCATCCCTGCGATCAGCATGTCGCTCACGACAGCCGGCAAAATGACGGCGAAACGCTGGTGGTTGTGACAACAAATACCGAGTTGAGAGCACGATTCCCCGTTAACGCTGCCCCACTATATTGTCGGTGCCGCCCGACCTCCGGTACGACGCGCTCCTGGGCTCGTAACGGGACCCAACTGCCTTCGCTCCCATCGCCAGCGTTCGCCGGACCCCCTCTGGTTGACTCGCCCGCTCCACCGCTCCCCCGGCCGCGCCGGCGGAAAGGTCACGATGATTCCTACCGAACCAATCGGCAGCATCCCGAGGCCGCTGTCACTGATCGAGGCCGCAGCCATCCTCCCGGTTGGTGATCCCTCCCTGGAGCGGATGTATGACGCGGCCGTCATCGACACCATTGCGCGGTTCGAGGCCACCGGCTCGCCGGTGATCACTGACGGCGAGCAGCGCAAGTATCACAACTTCGTGACCTACTGCGTCTCCGGCCTGGCCAACACGACCCAGGAGGGGGGCTTCCCGATCCAGTTCGCCGCCGGGCACATCAGGCGGATCCCCCGGCTCACGGCCGGACCGTTCCGCTACCTGCAGCGGGCCGACCGATTCCTGGCCGATGCCCTCCGCCTGGCCCACCGGCCGGTCAAGCAGGCGGTCATCTCTCCCTCGGCGCTGAGCCTGATGTACCCGCCCGAGGAGATTGCCGGGTACCGGCGAGAGGATTTCATCGACGATTTGTTGCGGGAACATGAGGTTGAGGTCGGGGCCTGCCTGGCCCTGGGCGCCCACAAGGTCCAGATCGATTTCACCGAGGGCCGGCTGGCCGTCCGGCTCGACCCCAGCGGTGAACTGCTGACCAGCTTCATCGATCTCAATAACCTGGCCCTGTCGCGGTTTTCGGCCGCCGAACGCCAGCGGATCGGGGTCCACACCTGTCCGGGCGGCGACCGTGACTCGACCCACAGCGCCGAGGTCGATTACGCCGACCTGCTGCCCGCTCTATTTGAATTGAAGGCCGGCAATTTCTACATTGCGCTGGCCGGTGAACCGGATCCCGTCCGGGTGCTCAAGCTTATCCGGGACTGCATGAAGCCGGACCAGCGGGTGTTCGTGGGGGTCATTGCGCCGATCGACCCTCGGATCGAGACTCCGGAAGTTGTACGGGACCGGGTGCTCGAGGCGGCCCGGTATATTCCCGTGGATCAGCTGGGCACCACCGACGACTGCGGCTTCTCGCCGTTCTGCGACGATACGTCCACCTCCCGTGACACGGCCTTTGCCAAGATCCGGGCCCGGGTGGAGGGCACCGTCCTGGCCGCCCACATCCTTGGAGTCTCCTGATGGCGGCAGCGGACGACGAAGACATCCGGATGCGGACCGCGGGACTGCAGAATGCCCTCAGCATTCTGCAGGCTCGGCAGCGCGCCGAGGCCGAGCTGCTTGCAGCCAAGGAATCGCTGGAAAAGAGGACGGCGGAGCTGGCCGGGTCGCTGGCCGTGATGCGCGCGACCCTGGAAGCCACCACCGACGGGATCCTGATGACCGACGGCGCCGGCCACGTGCTGGGATTCAACGAAAAATTCATCCGGATGTGGCGGCTGCATGATGTCGTGCTGGATGACATCGACCACCACCGGCTGATCACCATGCTGGAGCCCAATTTTGCCGACCCGACGACCTTTCGGCGCCGGGTCGAGGAGATCTACCGCACCTCGCCGGCCGAGGCCTTCGACCTGCTGGAGCTGGCCGACGGCCGGGTGTTCGAGCGCTTCTCCAGTATCCAGGTGGTGGACGGCGAGGCCATTGGCCGGGTCTGGAGCCTCCGCGACATCACGGCCCACCGCAACACCGAGGCGGAGCTGGGCCGCAAGTCCGAATGGCTGCGGATTACCCTGTCCAGCATCGGGGACGGTGTGGTCACCACTGACAACGCCGGGGTAGTCACCTCCCTCAATCCGGTGGCCGAGCGGCTGACGGGCTGGACCCAGGCCGATGGGGTCGGCGTCCCGCTGACCCAGTTGTTCAATATCGTCAATGAGGCGACCCGCGTTCCGGTCGAGAATCCCGCGCTCCGCGCCCTGCGCGAGGGCCGGGTCGTCGAGCTGGCCAATCATACGGTCCTGATCTCGCGTGATGGCTCCGAGCGCGCCATCGATGACAGCGCCGCGCCGATCGCGGACGGCCAGGGCACAGTGCAGGGCGCCGTCCTGATCTTCCGGGACGTAACCGAACGACGCCAGGCCGAAGGCGCCGTGATCCGGCTCGCCGCGGTGGTCGACTTTTCGGATGACGCGATCATCAGCAAGAGTCTGGACGGGATCATCGCCACCTGGAACCGGGGCGCGGAGCGGATCTTCGGGTACACCCAGGACGAGGTGGTCGGGCGGCCGATCACGATCATTCTTCCGCCCGAGCGCTACCACGAGGAGGATGAAATCCTCAGGCGCCTGCGCCGCGGCGAGCGGCTCGATCATTTCGAGACGGTCCGGATCCACAAGGACGGTCACTCGATCGACGTGTCGGTCACCGTGTCACCGATTCGCGACGCCGAGGGCCGGATCATCGGGGCCTCCAAGATTTCGCGCGATATCACCCAGCGGAAGCGCAACGAGCGGACCACCAGGTTCCTGGCCGAGTCAAGCGCCGCCCTGGCCGAACTGGGAGATATCGAGAGCACGCTGCAGCGGGTGGCGGGAATGGCCGTTCCCGCCTTTGCCGATCTCTGTGCCGTGGACCTGGTCGCGCCGGACGGTTCGCCCCGGCGGATCTCGTTCCGATACAGCGAAGGCATCGACCCCGCCGCCGCCCGGGGCATGGCCCGTTACGGAGCCCGCTCGAACGAGAATCACAACGTCTCGCGAGTCATCCACTCCGGGCAGCCGATCTGGATCGAATCGCTGACCGACGAGAATCTCCAGCAGATTTCCCGCAGCCCCGAACACCTGGCCCTCCTCCGGCGACTGGCCATCAAGTCGTACATCTGCACCCCGCTGCTGTCGCGTTCGAGAGTGCTGGGTGTGCTTTCATTCGCGACCGGCCGATCGGGCCGGATGTACGACGCGACCGACCTGGCTGTGGCCGAGGACCTGGCCGACCGCACTGTCATTGCCATCGAGAACGCCAACCTGGTCTCGGCGCTGCAGGAGTCGGATCAGCGCAAGGACGAATTCCTGGCCATCCTGGCCCACGAGCTGCGCAATCCGCTGGCCCCGATCCGCAACTCGGTGCAGGTCCTGCGTGGCAAGGCCCCCCCAATTCCCGAGGTCCAGTGGGCGGCTGACGTGATCGATCGCCAGGTCAGCCAGATGACCAGGTTGGTGGATGACCTGCTCGACATCTCGCGGATCACCAGCGGCAAGGTCCAGTTACGCCGTGAACTGCTGGCCCTGGCCACGGCAGTGCAGAGCGCCGTCGATGGCAGCCGTCCCTTGATCGACTCGGCCAGGCACGAGTTCACGGTCAGGATGCCGGCCGAACCGGTCTACCTGATGGCCGACCTGACCCGGCTGAGCCAGGTCATTCTCAACCTGCTGAACAACGCGGCCAAGTACACCAATCCCGGCGGCCGGATCTGGCTCACCGTCGAGGCGAAGGGAGCACAGGTCGAGATCCGGGTCAAGGACACCGGCATCGGCATCGATGCGGGGATGCTGCCGCGGATCTTCGACATGTTCACCCAGGATGACCGCTCACTGGAGCGGAGCCAGGGCGGTCTTGGTATCGGCCTGACGCTGGTCCGGCAGCTGGTCGAAATGCACGGAGGCACCGTGCGGGCCAGCAGCGCGGGAGCGGGCCAGGGCAGCGAGTTCGTCGTGACCCTCCCGGTCGAGCAGGGCGCCACGGCGCCCGGTCCGGCGGAGCCCGACACCGGCGTCGCAGCCGCCAGCTCCCGGCGGATCCTGGTGGTCGATGACAACCGCGATTCCGCCGACAGCCTCAGCATGCTGCTCGGGATGCTGGGCAACGATGTCCGCGCGGTCCACGACGGCCTCGATGCGGTCCGGGTGGCGGGAGAATTCCGGCCCGAGATCATTCTGCTGGACATCGGGCTGCCCAAACTGAACGGCTACGATGCCGCCATCCGGATCCGGCAGCTGCTGGGCAGGAGCGTGGTGCTGGTGGCCCTGACCGGCTGGGGCCAGCAGGCCGATCGCCGGCGTTCCCGTGATGCCGGCTTTGACCACCACATGACCAAGCCGGTCGATGTCGAAGCGCTGCGCCGCCTGGTGGCCGGAGAGCCTCCGGCTCCCTGACCGGGTCCGGCAGGCCCGGGTCGCCTCTTGCGCCGGTGGCTCGATTTCCGTAATCTCTGGGCCAAGGACAACTGCATGGGGCCGGCTGAGGCCGCTCCCACCTTTTCAGACGGGCAGTCGGGCCCGTCGGTCGAAGGCACGAATCATTTCCCCAGCGGGAAATCGTTCGGGCCTTTTCTTTTGCGGAAGGAATGGGTGGCCGTCATGCCGGCGCCAGAGAGTTCGCGGCTCCCCCCGGCGCAGCTGCGCCTGGTCAGCGATACGGCACCGGGGATATCCCGGCGCCGGTCGGGCCAGGGCTTTCGGTACACCGACGCCAATGGCAGGCCGCTCAGGGACCGGGCCGCGCTGGACCGGATCCGGAGGCTTGCAATCCCGCCGGCCTGGACCGATATCTGGATTGCGGCCGATGCGCGGGCTCACCTCCAGGCCACCGGCCGGGACGCCCGGGGCCGCAAACAGTATCGCTATCACACCACCTTCCGGGCGGCACAGGAACAGGAAAAATTCGGCCGGCTGGCCGCTTTTTCACGAGCGCTGCCCTCGCTCCGCCGCACGCTCCGCCGGGACCTCGGCCGGGCCGACCGCGGCCGCGAGCAGGTCCTGGCCCTGCTGGTTTCGCTGCTGGAAGCGACCTACATCCGGGTGGGCAACGACGCCTACACCCGCGACAATGGCTCCTACGGCCTGACCACGCTCGAGGACCGGCACGTGACGATCAGCGGGGAAACGATCGCCTTTGCCTTCCGCGGCAAGGGCGGCAAGGACCGGCGAGTCGAACTGCGGGACCGGCGGCTGGCCCGCCTGGTCAAGTGCTGCCGGGATATTCGCGGACCCCACCTGTTCCAGTACATCGATGCCAGGGGTCACCGGCGTCCGGCCCATTCCAGTGACCTGAACGCCTATCTTGGCATGATCACCGGCCAGCACTTCACGGCCAAGGATTTCAGGACCTGGGGCGCCACCCTGCTCACCGCCCGGCTGCTCGATCAACGCATGCTGGTCGGGTCCCGGGTACCCGGAAAATCCGCCCTGATCGAGGACGTCGCGGCGGTGGCGGCGGAGCTGGGGAATACCCCGGCAATCTGCCGCAAGAGTTATATCCATCCGCTGCTGCTTGAGACCTACCTGCGGCCGGACAGCTGGTCGCGCTGGCGGCGGTCCCGTCAGGGCCGGCCGGTCAGCGGACTCTCGAGCGCCGAATCGCGCCTGCTGCGGTTTCTCACTGCGTCAACCTCGGCCACCCGCCGAGCGTATCAGACGACGGGTCGAAAGGCGGGATAACGCGGTGACCATTTCATGACCGAACCGGAAGCGAACAGCGCGCACGGCCTGCTTGATCCCGATTTCAACCGGGATCGCTTTCTGGCCATCCTGGTGCACGAGCTGCGCAATCCGCTGGCCCCGATCCAGAATGCCGTCGAGGTGCTCAAGCTGAGCCGGCCGGTCTCGGACCGGGTCGACCGCTGCAGCGAGATGATCGACCGGCAGCTTGTCCGGATGACACGGCTGCTCGACGACCTGGTGGATGTCAGCCGGCTGACCCGCGGTCCGCTGGACCTTCGGCTGGGCCGGGCCGATCTGCGGTCGGTGATCGAGCAGGCGCTGCAGCGGGCCGGTGCGCGGCTCACCGAGCGGCACCAAACGCTCGTCGCCGATCTGCCGCCTGCAGGCGTGGAGATCGAAGCCGATGCGCCCCGCCTGGTTCAGCTGATCGAGATTCTGCTCGACAACGCGGCCAAGTTCAGCGACGAGGGTGGCACCATCACGATCGGTCATGCCATTGATGACGGCGATTTCGTGCTCACCATCATGGACACTGGAATCGGGATCGATTCGGCCATTCGGCCCCTGATGTTCCAGCCATTCAGGCTGGCCGGCTCCGAGCATAACACCAACGGCAACGGCCTCGGGCTCGGCCTGCCGCTGGCGCAAGGAATTGCCCATGGCCACGGCGGCCGGATTGAAGCTTGGCCGCGGGAAGCGGGCCAGGGCAGCGTGTTCACGGTGCGCCTGCCACTGCTCCGAGCGGCAGCCGTGCCGGCGCACACCGCTCCAGGCCATGACGTGATGGCCGCCGGTCGAGCGCCAAAACGCTGGCGGCTGGTGCTGGCCGACGACCGCCAGCTCAATGCCGACGCGCTGAGCGAGCTGATCCGGCTCCAGGGCCACGAGGTCATCACCGTCTATGACGGTGAAGCGGCTGTGGCCGCGGCCGAGCGGTCGCGGCCCAACGCCATCGTACTGGACATCGGGATGCCGGGGGTGGATGGCTTTGAGACCTGCCGCCGGATCCGGTCGCAGAGCTGGGCCCGCGATATCCCGATCGTGGCGCTTACCGGCTGGGGACAATCCAATATCGGACCCAGGGCGCGGGAGGCGGGTTTCACTTTTCACCTGCTCAAGCCGGTCGATCACCTGACCCTGCTCAGCAACCTCGAGCGGATGCACGTCCTCGGCGCCGGCTTCACGACCGAGTGATAGCCGGGATCTGATCGGGACAGCTCGGCTGGCGAAACGGTACATATAGCGGAGGCGCGCGGCGGGTCCGGTGCGCTATCCCACCTTGGCGGTGAAGCGGTCGGTTCACTGTACGAAGGCGCAGGCTCCTGTCAGGGGCGTGCGCCATTTTTTGTTGGCTGGCGTGACCCACCAGGCCCTCAGGGGCTGCCGCAACAGGAGTGAAGCTGATGCACGAACATCTGGAACCGGAATTCAAGGAACTGGCCGATCTGATCCACGACATCAAGGTCACCATGCTCACCACCAGCGTGGTCGGCGACGGCCTTCGCAGCCGGCCGATGTATACCCAGGATACTCCCTTCGACGGGACGCTCTGGTTCCTGACCTCCATCCATTCTCCGGTGGTGGGTGAAATCCTGGCCAATGGCGGGGTGCTGCTGACTTATGCCCACCCGGGCAAGCAGGAATACATCACGGTGAACGGTACCGCCGATATTCTCGATGACCGCTCGCGGATTGCGGCGCTCTGGAAGGCCGCCTACAAGGTCTGGTTCCCCAGGGGCGAAAACGACCCGGACATCCGGCTCATCCGGGTGGCGGTCGAGCGGGCGGAGTACTGGGATGCGCCATCGGCGCCGGTCCGGCTGATCCAGTTCGCCAAGGCGCTGATTTCGGGAGAACAGATGGAGGGCGGCAAGCACGGCACGGTGAAGCTGTCCGGCCGCAGCTGATGGTGGCCATGATGCCGGGTATCGACTGGGCCAAGGCGCTGACGCCCACGGTCAATCTCGGTGAGCTCTTTCTCCGCGGTTCGGTGGTCTATCTGTTCCTGTACGCCGCCTTCCGGGTGCTGCGGCGGCAGGCCGGCGCCATCGGCATCTCCGACCTGCTGGCCATCGTGCTGATCGCCGATGCGGCCCAGAACGCCATGGCCGGAGAGTACGTCTCGGTGCCCGAGGGGCTGGTCCTGGTCAGCACCATCCTGTTCTGGGACTGGGCGCTCAACTGGCTGTCGTTCCGGTTTCCCGCGCTCGGCCGGATCATCCAGGCCCCGGCCATTCCGCTGGTGGTGGAGGGGCGGTACCACCTGCACAACATGAAGCGGCAGCTGCTCAGCCAGGAGGATCTGCTGGCCCAGCTCCGGCTGCATGGCCTGGCCGATATCGGCGGGGTCCGGCTCTGCACTCTCGAGGGTGATGGCCACATCACGGTGCTCAAGTCCGGACCGGATGGGGGTTCGGATGATGGGGGCGGCCGGGATCGTGCCGTCGGGTGAGCCAGGGCTGGAATTCATCTGTGCCGGAGCAGCCCATCGGGTACGCCTGTGACGACGGAAATCAGGACAGCGGGATCTGGCACAACGAGCAGGCGGCGAGACCTGTACTCAAGGGGACGATGTCTTTCGAAATGGACGGGCGTCATTGGCTGCCAAGATTGCCCGGATACTCTCACGGGAGATGGTGATGTCGAAAGAAGACGGCCCCTGGCTGTCGGGGCGGGAGTTGCTGCTGAACGAAATCGACCGCCGGATCGAGGGCATCCGCAGCATGGCGGAAATGGAGCTGCCGGTGCTCGCCTTCCGGAAAGGGCTGCTGATCTTTCTCGAGCGGCGGGTTGCCCGGCTCAGGGATACGATCGCCAGCCTGCGAAACTCGATCAGTCCGATTCCGGAGAGCCGGATGCAGACAGTCGACCAGATGTTGTCCTCGGTGGTCGAGACCCTGCGGCACGTCGAGCTGGAGCCATTCAGCCAGCAGGCGGCCTGATTCCATAGCACCACCGCCGGGGTCGGGCCAGCGGCTCGATCCCGGCCGACAATCGTTCGGGACCTTGATGGGCCGGCCAGGGGTCGGCCAGTCGAAGGCGCGACGGGATCCGTGGATCCCGCGCGCTTTTTTTGTCGGTCCCGGCAGCTCAGACCCGTTTCATCACAGGGGGTATCGATGGCCCACTCCTTCTTGTTCGAAACCCTGACACTCGGCGCGGTGCTGCTCACCGGCGCCACCCTGGGCACCGTGGCCTCGATCGATTCGGCCGGCCCGCCGGCGCTGCGGATCTGCGCCGACGGCAGCAACCTGCCGCTGTCTGACCGCTCGGGGGCGGGGTTCGAGAATCAGATCGCCAGCCTGGTCGCCGGTGAACTCCACGAGCCACTGAGCTACACCTGGTCCTCCCAGGCAGACGGTTCTATCCAGGACCTCAACGCTCACCGCTGCGATATCGTGCTCGGCGTTGCAGCGGACGATCACCGGGTGCGCCCCACTCGTGCGTACTACCGCTCAACCTATGTCTTCGTCCAGCGGGCCGACCTGCTGCCGCCGATCCAGTCGCTGGATGATCCCAGGCTGTCCCACCTCCGGATCGGCGTCCACGCCGCTGGCGGCGACCATGCTTCACAACCGCCCGGCATCGCGCTGGCCCGCCGCGGACTGCTGGCGCATCTCAGCCGTTTCAGCCGCGATGGTCTGGACGATCGTTCGGCCTCTCACCCGCTGGTCGACGCGGTGGCAGAGGGCTCGATCGACCTGGCCGTGGCCTGGGGCCCGCTGGTGGGCGACTACACCCGCCACACCGGCCGGGTCCTGGTGGTGACAGTTGTGCCATCCAGCGAGGGCACCGATGGCGCGCCGTTCATGGCCGATATCGCCATGGGAGTGCGGAGTGATGACAGCCTGACCCAGCGGACGCTCGACGCCGTGCTGCTGCGCCGTCACGACGCCATCGCGGCGATCCTCAGAAAGTTTTCCGTGCCCGAGGTGCAGGATACCCGCACCCTCGCCGCACTGGGCACAAGGTAGAAAACCGGTTTCGTACCAGCCTCATTCACGGAGAGAGACAATCATGCGAGACACTCCAGCAGCAGCCGCAGTCCGTGGCGCCACGATGCGTTGGACCTGGACCGAAGGTCCGACCAGGGGCAAGACCCACGAGCACATTTTTCACCAGGACGGGACCGTCGAATGGCATGATGCCGGCGCGCCAGCCGAGGGCGTCAAGCCCGGAACAGCCCATGCCGAGCGGCCACCCTACGCCGCCATCGGCATCACGCCCGAGATCTACCTGGTATCGTACCTGGCCGCGTCGGGATTCACCCTGACAGTGACCCTCGATTTCACCAATTCACAGCTGACCGGCATTGCCTCCAGCGCCAAGGAGTGGTATCCGGTGCGGGGCTATTTCGAAATCGTCGGTTGACGCCTTGACCGAAGGCGATCCAGGCCTCCGATCGCGGAGGGACGCTCTTTGACAATTGAGGATTGTGCGCCGGGTCGAACGTCGGACGTCCCCCCGCCCGGAACCCGGAACCCGGAACCCGGAACCCGGAACCTTCGACCCTCGACCCTCGACCAGAGACTATCAATGCCCCCCAAGCCAAGCGGATTGACCACTCTGTCTGCCGTTCTCCTCCTGGCTGCCGCGCCGGGATTGAGGTCCTTGTCGGCGGCCCCGAAATCCACCGCCATCTTTGCCGGTGGCTGCTACTGGGGAGTCGAGTCGGTCTACCTCCATGTCCTGGGGGTCAAGTCGGTCACTTCCGGCTTTGCCTTGGGTGAAGGAGAGGCCGGGCCAGCGCCGGGCAGCGCCGATCACGATGAGATCGCCGAAGCGGTCCGGGTGGTCTACGACTCGACCCAGGTCAGCTACGACCAGTTGCTGCAGATCTTCTTCAGCGTGGCCCACGACCCCACCCAGGTCGGCCACCAGGGCCCTGACGTGGGCCACCGGTACCGCTCGGCGCTGTACACCCTGACTGACGGCCAGAAGCAGGCGGCCGAGGCGTTCATGGCCAAGCTGGCCGAGTCCAAGGCGTTTCCGAAGCCCATTACGACGGTGGTCTTTCCGCTCAGGAAATTCGTCGAGGCGCCGGCCGAACAGCAGGACTTCGCGGCTCGGCATCCGAACGAGCCGTATATCCAGATTAATGATGTGCCGAAGATCGAGGCGTTGAAGCGCGAGTTTTCGTCGCTGTATAGAGAGAAATAGTTGGGAGTTGGGAGTCGGGAGTCAGGAACCGCATTCTCGACCCTCGACTCTCGACCAGACTGCCGCCGGCGCCAGGAAGGGCCGGCGCTGTTGTTTCCCGGTGCATACCACCACCTTCTATCACCCGGCCCGAGCATTTCGGGCTTTCTCATGCAAAAGAGGTCCAATGTCAAACTCAATTCGGAGTGATCGCCGCCTGGCGCCGCTCACGATTGCCATCGCCGCACTGCTGGTGCTGTCGGGCTGTGCCTCGGTGACCCCGATCAGCGAACTGGTCAACAATGCCACTCGGTACGACGGCAAGACCGTCCGGATCGCCGGCACGGTCCAGGGCGGCGCCGGCGGACTCGGCGTCGGCGAATACCAGGTCAAGGACAACACCGGCACCCTGACCGTGGTCAGCGACAAGGGCAGCCCGCCGCACTCCGGCAGCACCGTGACGGTCAAGGGAATCTTCCAGGCGCTGCTGACCCTGGGTTCCAAGGGGCTGGCGGTGCTCAGGGAGCAGAGCCGGTCGGAGTAGGTGGAGAGTCGAAAGTCGAAAGTCGAAAGTCGAAAGCTAAATGGAGTTAGGCCGACACCGAACCTTGCCTCGTGGAGCCCAATTGTTCTCGATAGAGTTTATCACCGGCCCCCAGGTGGATTCCGATGGCTGGCTGCACGCCGAAGCTGAACTCATGCTCGGCGAAGCGCGAGAGGGCTTCGAAGTGGACCTCAGAATCTGGGCGCTTGAGACCTACAGGACTCACTGGAGAGAAGCGATCGCACGCCTCCTCGCTGGCGCTTCGTTTACTCGACTGGTCACGTCCTACAGGGGTCCGGACGGAGCTTACCATTTCACGTGGCCGATGTGGCGTGAAGGGGACTTGGTCTTGGTGCATGAAGAACTTGTACTGGACGAGGATCTTGCAACGCCGCTAAACCCTTCGACCGCTTGGGAGGTTACTGCTCCGAGACGGCAATTGACCGAGGACGGCGCTGCGATCTCTGAATGGGAGGTGCCGATTTCAGCGTTGCAGGACTGGCTTGGGCGTCCGTCGCAACCCTTCGGCGCGGCCTAACCAGCGCATGAAGCTATAGGGACTCAGTGATTAGGAGTTCAGGTCTACGATTAGGGCACGACAAGCTCCCGCAGCTTATGCG
>JBDTTF010000240.1:0-4255 GCA_039930765.1 Gemmatimonadota bacterium | reverse complement strand
AGCGAAAAGCGAAAAGCGAAAAGCGAAAAGCGAAGCGGATAATCGCCCTGCGCTCCATTTCGTCAACCGGGGTAGTCGACCGCCAGCAATCCCTGGAAGAAGTCGGAATCCTATTGTTCCCTTCCTCCTTCCTCCTTCTCCTTTGCTCTCACGACGGCCAACGGCCAACGGCTCTTTCGCCTACTTCACCGGATCCACATACAGCGTCATCATCATCCCCGACCCCAGATGCTCCGCGATGTGGCAATGCAGCATCCACGCCCCCGGATTGGAGGCGTCGATCAGCAGATCGACCGTTGCCCCGACCGGAATCAGCACGGTGTCCTTCCACGCCAGGTTCCTGGTCGGCACCCCGTCGCGTGACACCACCAGCATCCGCTGCCCGTGCAAATGGATGGGGTGCTGCATCGGATGAAACGACCTGGGGTCGTTGAAAATCCGCAATTTGACCACCGACCCCTGACGCACGTGCCAGTCGATATCATCGTTTTCCTTGCCCGTGCCATCATCCCGCAAGACCCAGCGGACCTGCTTGCCGGTCGAGAGCCAGTTCATCTCCGGCATCCCGTCGGTCCACTCGACCGGATGGAAGTACGCCGTGTCGACGCTCATGAACTGGACGGTGACCAGCGGCAGGTCGCTGGTGGCCACGGTGAGGGTAAGCCGCTTATCGGGCGGCCGGTGAAAGGCGGACCGGTACCGATCGATCTCCCGGATCACCGCCGGATTGGAGCGGAGCTGCCGAAAGGCGGCCCTGACATCGGGCACCGCGGCAGTCGAGTCCACCGTGATCCAGCCGAGGGTATCGACCTCGGGCGAAAATTCACCGCGATAGTGGTCGATGGCCTGCACAGCATCAATCAGTGGATACCGCCCCGGCCGCTCGAACGCCGCTGCCACCACGTACCGCTCGGCCGGCGCCAGCACGATGCTGGGAACGTTCACCTCTCGCTCGAACCGGCTGACATCGGTGGCCAGCACCTTGAGTGGCACGCCGGGAATCGAAAGGTTCCAGGTCCGCGAATTGGCCGCGTTGGTCACCTGAAAGCGAACAACCTCTCCCCGGTGCACCGTGAGGTTCCACTCCGGCTCCCCGTTGACCAGCGGCAGATTGCCGACCCGGCCCATCAGGGCAAAGTCCGGCGTCTCCTTGCCGAACGGTATCAGGGTGTCGGCGTGGATCAGCAGATCGCTCAGCATCAACACCACGTCCCGATTGGCCGGCGAGTAGTAGCCGCTGTCGGGGCTGTCCACCATCATGTTCCCGACCAATCCCATCGACTGCTCGATATCCTCCCGCACATGCGGATGGTACCAGTAGATCCCGGCGTCGGGAAAATGAACGGTGTAGCTGAAGTCTCCACCGGGGGGCACCGCATCCTGGGTCAGCCCCGGCACCCCGTCCGATCTGTTGTCCAGCCGCACCCCGTGCCAGTGCACGCTGCTCGGCAGATCGATCCGGTTGTGGAACCGGACGGTGATGGTGGCGCCCTGCTTGACCCGGATCAACGGCCCCGGCACCTGGCCGTTGAAGCCGTACATCGCGAAGCTGTGCCCCGCGATGACACGGCGCACCAGACCGGCGGTCAGGTCAAGGGTGTCACCACTGGAGAGAGGTGTGATTGCGGAAGGCCGCGACGGTGGCAGTGTGGCCGGATCGACGCCGGCGCCGGGAAGAAATTCGGTAATCGGTGGCGCCAGACCGACCAGCCCGGGCAGCATGACCATGCCCTTGGGCATCGGAATCGGCATCATGTCCATGCCGTCCATCCGCATCCCGGCCATGCTCGAATCCTGCGCGGCTAGTCGCGCAGCCACGAGCAGCGGCAGGATGGCGATCAGTCCGCCGAGCCGACTCACCCTGGGGCGCCGCGAAACATCGGGTGGTTGAGGAAGCGCTGCAGCCAGGTGCTCGGAGAGCTGCCGTGCAGCACGGTGGGGCCGGCGTGATGGTCGACGCCCGAATCGGCTTCGGCGGCGATCACCAGAAGAAACTTGTTGAGTGTGGCGACACCAACAGTGCTCACACCGTTAGCGACGACACCCAGTCGAGTCCACTCCTTGAGGTCGGCACTCACTTCCCACGCCACGAACGCGTGATATGAGCCGAGGCTGGCCGGAGCGGGCAAACCCTGCGCCGTGATCCTGATTTCATACCGGAGATGACCATCCGCCGTGGCCGCGACTCCAAACGGAGACTCGGCGAAGACCAGCCGGGCCGATCCGCGGGCCCCGGGAGCCACCGGTCCCGGGGCCAGCGCCATGTCATACGGACCCGTCCCGGATGGCAGAGCGAGTAGCAGAGCGGTGACCGTCCCGCCGATGCGCCCCGCCATCCAGCCGGCCACCCGACTCACTGCGGCGGCGCCATCCCGCCAGGAGCATGGGCCCAGTCCTGCACACTGGAGACATTGGTGGTTCCGATTTTGGTTCCGTCCCAGCCCGTGAATCCCTTCATCCGGAAGATCCAGAGACCGCTCCGCATATCGCTGAGCACGATCAGGCCATCGGCATTGCGGATGTCCACCCCGAAGGCGCCCTGCTCCACGCTGTTGCCTTCCCAGTTCACGTCGGGGTTGCCGCCGAAGCCATGCTCGTGCTGGCAGCCGCAGGTGAAGTACCAGCCATCGGTCTTGGGATGCTTGGGATCCTTGAGGTCGAACACCTGGAACCCATCCTCATAGGCGGAGACGAACACATAGGGCCAGCGCACTTCGTGGTTGTGGGACAGGTCATGCCAGTCGGCGGTCCATGCCGAAATCGGCACGTCGAGATTCTTCCGGGTGCCGTCCTGGCCTTCCTTGAGATCCCAGACCCGCAGCGGCGTGTACTGGTACTCGGTCTCGGTGACCGCGTAGTTGCCGTCCGGCGAGGGAGTGAAGGTGTGGGCGATGTCCATGCCGAAGCCCGTGATGGTAAACAGCTGGGTCGGAGCCTCCGGCTTCGACACGTCCCAGGCCGAGTATCCGCCGAGGCCGGCACCGTAGAAGACGTCGCGGTGGCGGGCCACGTCGTAGCCGACGTAGAAGTCGTGGTAGCTGCCACCACCGAACATCTTGAATGGGGTTGGATTGGGCACCGCGCCGATCAGCGCGCCGGCCGTGTCTCCCGCGACCACCTTGGCCAGGTCATACACCAGCGCCTTGGCCTCACCGACCGTGGCAAAGTAGAGCACTCGGCCGTCGGAATGCTTATAGGCAAAGGTGTTGTGGAAGCCACCGGGCGCGGCCGGGTAGTTGATCCGCGCCACAACCTTGACCGACTTGGGATCGGGCAGGCCGGTCACGTCGAAGATGACCGCGCCGAGTTCGGCGTCGGG
Source organism: Gemmatimonadota bacterium (assembly GCA_039930765.1). Classification (GTDB taxonomy): domain Bacteria; phylum Gemmatimonadota; class Gemmatimonadetes; order Gemmatimonadales; family GWC2-71-9; genus DATEHG01. Next base: position 936 of record JBDTTF010000240.1, on the reverse strand, counting down.
ACTGCCCTGCATGAACTGGTAGGACTGCGCGTAGTAGTAATGATCCCCGATCTTGAAGCTCTTGCCGTCCATGGCGCCGATGCCGCGGTGCAGCTCCGGATTCTCAATCGACCAGTCGACCAGCATTTTGGGGTGGGCCGGGTCCTTGATGTCGTAGATCTGCACGTCGTTGTTGACGAAGCCGCAAACGTAGACGTAGGGCCGGTTCATCTCCTGTTCCATCTCGATGTCGGCCGCTTTCCAGGCGCTCGGATGATTGACCACATGGGCAATCATCTGGATGTTCGGCGAGCCACCGGTCTTGTGATCGGTCTGGGGGACCATGGCCCCGGGGTCCTGGGCTGACGCAGCTGCAGTGATGCTACAGAGGGCCAGGGCAACGACTGTTCCGCGCATCGAATCTCCTGGTGGGAGCGGGTAGGGCGAGGGTCGGGACGACAGCTTGGGGATTATAAGGTCGGCGGTAGCGCTGGCAATGGCGGGCGGCGGGCTGGTGGAGGTGGCGCTGGCATCACGGAGGTGTCGCGGACCCGGTCAGTTTGCGCCGTTGGGAGGGTAGTGGTCGAGCCTTCGGAGTGTCGGGGTCAAGCGTTGACCCCTCCGGCCATCCGACAAAAATCTGAGTGATTCCGCAGATTGAGCAGACTGGAAGGGATTACGTGTAGCTCGCTGTCTTCCGCTTGCTACCTAGAATCCATCCCAATCCTGCAATCTCTGGATCCAACTTCGGGGCGCCGAGCCTTGAATACCGACGGCTGGTGTGGACCAGGCACCCGGTGGCGCAGGACCACGCATCGGCCGATGAGTGAACGCGTCTCCGAGCGCTACTCTCAATCCATCCCAATCCTGCAAATCTGCGGACAGGCTACTCTTAATCCCTGACGTCTGCCAATCTGCGGACAGAGTTGAACTTCCGACCTCACGCTTATCAGGCCC
>JBDTTF010000239.1:0-2408 GCA_039930765.1 Gemmatimonadota bacterium | reverse complement strand
CGGAGTAACTTCGGCGAAAGGCGAAAGGCGAAAGGCGAAAGGCGAAAGGCGAAAGACGAGAGACGAGAGACGAGAGGAAAAGCGCAAAGCAAGGGGACTGCTCACCGTCCCTTCGGTGCGTTGACCGCCGAGCATGCGGCAGGAGTGTGTCATTGCGAGGAGACCCTTGAGGGTCGACGAAGCAGCCTCGACATGGAGTCGGTTTGACGAGCCGTGCATAGGCCGCGCTCCGTCAGACCATGACTCAGCCTCACGCGCCGTTCTGGTTACGGGTCGAGGTTGCTTCGGCCCCTGCGGGGCCTTGCAATGACAGGCGCGATTTAATTGCCAGCCGGCCCCGGAGGGGCCGGCACTCTGAACCAGGGGGATGTCATGGCGAGGAGACCCTTGAGGGTGGACGCAGCACCCTCGACCTGGAGTCGGTTTGACGCGCCGTGCGTAGGCCGCGCTCCGTGAGGGATCGCTTGAGATCTGGAGCGGTCTGTCCTGCCGCATGTCCGGATCGGCGTCGGTTCTACGCCAATAGGTCAGCAGCCATGTCCTATTCGCCGTGGAGTAACCGATGTCGAAGCACCGATCCTGCCTTGTCGTCGCCGCGCTGCTGAGCGCACTGGCTACCCTTCCACTTGTCGCCCAGTCCCCCGGATATCTCCGCGTTCGTACCCATCTGCCTGGGGAGTCCGACCTCACCGACCGCGGCGTGCTGCATGCCTTCATGGCCGGCACCAGTGGCAGTCACGAGCTCGACTCCTACGCCCTCCCTGCCGGCCAGTACATCCTGACCAGGGTGGTGACACTGATCGGGAACTGCTACGCCGAGTCGCATGATGTGGCGGTCACGATCGTGGCGGGGCAGTGGACCAGCGTCGCGACCCAGGTGCAGTTCACCACCTGTTTCTTCACGGCCAACCCGATCACACAGTACGGCGGTGAGGGCAGGGTGACTGTCGCGAGCAGCGGGGCCGGCTCGCTTCCGGTCGACTGCAGCCTGATCCGCACGGGGCAGAACGACTGGCGAATTGACGGGTTCACCACCTGCCGTGGCCAGGCGGCGCATGGCAGTTCGGTCTTCATTCAGCAGCATGCCCAGGCCGGATCGGCGCTGTATGGCCACCTGGGTATCGCGGACGATTCGGTGACCCTGGTGTCCGATACGACGGGTGGCATCGTACTTGATCTCGCCCAGATTTTCGTCGGGCAGGATTTCGATGACACCGCCGCCACCGGGCAGGTGGCCGATGTGAGCGTGAGCCGGGTGAGCAGCACCCGCCAGGGCCGGCTGATGCGTTCGACCTTCCGGGTCACCAATCACGGTCCAGGCCACGCCCTCGGCATCCAGCCGGTCTACAACTTCACCGGCAATGTGCCCTCGGTGGGTGGCAGCACGATCCTGCAGGTCGAGCCCAGTCTGGGCAACTGCCGGATCGACAACCACTGCGCCGTGCCGGACCTGCCGCCCGATCAGAGCATGGATTTCACCCTGGTGGCGCGGGTCTTTCCCAATACCACCAGCGATCCCGTGGGGGATCCCTACTGTCTCCAGTTCGCGGTGGTCCCCACCAGCCTCGATCCCGAACCCGGTAACAACAGCGTCGCGTGCGTGTCCGACAGCGTATCGGTGACCGTGACCGCGGGGAGTGGCAATGGCACACCTGTAACCGTCGCCGCGGGGAGCGCGGCGGTGCCGGTGCTGCGGTTTACTCTCACGCCGGCCCAGGCATTCAGCCTGACCGACATCACCCTGTCGGCCACCGGCAGCGGCAACGAATCGGTCGACATTTCGGCGGTCAAGCTCTATCTCGATCAGAATGGCGATGGTCAGATCAATGGCAGTGACGCCGTGCTGTCGCAAGGGACGTTTTCAGCCAACGATGGCAGCGTGAAACTGATCGTCACACCGCCCTACGGCGTCAGTGCCGAGACGCATTTCATCGTGACCTACGATTTCTCGGTATCGACTGCCGGGCGGCTGGGCCTGGGACTCGGCCTGGGTCTGTTGGGGCTAGTCTGGTTTGGGGCCGCCGCGCCTCGGCGCCGCCGCTGGCCGCCGGTGGTGCTTGGCCTGGTCATGGTCGCGGCCTTGAGCCGGTGTGGTGGGGATAGTGGCGGGCCGTCGGACAGCGGAAATCCGACGTACCGGGCCACACTCTCCGGCATCAGCGCCGATGGGGTGGCGGTACCGGGGGTGTCGGTAGCGGGAGCGACGGTCACCGTCGAGCGGTGAGTAGCTCGAGTGCAGGCGGGAGAAAGAGTACCCCATCCCGAGTGGCGGAGCGAGCGAGGGACCTGCTCGAAAAGAATTGGGGCTCGCCTGGCGGTCGGGCCTCACCCCCTGTCCTCGGCTGAAGCCGAGGCTCGGAATCGGCGCGCCTGATCCACGGCTAAGAGCCGTGGCTCGGCCATCGCCG
>JBDTTF010000238.1:0-10166 GCA_039930765.1 Gemmatimonadota bacterium | reverse complement strand
GGTCAAGAGGCCGGTCCCTTCGGGGCCGGCTATTTCATTTGCGCCGCTGTCATTGTGAGGAGCCAGTCCTGAGTACAACGAGGGAAGCAAAGCGACCGAAGTAACTCTCCCACCATCAATCAACTCTAGCAGCACCTCGACCCACTCCCGGTACTCTTCTGAAGCAGAAACCGTTCGAAGTATTCTCGCTCAGTCGGAATTGCCGCTGCCGGATGACAGGCGCGCAGGTGCGCAACATGCGCCTCGTAGTCCGGCATCCCGACGATCCGCCGCACGGCGGTGACCAACTCCCGCGCGACTCGGAACCACTGCCCCGCTGCCCCCCTGCCCCCCCTAGCTCCCATACGCAGTCTTCACGAACGGCGTCTCGGTCGACACGCACCGCTTGCCGCCGGCCAGGATCTGGACCCACTCGCGGGCCGAGATGAGGATCACCAGGACCACGACGGCCATGAAGCTGCCGGCAATGACGGCGTCGAGCCGGTCGTTGAAGATCATCCGTGCGCCCCGACCCGGATCGATGGTGGCGGCGGCGATCTGCATTCCGACACTCCGGGCATGGGCCAGGAAGCCGAGCCTTGGATCGACGGCCCAGATCTTCTGCGAGCCGGCGGTCAGCGTCACCAGCAGCACCCACGCCAGCGGCAGCAGCGTGACCCAGGCGTGCCGCGCCTTGCCGGCCTTGATGATGAGGGTGGTGCCGACGCACAACGCGATGCAGGCCAGCAGCTGGTTGCTGATGCCGAACAGTGGCCACAGGCTGTTGATACCGCCCAGCGGATCGAGCACTCCCTGCACCAGGAAATAACCCCAGCCCGCCACCATCAGGCCCGAGGACAGGATGATGCTGGGATACCACGAAGTCCGGCCCAGCGGCTCCCAGACGTGGCCCAGCAGTTCCTGAAGCATGAACCGGCCCACCCGGGTGCCGGCGTCCAGCGTGGTCAGAATGAACAGCGCCTCGAACATGATGGCGAAGTGATACCAGAGCGCCAGCAGATGCTCGCCGAACGCACCGCTGAAGATCCGGGCCATTCCCATGGCCAATGACGGTGCGCCACCCACTCGACCCAGCAGGGTCTGTTCCCCGACCGAATGGGCCAGCGCTTCCATCTGGCCTGGCTCGAGGGTGAATCCCCACTGGCGGATGGCGTCGACCGCGTGGGCGGCGTCGCCTCCGAGCGAGGCGATCGGCGAGTTGATGGCGAAATAGACCCCGGGGTCGAGCACCGCGGCGGCGCAGATGGCCATGACCGCCACGAACGATTCCATCAGCATCCCGCCGTACCCGATCAGCCGCGCATCCGACTCTCGGCGCAGCATCTTGGGAGTGGTCCCCGACGCGATCAGGGCGTGGAACCCGCTGATCGCACCGCAGGCGATGGTGATGAAAGCAAAGGGAAACAGCTTGCCGGCAAAGACCGGTCCGGTGCCGTCAACGAAATGGGTGACGGCCGGCATCCGGAGCGGCGGCAGGACAAACAGAATTCCCGCCGCGAGGAGAAGTACGGCGCCGATCTTCATGAAGGTGGAGAGGTAATCCCGCGGCAGCAGCAGCATCCAGACCGGCAGCACGCTGGCGACGAAGCCATACACCATCAGCATCCAGGCCAGCTGGACTCCCGAAAATGTCAGCGCCTGCGCCATGGTGGGGTTCTGGGACACCGCCCGCCCGCCGACCAGCGCCGCCAGGAGCAGGAGCACCCCGATGACGGTGGCTTCCATCGTCCTGCCCGGCCTCCACACCTTCATCCAGAAGCCCATCAGAAAGGCGATCGGAATCGTGCACCCGATCGTGAACACCCCCCACGGACTGCCCCGAAGCGCATTGACCACGATCAGTCCGAGCGGCGCCAGCAGGATAAGCATGATGGCCAGCACCGCGACCATGGTGATCAGCCCCGTGACGGGGCCGATCTCCTCCTTGGCCATCTGGCCCAGCGACTTGCCGTCCCGCCGCATCGACCCGAACAGGATCACGAAGTCCTGCACCGCACCCGCCAGGACCACCCCGACCACGATCCAGATGGTGCCCGGCAGGTACCCGAACTGGGCGGCCAGGACCGGTCCGATCAGCGGGCCCGCCCCCGCAATGGCCGCAAAGTGATGGCCGAACAGCACCCAGCGCGAGGTTGGGCTGTAATCCCTTCCATTATCCAGTCGCTCAGCCGGGGTGGCCCGCCGGTCATCCAGCCTCAGGACCCGGTAGGACAGGTAGTGGCTGTAGAACCGGTAGGCGATGAGGTAGGTGCCGACGGCGGCGAGGACCAGCCACGCGGCGCTGACCGGTTCGCCACGGGACAGGGCCAGGACAGACCAGCCGGCGGCCCCGGCCACCGCAATGAGAGCCCAGAGCAGTTTTGACATGTGCCTCAAGATGGCCGGACTTCGGCTCGGGGCTCAAGCCCCCGCCCGCCGTCCCGTTTGCCTTGCCGAGGCTGTCCGTGGCCCGTAGGTTGGGTCCCCTATGCATCGCCCGCTTTTTTCCTATGCCGCCGAGAGCGGCTGGCCTTCGCCTGCCCCCGAGGTGGGTGCCGTCCTGGCCGAGCAGCCCGAACTGCAGCCGGTGTCGGGGGGCTTCAAGGGCAAGACGGCGGTGGTTACCGGCGGGGCAACCGGGCTGGGGCGCAGCATTGCGCTGGAGTTTGCCCGGCTGGGCTGCGATGTGGCGTTCTGCTGGGTCACGATGCAGGGCCGCGATGTCCAGGAGCAGGCCCTGCTCACCGAAACCGCCTGCGGGGCACTCGGCGCCAACGTCTATAGCGCCCGCTGCGATGTGCGGGACAGCGCCGCGGTGGAGCAGTTCTTCACCGAGACCAGGGCCCGATTCGGCAGCGTCCATTACCTGGTCAACAATGCCGGGATTGCGGTCGACGGCGCGCTTTGGCGTCTGAGTGATGAAGCCTGGCGTGAGGTCATCGATACCAACCTGACCGGCAGCTTCAACTGCATTCGGACGGCGGCGCCGACCTTCCGGCGGCAGCACTGGGGCAAGATCGTGAATATCAGCGCCCACCAGGCCGACCGGCCCGGCTTCGGGGTGGTCAATTACGCCGCCAGCAAGGCTGCGCTGCACGGGCTGACCCGCTCCGCGGCGGTCGAGCTCGGACCGTCCAACGTGAATGTCAATTCGGTGGCGCCGGGTTTCATTCGCACCGAACGGATGGCCATGCTGCCGATGGAAGTGGTCGAGCGGGTACAGCGCAGCAGCGTGCTGGGCCGGGTGGCCGAGCCCGACGATGTGGCCCACGTGGTGTCATTTCTCTGCTCCGACGAGGCTCGGCACATTACGGGGCAGACGATTGTGGTGGACGGGGGATTGTCGTTGGAGTGAGGCGAAAGGCGAAAGGCGAAAGGCGAAAGGCGAAAGGCGAAAGGCGAAAGGCGAACTGGAATAGCTCTGCCCGCGATAGTTTCAAGCCCATTCCGACCCACCAGCGCACTATCCGACCTTCCGACTTCCCGGCCTTCCATGTCCCATCTCCCATCTCCCGACTCCTGACTGTCACCATTACCTTTCGGCCACTTTCGACCACCCCGGGGTGATGGCTTGGTACTCGAATCCGATGTCCGCCGGAGTTGGCTGTCCCGACCCGGGATCGGCGCCTCCCTGTGTCTCATGGCGCTTGCGGCATGCGGCGGACATGCTGCCCAGACGGGCGCCAGCCCCAAGAAGGCGCTGGTCTATCCCGCCGTTGCGCTGGGCACCTACCCCCTCGCTGGTGAAGCGGTTTCCGTCGTTCCCCTGACCATGATGTTCTTCGAGGCCCCGGCCGAGGCGCCGCCGGAACTGGCGGAGCGGGTCCGGTCGCTTGAGTGGGCTGATTCGATCATCGGTCGTGCCCTGGAGGACCGCGGTCCCGAGGTGAAGTGGGTGCTGCCGCCGGCCCTCCGGAAGATGGCCATCCGGTCCCCCGGCGTGGCCAGCGACCCCGACCGGATGGGCCAGGCCATCATGCGGGAGCATGAACTCAAGATCACTCCCGATCCACTGCGCTCCTCGCTCCGGTCGATGGCGGCCATTTCCGGCGGACGGCACGCCCTGATTCCCGCCGCCCTGATCTTTTTCTCGGTGCCCGATTCGGGATTGCGGGCCGAGTTGTCGATGGTACTGACCGATACGCGCACCGGTGGCGTGGTCTACCGCACCGTGGCCGCCGGCACCGGCAGCACCCCCGCGCGGGCGCTGAGTGCGGCCATGGCTACCGTCCTGCCCCTGGAAACCGACAAGCGATGAGCAGCTACGACGTCACCCTGATTCCCGGCGATGGGATCGGCCCCGAGATCACGGCCGAAACGGTGCGGGTCCTCGAAGCCACCGGGCTCAAATTCGTCTGGGACGAACAGCTGGCCGGTGTGGCGGCGGTCGACGCCACCGGTTCGCCGCTGCCGGACGCCACCATCGAGAGCATCCGGCGCCGCAAGTTGGCCCTCAAGGGGCCGCTGACCACACCGGTCGGCACCGGATTCCGCTCGGTCAACGTGGCGCTGCGGAAGGAATTCGAACTGTTCGCCAACCTGCGGCCGGCCCGTTCCTTCGTGCCGGGTGGCCGGTTCAGCAATATCGATATCGTGCTGGTGAGGGAAAATCTCGAGGGACTGTACGTTGGGGTGGAGCACTTCATTGCCATCGGCGGTGATCCCCGCGCCGTGGGCTCCTCCACTGCGATCGTGACCCGGGCCGGGTGCGAGCGGATCATCCGCTACGCTTTTGAGTACGCTCTCCGGCACAATCGCAAGAAGGTCACCATCGTCCACAAGGCCAACATCCTCAAGATGGTCAGCGGCCTGTTCCTCGAGGTCGGCCGCTTCATCCAGAAGGAGTACGAGGGCCGGGTCCTGTCCAATGACCTGATCGTGGACAACTGTGCCATGCAGCTGGTGCTCAAGCCCGAGCAGTTCGATGTCATCGTGACCACCAACATGTTCGGCGACATCCTGAGTGACGAAGTGTCGGGCCTGGTCGGTGGACTCGGCCTGGCGCCGGGTGCCAACATCGGGGCTCACGCCTCGATCTTCGAGGCGGTGCACGGCAGCGCTCCTGATATTGCGGGCAAGGGGATTGCCAATCCCGCTGCCCAGATGCTGGCCGCCGCGATGATGCTCGATCATGTCCACGAGCTCAAGGCCGCCAACCGGATCCGTGAGGCCATCGAGCAGGCCATCGTGGCCGATAACGTCCGCACCCGGGACCTCGGAGGCAGCGCCTCCACCCGCGAGTTCGGCGATGCGGTCGTCCGTCGCCTCTCCTGAGGTTCCCTGCGTCCGCTGCGGCCAGCGGGTAGCCGGGCTGGCGTGGGGCACGGACTGCCCCGAGTGCGCCAGGCAGCTCAAGCGCCGTGCAAGTCGAGTGGCCGGACGCATCTCCCTCCTCGCAACTCTGCTCGTCGGCGTCTACATCTGGCTCCGGATGCCGCGGGATCCCTCCTTCAGAGTCTATGCGGGAATCACGGTCGGGATCACCTATCTTCTGGTGCGCCAGATCGCGAGCAGGGTAGCGTTAGAGGTGTTCGCTCGCGAGCCACGAAAGGAAGTCGGAAATGAGATTCGCTAATTGGTACTTGGCGGGGCAGGGGGGCAGGGGGGCCGACAGACGAGACGGGCGAGGCCGACAGGCGGGGCAGGGGGGCAGGGGGGCAGTCGCCTCAATTCTGCGCTCCTACGCACTTGGAGTGGTCCTGCTCACCGCTGGCCTGTCACCGCTTGCCGCCCAGGCAAGCGTCACCATCTACAACGACGGCCGAGTCCTGGTGCGCCGGACCCTGCCACTGGAAATTCCCAAGGGCAATTCGAGCCAGTGGGCGGCACTCGGCCTGCTCGATCCGGCCACGCTGTTTTCGCTCGACTCCACCGTGATCATTGCCGGGGCCACCTACGATCCGGCCAGTGACTACGCCGGTGCGCTGCGCCGGGCCATCGGCCGCAAGCTGCTGTTCAAGAACGGCAAGGATACGGTGTCGGCCACGGTGCTGGGCGTCGCCCCCGAGGTCTACAAGCTGGCCGACGGCACCGTAACCTTCTCGGCACCTGGCACGCCGCTCTTTCCAGCCGAACTGGTTTCCGTCGATCCAGTCAGCAACCTGAATCTCCGGGCTAGCCAATCCAGGAAGGAGCTGCGGGTCGGCTACTTCTCCGAGGGCGCCCAGTGGCAGGCCAGCTATCAACTGCTGCTCGGCACCGGCGGCCAGGCCACCATGAGCGGCAGCGCCGTAATCCAGTCGAATACTTTCCGGGCCGAAGACGCCGAGGTACAGCTGCTGGCCGGTTCGGTCAACCGGGCCCAGCCGGCCCAGGGCCCGATGGCCAGGGGTGGAATGGTCGCGTTGGAGGCCCGGCGACAGAACGCCGACTATGCCAACGCCGCGGAGCAGAAAGTCGGCGAGTTCCATCTCTACTCGCTGCCCGGCCGCTCCTCGATCCTGCCGGGCCGCACCACCAGCGTGGCACTGTTCGATCCGGCCATGGCCAGGTACGACCGCAGCTATGTGGTCCGGGGCCAGATCCCATACTGGGGTCAGCTGTATCAGCAGGGCGATGAGCAGGACGCCGCAGTTGAGGTGAGCTATGTGGTACAGCGGCCCCGCAAGACCGACCTGGGCGATCGGCCACTGCCCGGCGGCATCGTGCGCCTGTTCCAGCCCGACTCGGGCGGCCGCCAGCAGTTGATCGGCGAAGCGTCGATCGATCACTCGCCGGCCGGTGAAGAGCTCCGGCTGTACGCCGGTGACGCCTTTGACCTGACCGCCAAGCGGGTGCAGTCGAGCTTTGTCACCAAGCGGGACAGTACAGCGGCGGGCTGGCGGACCTGGGCCACCGCTGACTATCGCGTCACCCTGACCAACGCCACCGATGCCGCAGCCACGATCGATGTGCTCGAGGAACGGGGCGGCGAGTGGTCTATCCTGTCGAGCACCGTGCCCGGCACCAAGTTGTCCTCCACCCGGACCCGGTTCCGGGTGTCGGTGCCGGCCAACGGCACTGCCGTCCTCAAGTACAAGGTCAAGGTCCTCTGGTGACGGGTATTGTCCTCGTTCACCTCTCCGATCTGCACTTCGGGTCGGTGGCGGAACTCGATGCGCTGGAAGATGCGCTCCGCTTCATCGTGGAGCTGGCGCCGAGTGCCACGGTCATCTCCGGCGATCTGACCATGCGGGCGCGCCACGGCGAATTCGCCGCGGCGCGCCTGTACATTGACCGGCTCAAGCTCACCGCCCCGGTGCTGGCGGTTCCCGGCAATCACGATACCCAGTGGTGGCAGAGCCCGCTGACCCTGCTCGGCAACTCCCGGATGCACTACAAGTACCGCCGCTGGTTCGGCCAAGACCTTACGCCAGTGCTTCAGATTCCTGGTGCGGTTATCGCCGGTGCGCTGTCCGCCAACGGAGTCGCGCCGGGTTCGCTGTCCAGAAATCCCAACGACATTGCGGTCAAGGGAAATCTGCCGGTCTCGGAAACCCGCCGGCTGACGAAGATCTTCGAGGCGGCTCCGGCGGGCGCCTATCGAGTTGCGGTGCTGCACCACAACGTGCTGCCCGGCCGGCTGTCCGGTCGGATGGGGCTGGCCCACTGGCGGTCGGCCGGCCAACGGCTGGTCGCCACCGGCGCGGACCTGGTGCTGTGCGGCCACGATCATGAAGAGGGCGCCGGGCTGCTCAACAACCAGGTTGTGGTCAGTACCGCCAACACCCTTTCCACCCGGACCCGCGGCGCGCGGCCGGCTTCCTTCAACGTCATCCGGCTGCAGTCTGATCGGATCGAGATCGAGTTCCAGGTCTGGGACACCGCGGCCCGCCGGTTTGCCTCCTCTGAGCGACACGCCTTTGCCCGCCCCGAGCACAGCGCAGTTCGAACTGCTGCTCGCCGCTGAGCCGGCGCGGGCGACTCCCGTTGCCCCGGCCACTCCGCGCACCGCCGCCGAGCTATTGCTGGCGCTGCGGGGCTTCGGCCTCAGCGCGGCGCAGCAGCTTTCGTTTCATCGCAATCGAACGGTGATGGTGACGCTGACCCCGCGCGGCGGGCTTCGGCTGCACGAGGGCTATGCCTGGGCGCCAGCGCCGGTGCTGGAAGCAATCGCCAAATTTCTGAAACGCGGGACTCGGCGGGCGGATCGGTTACGGTATCGCCAGATCCTGCTGGGTTTCTCGGTCGAGCAGTACGCGCCATCCACCCGCCCGCTGGTCCGACGCACCGAGCCCGTCGCGCCCGGCGACGCCGAGTTGTTGCGCCGCCTGAGCGAACTGCACGCCGAGCTGAATGACCGGTACTTTGATGGAACGCTGGCCCTGATCCCGATTCGGCTCTCGGGCCGGATGCGGCGGCGGCTGGGGGAACTCAGAGTCGACCGGAAGAGCGGGGCCCCGCTCGAGATTGCGCTCAGCCGCAGGCATCTGAAGCGGGATGGCTGGCAGGGGCTGCGCGACACCCTGCTGCACGAGATGGTGCATCAGTGGCAAGGCCAGTCAGCGCTTCCGGTGGATCACGGCCGGGCGTTCAGGGACAAGGCACGGGAGGTGGGGGTGGAGCCGAGGGCGGTGAGGGTGGACTAAAGGCGTGACAGGTGACAGGTCAGAGGTGACAGGGGTACTGCGTGAGAGGTCACAGGTACGAGGTGAAAGGGGTACCGCGTGAGAGGTCACAGGTAAGACGTGACAGGAAGCCCAGCTGAAAGCCCTCTTACCTCTTACCTGTCACCTCTCACCAGGAAACCGCATTCAAGGAACAAAACCATGCCCTCCCGCTTCTCCGGAATCGATTTCTACGACACCGACTCCCTCCTCTCCGAAGAGGAGCGCGCCGTGCGCGACACGGTGCGGAGCTGGGTCGAGGACAACCTGATGCCGGTGATCGGCCAGGCCTACATCGACGGCAAGTTCCCAAAGCAGCTAATTCCGGGAATGGCGGAACTCGGCATCCTGGGAGCCAACCTGCCGGAGAAATACGGCTGTGCCGGTCTCAACAATGTTGCGTACGGCCTGATCATGCAGGAGCTCGAGCGTGGCGATTCGGGCATCCGGTCGTTCGCGTCGGTGCAAGGGGCGCTGGTGATGTATCCGATCTACGCCTTTGGCAGTGAGGCCCAGAAGAGCCACTGGTTGCCCAGACTTGCCAAGGGACAGGAAATCGGCTGCTTCGGGTTGACCGAACCCGACTTCGGATCCAACCCTGCTGGCATGATCACCACGGCAAAGCAGACCAAAGACGGCTGGGTGCTGAACGGCGCCAAGATGTGGATCACCAATGGCAGCCAGGCCACGGTGTCGATCGTCTGGGCCAAGACCGGCGCGCTCGACGACTCCAAGTCGATTCGAGGATTCATCGTGCCGACCAACACCCCAGGCTACGCGGCCAAGGACCAGAAGGGGAAACTGTCGCTCCGGGCGTCGGATACCAGTGAACTGGTGTTCACCGACCTGCACCTGCCGGCCGATGCACTGCTGCCTGCCTCCGGCGGACTCAAGAGTCCGCTCCAGTGCCTGACCCAGGCGCGCTACGGGATTTCATGGGGCGCAGTCGGCGCCGCGATGGCCTGCTTCGACGAAGCACGTCAATACGCCGGTGAGCGGGTCATGTTCGACCGGCCGATCGCCCAGACCCAGATCCAGCAGGTCAGGCTGGCTGATATGCTGTCGGAGATCACCAAGGCGCAGTTGCTGACCCTGCAGCTCGGCCGACTGAAGGACCGCGGCACCATGACCCCGCAGCAGGTGTCGCTGGCCAAGCGCAACAACGTCGACATGGCCTGCAATATCGCCCGCGAAGCCCGCCGCCTGCTCGGCGCCAACGGGATCCTGGCCGAGTATCACTCGATGCGGCACATGGCCAATCTGGAGTCGGTGTACACGTACGAGGGGACCCACGACATGCACAGCCTGATCCTGGGGCAGGAGATTACGGGCTTGCCCGCCTTTTAGGCGGGCGGGGGGCTGGGGGGCAGCGGAAGATCTGAAGAGACTGTCGCGAGCGCAGCGGGGTGGCTGGTTTCAAGGAATGTTGTCACGCCGCGCGCAGCAAGGGCCTGGTCACCAGAGTTGGGCGCTGTCACACCCCGCGCAGCGGGGTGGCTGGTCTCGAGGAATGCTGACGCCCCGAGCGTTCTAGGGGGCGGTACCTGCGGCATGCGGGAGCCCGCTCTTGAGTCCTCGGCTGAAGCCGAGGCTCGGCACTGG
>JBDTTF010000237.1:0-5856 GCA_039930765.1 Gemmatimonadota bacterium | reverse complement strand
TCACATCGCCACGATCCGGAAGGTCCGCAACCGGCTGGGCAACATCAGCACCCGGGCCCGCGGCCTGGTTACCGACAGTGGCGACATCAACGACCTGCCCTGGGGCAGCTTCGAGGATCGTGGCATCCAGGTTATCGATGTGGCCGGGATGGATCCGCTGGCCCAGGACCTGGTCTTTGCCCGGGTGGTGGCCAAACTCCGCGAACATCTCGAGCGCCGGGACCTGGGTGTCGATCATATCGTGGTGGTGGTCGATGAGCTCAACAAGTACGCGCCGGCCGATGGGCCGGACACCTATGTCCGCCGGATGCTGCTCGACCTGGCCGAGCGGGGCCGCTACCTGGGCCTGGTCCTGTTCTCGGCCCAGCAGTTCAGGAGCCAGGTGCAGCGCCGGGTGACCGGCAACGCGGGCACCGCGCTGTACGGCCGGATGGATATGGATGAGCTGGCCACGCCGGCGTATGCCAACCTGTCGCCCGCCACCCGGGCCAAGCTGGCCGCCCTTCCCAAGGGCGAGCTGATGATCCGGCATCCGCACTTCACCCAGCCGGTGTTCGTGCGCTTTCCGCGCCCGGCCATGCTGTCGGGCCGGGAAGGGGTCGAGCGCTTTCCACCCGAGCCTGACCTGCCATTTGCCGATGCCATTGCCCGCCGGCTCCGGACCCTCGATCGGGCCATCACGGTGGACCAGGTGCTCGGGTTGATCGACGGTCACCGCGAGGAGGATGTCAGGAAGGCGCTGCACGCCACGCTGCGTGGCCGTCCCGAACTGCCCTTGCCGTTCTTCCGGGCGGCGCTGGGGCGGCGGGTCAGCCCCGAGATTCCAGTCCCTCGGCGGGTGCATGCGGTGCGCAATCCCTCCGACCCGTTTGCCCCCTGAGGACCTTGCCACGCCCCCGAGCGGGTGCGATTCTCCTCCGGTGAAGCTCGCGCACCTCGCCGACTCCCATCTCGGCTTCCGGCAATACCACCGCCAGACCTCCTCCGGCCTCAATCAGCGCGAGGCCGACGTCGCCAATGCCTTCCGGGCGGCGATCGACGGGGTCATCGAAGCACGTCCCGATGCGGTGCTGCTGGCGGGTGACATTTTCCATTCGGTCCGGCCCAATAACCTCTCGATCGTCCTCGCCTACGAGCAGTTGAGCCGGCTCCGGGAGGCGCTGGGACCGACGGCGCCTATCGTGCTGATCGCGGGCAACCACGACTCGCCGCGCTCGACTGAGACCGGTTCGATTCTCAAGCTGTTTGACGGACTGAACATCGATGTGGCCACCGACGAGGCTCGTCGATTCCACTATCCCGGGCTCGACCTGTCGGTACTGGCGGTCCCGCACAATTCGCTCAACAGTCCCGACTGGGCCCAGCTTCGGCCCGAGGGCAGCGCCACCCACCAGGTGCTGGTACTGCATGGCGAGGTCGAGGGAGTCTTCCCCGCCGATCGCAGCGGCGCGGAGCATGGCGGCGCGGTCATCCGGCCGAGCGAACTGTCCGGCGCCAACTGGAGTTACGTCGGACTGGGGCACTATCACGTTCAGCACGAGGTGGCGCCCCGGGTGTGGTACAGTGGCTCGCTCGAATATGTGAGTTCCAATCCGTGGGCCGAGCTGGCGGCGGAACGCGAGGAGGGTCAGCAGGGCAAGGGTTGGCTGCTCGTCTCGCTCCCCGACGGGAAGGTGGAGCGGCGTGCGGTGCCCGCCGCCCGGAAGCTGCTCGACCTTGCGCCGATCAATGCCGTCGGACTCGACCCTGTCGCCATCGATGCTGCCATTGCCGAGCGGATCGGGGCAGTCGAGGGTGGCATCGGCAACCAGATCGTGCGGCTGAGTGTCCGGAATGTGGAGCGGCACATTGCCCGCGAGCTCGATCACGCCGCGATTCGTCGCTGGAAGTCGGAGGCGCTGCATCTGCAGCTCGATGTCCGCCGCCCCGAACGATTCCAGGAGGAAGGCTCCGGCGCTCCAGGCGGCAGACAGACCCTGCCCGAGATTGTGGGCGAGTATCTCTCGAAGCGAATGCTGCCCGGCACGGTCGACCGCGATGAGTTTGTCAGGCGCGGCGTAGGACTGATCCACGCGGTTGAGCAGGAAGCACTGGAGAGCTGATGCAGATCGAACGGCTCCGGCTCCAGAACTTCCGTCAGTACGAGGACACCGAAATCGCGTTCGGGTCCGGGCTCACCGGTATCGTGGGCCCGAACGGGGCGGGGAAGACCACCCTGCTTGAGGCGATTACCTGGGCCATGTACGGCGCGCCCGCCGCCCGCGGTAACCGCGACTCGATCCGGCGGCGTGGCGCCGATCCCCGCGCTCCCGTCAAGGTTGAGCTCGAGTTCCGGCTCGGCAATCGCCATTTCCGGATCGAACGGACCCTGAGTACGGCGGAGCTGTACCAGGACCGCGACCCGTCCCCGATCGCTTCGAGTCTGCAGGGAGTGACTGGCCGGGTGGGCAGGCTGCTCGGAATGAGCCAGGATGAATTCTTCAACACCTATTTCACCGGCCAGAAGGAACTGGCGGTGATGGCGGCCATGAAGCCGACCGAACGGGCCCAGTTCCTGTCCCGGGTGCTCGGCTATGAGAAGCTGCGCGCCGCGCAGGACCGGCTCCGGGACGAACGATCGACGTTGCGCGGCCGGATCCAGGCGCTCGAAAGCGGTCTGCCTGATCCGACCGAGCTCGATACGGCGGAACACGCGGCGGTCAGCCGGATTGCCGCCGCCGATCAGAGTCACCAGATGGCGCACTCTGGACTGGTGGCCAATGCGCGGATGCGGGCCGAAGCGGAGCCCCAGTGGATCCGGCAGCAGCAGCTGCAGGAACGGGTGCAGGTCGTCGAGGGTGATCTTCGTTTGGCCGATCACAAGGTCCAGGCCGCCCGCGAGCGGTTCCAGGGACTCGATCGCCGCCTGGTGGAAGCCAACGAGGCGCGGAACCGATTGGAGCCGTTGGCGCTCCGGCTGGTCCCGCTGCCGGCCCTGCGGGTCGAGCGTGAAGCGCTCGATCGTCTGGCCGAGGCCAACGCCGAATTCCAGGCCAGGCAGGGCCAGCTCGAGGAGCTGCGGCGGGCGCTGGGATTGGTGCCGGCCAGGCTCGCGGCGCTGCCGTCAGCTGAGCAGCTGCAGACCGCTCGCGACCAGCAGCGGGCGCTGGCCGAACAACTTGCTGCTGCCAGCACCCTGGCGGAGGAGCGGCGCACCAGCTGGGTCCGCGACCTGCAGGATGCCAAGTCCAGGCGCGAAAATCTGCTGGATCAGTACAAGGAGCTGAAGGAGCAGCACCAGCGGATCGAGGATGCCGGCGCCGTCGGTGTCTGCCCCACCTGCGCCCGCCCCCTCGGTGAAGAGTTCGATTCGGTCCTCGGCCTGCTTGAACGTCAGCTGCAGGAAGTGCTGTTCAACGGGCAGTACTTCAAGAAGCGGATCGAGCAGCTCGAGGCCGAACCGGCCGATCTGACCTCGGCCCAGGACGAACGCGCCAGGCTCGAACGCTCCGCCCGGGAGGCTGCCGCCCAGACCGGCCGGTTGGAGGCCCTGGCCCAGCAGGCGCCGGCGCTGCAGGAAGAGGAGCGGAAGCTCCGGGCTCGGATCGCGGAGCTCGAGCCGACCGCGTCGGCCCAGGCGGGCCACTACGACCCGGCGCGGCACCGGGAAGTACGGATGCTGGTCGAGGAGCTCGAGCCCATCGCGCTGCAGGCCGAGCGGCTGCGCGCCGCGGCGGAGCTGGGCGCGACCCTGGTCAAGGATGCCGAGTCAGCGGAACGCGATCTCTCGGTGCTCGAGGCGCAGGTCAAGAGTTACCAGGCGCTGCTGGCTGAACTGGGCTACAGCGAGGCGGCGTTCATCGCCGCGCGCGAGGCGTTTCAGGCGGTCGAGCGGGATCAGCGCACCGCCGAAATGGCACTGGCCCGGGCCGACATCGAACGCAAGAGCGCAGAGGAGACCGCCAAGTCCGTGACCGCGCGGCGTGAAGAACGGGCCGAACGGGAACGGGCCATCGCGAGGGCCCAATCCGAATTGACCCTCAACGTCCAGCTCGATGAAGCCTTCCGCGATCTGCGGACCGACCTCAACACTCAGCTGCGCCCCGACCTGTCGGACCTGTCATCTGCGTTCCTGGCTCGGCTCACCAACGGGCGTTATTTCATCGTCGACCTCGACGAGGATCATGTCCCGGTCATCGTCGATGACGGCGAGGCCAAGCGGGTGCTGTCGGGTGGCGAGGAGGATGTGCTCAACCTCGCGGTTCGGCTGGCCATCAGCCAGATGATCGCCGAGCGGGCCGGCCAGCCGCTGTCGCTGCTGGTGCTGGATGAGATTTTCGGGTCGCTCGATGAGGAACGCCGCACCTCGGTCGTCGATCTGCTCCGCAGCCTGGCCGACCAGTTTCCCCAGGTCATCCTGATCACGCACGTGGAGTCGGTCAACGAGGGGTTCGACCGGATACTGCGCGTCGAGGTCGAACCCAAGACCCGGATCGCGACGATCCACGAGGACACCACCCTGGAAATCGATGGCCTGGCTGCCTGAGCGCGAGATCTGGGGGCCGGAGCGCCCCGGCCTCAACGAGATCGAGCCGCTGAACCGGGTCTTCTCGGAATCATTCACCGACCGGTACCGGCGGGACGGGATGACCGGGGTGCGGGTGCCGTTCCTGCACACCGAGATCTGGCGCTACGCCATCGAGGATGCGGCCGACGGAGCGATGGTCTGGCGGGATTCCGAAGGCCGGATCGTGGCCTTCAACATGGCGCACCACAGCGGCAGCGAGGGGTGGATGGGGCCGCTGGCGGTCCGCAGCGACTGGCAGGATCGCGGCATTGGCAGCCAGATGCTCAAGTCAGGGATCGCGTGGCTCAAGGGGCTCGGGGTCCGAACCCTTGGTCTCGAGACCATGCCTCGCACCATCGAGAATATCGGATTCTACAGCCGGCTGGGCTTCGAGCCGGGGATGATGACGATCACCCTGAGCCGGGACCTGCCTTCGGCGCCGAAGGGCGGGCTGGAATACGAATCGTTGTCGGCCAATCCGGTCGAGCGGACCGCGCAACTGGAAGACTGCCGGCGGCTGGCCGATCGACTCTCGCCGGGACTCGACTTCACCCGTGAATTCGTGCTGACCTGCGACCTGCAGCTGGGCAACGCGGTGCTGTTCCGGCAGGCCAGCGGGTTGGCCAGCTTCGCGCTGTTTCACACCGCCCCGCTCGCCGCCGGGCGATCAGCCGAAGAGCTCAGGATCCTCAAGCTTGCCGCCGCCGACGTCCGGTCGTTCATCGGGGTCGTGGCGCTGGCGGAGTCCGCCGCCCAGCGGCTCCGGCTGCCGCGGATCTCGCTCCGATGCCAGACGGCCTTTCGGCAGCATTACGCCGCGCTGGTCGAGCGCGGTTACCGGGTGCATTGGACCGATCTCAGAATGACGCTCAGGGATTTTGCCGAGCCGGTGTTGCCGCCGGAGGCGGTGGTGTGGTCGAATTGGGAGGTGTGACGGCGGATTGCGGCCGCAATCCGCCGAAGGGGCCGCATCCATGCGGCCTTGCGAACGGGGTTCGGGATTTCAGGCCGCATGGATGCGGCCGGTGCCTTGAGATCGGGGTATCAGGCCGCATGGATGCGGCCGGTGCCCTGAGATCGGGGTATCAGGCCGGGTGGATGCGGCCGGTGCCTTGTGATCGGGAT
Source organism: Gemmatimonadota bacterium (assembly GCA_039930765.1). Lineage (GTDB taxonomy): Bacteria > Gemmatimonadota > Gemmatimonadetes > Gemmatimonadales > GWC2-71-9 > DATEHG01. The sequence goes on along the minus strand of JBDTTF010000237.1, from coordinate 185 downwards.
GTCAGGCCGCCTGGATGCGGCCGGTGCGCTGAGATCGGGATATCAGGCCGCATGGATGCGGCCAGTGCCTTGAGATCGGGATGTCAGGCCGCCTGGGTCAGGCCGCATGGATGCGGCCGGTGCGCCGCAGGGATGCGGCCGGTGCGTTGAGATCGGGATGTCAGGCCGCATGGATGCGGCCGGTG
>JBDTTF010000236.1:0-6018 GCA_039930765.1 Gemmatimonadota bacterium | reverse complement strand
CCATCTGCCATCTCCCATCTGCCATCTTCCCATTAACTTAGGCGCCATGCTCTCACTGACCTTCCTCGGCACCGGCGCCGCCTGTCCTACCCTCGATCGCAACGTGGCATCGCTGGCGCTCAAGCGCGAGGGAGAAACGCTGCTGTTTGACTGCGGCGAGGGGACCCAGCGCCAGATGATGCGCTACGGCACCAGCTTCGGATTCCGGGAGATATTCTTCACCCACTACCACTCGGATCACCTGCTGGGCCTGCCCGGCCTGCTCCGGACGATGGGGCTGCTCAACATCCTGGGCGAGAGCGACCGGGAAGAGGGTGTCACCCTGTACGGCCCCCGCGGTGCCAAGTCGGTGCTGGGCGGTGCCATCACGGTCGGGATCGAGCGGACCAGGTTCCCGGTCGAGATCGTGGAGCTCAAGCCCGGTGATGTGCTCAAGCGGAAGGACTACGAGCTCCAGGTCTTTGCCACCGAGCATCGGGCCGATTCGCTGGGATATGCCCTGGTGGAGCAGGAGCGGCTGGGACGGTTCGACCCGGAAAAAGCCCGGGAGTTCGGAATTCCGGAGGGTCCGCTCTGGGGCCGGATCCACAAGGGCGAGACGATCGAACTCGAGGGAGGCCGACGAGTCGCGCCATCGGAGCTGGTCGGGCCAACCCGCTCGGGCCGCACGGTCGTACTCTCCGGCGATACCCGGCCGACCACCGCGCTGGCCACTGCCTCGAAGGGAGCCGACCTGCTGATCCACGAAGCCACCTTTTCGGACCAGGACCGGGCTCGCGCCCGGGAGACCGGGCATAGTACCGCCCGGGAAGCCGCCGAGATCGCACGGGAGGCCGGAGTCCGCCGCCTGGTGCTCACCCATATCAGTCCGCGGTACAATCGCGACGCCTCGGAACTGCTGACCGAAGCCCGCGAGGTGTTTCCGGAAACGACGATCGCGAGAGACGGACTTGAGGTTGACGTCCCGTTCCGGGATGGGGTGCCGTGACCCCGACTGCGGAGAGGGAAGAGCGCAGAGGGGCGCTCCCATCGTCAGGCGAGAGCGGAGCGTCCCCTCTACCCTCTCCTCTCTCCGTATTCCTGTTGTGTACGGTGCTCGCCGTGCTGCTCTGGTCCGCCATCGCACCCCACGATCGGTTCACCTGGTTCCTCGAAGTGGTCCCGGCCCTGATCGGATTGCCGATCCTGATGCTTACCTGGCGCCGGTTCCAGTTCACCCCGCTGGTCTACGTCCTGCTCGCCATTCACATGATGATCCTGATGGTGGGCGGCAAGTACACCTACGCCGAGGTGCCGCTGGGGTACTGGATGGAGGGATGGTTCGGGTTTGCGAGGAATCATTACGACCGGATCGGGCACCTTGCCCAGGGGTTTGTACCGGCGCTGGTGGCTCGGGAGATCTTCATCCGCCGTGAGGTGGTGAAGCGATCGAAGTGGCTGCCATTCCTGGTGGTCTGCTTTTGTCTGGCCCTGAGTGCCAGCTACGAGTTGATCGAGTGGCTTACCGCCGAGATGACCGGGACCGCGGCCGACGCTTTTCTGGGAACCCAGGGGGATGTGTGGGATACCCAGTGGGATATGTGCTTCGCCCTGATCGGGGCGATAGCCGCGCTGCTGGTGTTGAGTCGGATTCACGATCATCAGATTGAACAGCGTGAGCGGTAAGCGGTAAGCGGTAAGCGGTGAGCGGTGAGCCGTGAGAGGTGACAGGTGAAGGGTGAGCGGGCCCCCAACCCAGGCTCCTCGGAGCGTTCTGGTGTCGGCGCTGGGTGAGCGGTAAGCGGGCACAGCATCCGAGCACCGTGAATCAGGAGAGGATCACAATACCGCAGGCATTCGGCCCGCTCACCGCTCACCGCTCACCTCCTACCGAGGTTCTCGTGCGTCTCTGGTCTCTCCATCCCAAATATCTCGACGCCCGCGGCCTGGTGGCGCTGTGGCGCGAGTCGTTGCTGGCCAAGGCCGTGCTGCAGGGGAAGACCCGGGGCTACCGCCACCATCCGCAGCTCGAACGGTGGCGCCAAAGCCCGGATCCAGTAGGCAGCCTGAACGGGTACCTGACGGCACTGTACGCCGAGTCGGTGGCACGGGGCTATCGATTTGACCCCAGGAAGCTGGGCCGGCGGCAGATCCGGACTCGGCTCAGCGTACCGCGCAAGCAGGTGGCGCATGAGTGGGTCCACCTGATGAACAAGCTTCGGGTCCGCGACCCGGCGCGATATCGATCGTTGTTGAAGGTCCAGCGCCCAGCGGTGCATCCAATGTTCCGGATTGTTCCGGGTCCGGTCGCGAGTTGGGAGCGGCCGGAGCGGTGAGCGGTGGCTGTCGACTACAGGACCTTTTGGTTCACGGTTCACGGTTTTTGGTTACTGAGGTTCCGCCCGGTTCCGAATTGACTCTCAGTCGCCAAGTGCCTCTCGCCTCTTGTCTCTCGTCTCATATCATTGCTTCCCCCTCCTGCCGGCACTAGTTTATCGGCCCTCGGGGCGGTAGCTCAGCTGGGAGAGCGCTGCGTTCGCAATGCAGAGGTCAGGGGTTCGATCCCCCTCCGCTCCATGGATCTGAAGTCGAGAGACGAGAGTCTGGAGTCGAGAGTCCTGACGACTCCAGATGGGAATCCCGGGGGCCGGCGTTGCCGGCCCCCGTCCTATTTCTCGGAGCGCCGCCGGTTGGATCTGAAGGGGAGCGCAGGTGCTCCGGTCAGGGTGCTTTTTACTCTCGACTCTTGTCTCTCGACTCTCGACTTACCACGGCACTTTCCTTGCCTTGCAATCAGGGCATGCTCCATGATTTCAACGACTTAGGCCACTTCTACTCGTCCCCGGCCCCGCAAAATGCCGGGGCTGCACTGGCATACCCACCCGGGGCGGTTCCGATGGGCGGCCAGGTCCGCCTCTCCGAGGTCGTTTCGGCGCTTTCATACGCCCTCGATATCACCGAAGGGCAGCCCCAGGGACACGCGGTCCGGACCTGCCTGATCGGGATGCGGATCGCCGACGTGATCGGGCTGGGCCCCGATGCCCGGTCCGACCTGTTCTATGCCCTGCTGCTCAAGGACCTGGGTTGCTCCAGCAACGCCGCGCGCCTCTGCCAGCTGTTCGGCGCCGATGACCTGAAGCTCAAGGCTGCCCACAAGCTGACCGACTGGACCGATTCGGCCGCCTCGGCCAAGTACGCCTACGCCCACGCGATCCCGACCAGGGGCGCGATGGCCAAGGCCTGGCACGTCGCCATGCTGGGCACCCGCGAAAAGGGCAGCGGCCTCGAGATGACCCTGACCCGTTGCGAACGGGGCGCTGAAATCGCGCGAGAGCTGGGATTGTCAGCCGCCACCGCCGCCGCCATCCGCACTCTCGACGAGCATTGGAACGGACTCGGCATGCCGATCGGACTGACTGGCAGCCAGATCCCGCTGCTGGGCCGGATCTGCTCGCTGGCCCAGACGCTCGAAGTCTTTGCCCACTCGCACGGCACCGATTCGGCCTACGGCATGGCGCGCGAGCGGCGCGGGGCGTGGTTTGATCCGATGCTGGTCGATGCCATCGAGGAGTTCGAGCACGATCCCTCGTTCTGGGGCACCCTGAGTGCCGTGGACCAGCTCGAGCATGTCTCTGACCTCGAGCCGGAGGACATGGTCGTCATGGTCGATGAACACCGGCTCGACCTGGTCTGCCGGGCCTTTGCCAGGGTCATCGACGCCAAGACGCCCTACACGGCGGAACACTCTGAAGGTGTGTCCCGGATCGCGGTGCAGCTGGGCACGCACATGGGGGTGACGGCTGACGGGCTCGTTACCCTGCGCCGTGCCGGCCTGCTGCACGACATCGGCAAACTCGGCGTCTCCAACCTGATCCTCGACAAGCCCGCCCGGCTCACCGATGCCGAAATGAACGAGATGCGGAAGCATCCGGCCCACACCGAAGAGATCCTGATGCGGGTCGATCGGTTCAGGAGCTTTGCGCTGATCGCGGCCAACCATCATGAGCGGCTGGACGGGACCGGCTACCACCGGGGTGTCGGGGCCGACGACCTTGACCAGTTGAGCCGGATCCTGGCCGTGGCCGACATCGCCGAGGCGTTGAGTGCGGCCAGGCCGTATCGATCGGGGATGCCACAGGACAAGGTGCTGGAGATCATGGGCAAGCTGGCGGGGAGCGCGATTGATCCGGACGCATTTCATGCCTTCAAGGCGCTTTAGGGCGAAAAGCGAAAAGCGAAGGGGGAAAGGCGAATGGCGAACGGGAGGCCAACAACTCCGCTTTTCAGGCCCTCCTGACCTCGCATTCTGGTTACCGGATGATTTTCGCTGAGCGTACTCTGGCGACATGCGAAACCATCGCTCACTCGAAGCATGGATTGAAGCCCGCCACGTAGTGGTGGGGGTATTGGCAGCGTCGCAAAGCTCCTGGAAGCCATGGGCCGCGGCACTGTTCAGCCAAATTCAGCGATCCTCTCTATCGGTTCAGCTCAATATTGCTGAAGGTTGGGCTTTCGGGCGGTCGCCAACGTGCACCAGGCACTTGACGATCGCGTTCGGATCCGCAGTTGAAACGGCGGATCTGATCGACCTGTTGATTCACACCGAAATTGTGCCGCAAGAGATAGGTGGTGAACTACGGAGTCACTCCGCAAGGTCTCAAGCACTGCTGGTGGGCTTGCTTAAACGCCGGCGGCCATTCTAACAGGGCCTTTCGCCCTTCGCCCTTCGCCTTTCGCCTTTCCCCCTCCCGGTCAGGACCCTGCTGGACAAAAAGAACGGCCAGCGCTTTCGCGCCGGCCAGTTGCCCCTCCAGGTTTCGAACCTGGACTCTCCTCATCCAGAGTGAGGCGTGTTGCCAGTTACACCAAGGGGCATCGCGGGTGGCAAATTAGCCACGAGCGGTGGGATCGGCAACCGGGTCGCAGGGCACGGGTTAAGAGCTTATGGCTCATGGCTTAAGGCTGACGGCTGTCCTGTCGTCGAGCTCGGCTTTGCCTGGAAGTACGACCCCATGGCGCATTCCGAGGCAGATGGGGTATAGTTCTGCGCTGTACGATTCGCAGCCTACCGCGAGAGCAACCGGCTCTTCGAGGTGAAGGCGTGATCCTGGCCCCCGCCAGGCTCGCGCCTTTTTTATTGCTCGACGCGGCAGGCGATGCCGGCTCACCAGGTCACGAGGGTTCCGACAATGTTGCCACACATGATCGAGGGAACTTCACGCCGCGTCCGTGGGCTGTTCCTCTGCCTCGGAGCCGGAGTGGTCGCCGGCTGCGCCGTTTCCCAGCAGCAGGAGGTCGCGCTCGGCGCCAGTAACGCGGCCCAGATCGATACCCTGCTCCCGCTGATCCACGATGCCGCCATCAACAATTACATCAATACCCTGGGCAACAAGCTGGCCAAGGCCACCGATACCCGGGGCCTGACCTGGCACTTCACGGTGGTGGACAGCAAGGAGGTCAATGCCTTTGCCATCCCCGGCGGCTGGATCTACATCAATCGCGGCCTGATCGAGCGGGCCCAGAACATGAGTGAAGTGGCGGGAGTGCTGGGCCACGAGATCGGCCACGTGACGCTGCGGCACTCAGTGCAGCAGATGCAGCAGCAACAGGCGGTGGGTGGTGGAGAGATGCTCGTGTGCACCCTGACCAAGGTGTGCACCGGTGCGGTTGGCGGAGCGGTCGACGTGGCCAACAGCGCGCTGTTCGCCAAGTTCAGCCGGACCGATGAAGCCGAGGCCGACGCCCAGGCCATTCCGACCACGATCAAGGCGGGTATCGACCCGCACGGGACGCCCGACATGTTCCGCATCCTGCTCGAGGAACGCCAGACCAATCCCTCGGCGGTCGACGCGTTCTTTGCCTCGCACCCGCTGGAGGAAGACCGGATCCAGGCGACCGAAGCGCTGATCGGCCAGTATCCCGCCAGCAAGTTGCAGGGGCTGACCAAGGATACCCCGGCATTTCAGACATTCCGCAAGCGGCTGATGGCGCTGCCGCCATCGCCGGAACCGAAGAAACAGTAGAGCGGAGAGCGGAGAG
>JBDTTF010000235.1:0-6150 GCA_039930765.1 Gemmatimonadota bacterium | reverse complement strand
TGGCGGCACGAATCGATAGGCCAGGACGCAGAGAATCAGGAGTATCGGGAGGGTGGAGGTTTGCCGGAGTCGAATCCGCAGGTCGGCTCGCGCGACCGACCCCACCCGGTGCCAGGACCCAGTCATGCCGCTGTGGCGCCTTGGTGCATGACGTAGAGGAACGCATCCTCAAGATCCGGCTCAGCGGGAGTGGCCTCGGGCAGCGGGAGCTCGGAATGAACGATCCGGGTATGGACCCCGTCGACCCGACGGACTGCGCGGGAAATGCGCAATCGCCGCCGCTCGGCCTCGAACCGCTCTGCCGAGAGCACCGCCTCCCAGACACTGCCGGCCGCGGCCCGGAGTAACGCGTCGGCCGGTTCGCAGACCATCAGGCGTCCTTCCTTCATCACGGCGATCACCGTCGCCACGCTTTCGATGTCGGAAACGATGTGGGTGGAGAGAATGACCAGCTTGCCGTAGCCGGCATCGGACAGCACGTTGCGGAAGCGGACCCGCTCCTCCGGATCGAGTCCGGCTGTCGGCTCATCCACGATCAGCAGGTCGGGGTCATTGATCAGGGCCTGGGCGATTCCGAGCCGCTGCTTCATGCCGCCGGAAAATCCGCCGGCAGCGCGGTGCGCCACCGTGTGGAGATTGACCAGCTCCAGCTGCTCCATGACCCTGGTCCGGCTTCTTATCCCCTTGAGCGCGGCGAAGTAGCTGAGGAATTCAAAGGCGGTGAGATTGTCGTACACTCCGAAATCCTGCGGCAGGTAGCCGAGCCTCCGACGCAGGTGGTCGGGATCGCGGGCCAGGTCGACACCATCGAAGCGAATCGTGCCCGCAGTCGGCGAGGTGATGGTAGCGATCATCTGCATCAGGGTGGTCTTGCCCGCGCCGTTAGGGCCCAGCAGCCCCACGACCCCAGTGCTGAGCGACAGGGAAACATCGGCGACGGCTGTCACGCCGTTGCGGAAGCGTTTGGTGACGCCGGCAATCTCGAGCATGGAACTCCGGGCAGGGGGCGTGGCTGTGCGTAGGGTGAGACGGTGTCGGGTAGGCTTTGGTTTCAGGGTGCAACCCCTCGTGAGGTGTGAAATGCCTTGAGCCTTGAGCCTAACGCCCTGAGCCATACGCAATGCCCCGCCAGAGCAGTGCGGCTCGCGGGGCTTCGCATTTCCGGTCGTGGGGAATGAGGGGATCGGGGGCCTCATCCGACCCGAAGCTGCCGGCTGGCCTAGTGGTTCGCGATCCGGTGATCGGCCCGCTGAAAGGCGAGAAACTCATGCACCGCGGCCAGCGCTTCCGGGTCGGCGGTCGTGATCTGGATTTGGCCGCCACCGGGCAGCTCGCTGAATCGGTAGCGGATGGCGTCGTGTTTCCTCGACATGACAGCGGTTCCCGGTACGGTGGTGTCATGCACCAGCATCGGAATGGCAAAATTGCCTGCTCCAAATGCCCTTGCGATGTGATTGAGGTGCATCCGGATCATGGCCACACCGGCTGAATCGGTCGAATCCCGGACCAGCACAATTCGCCCGCCATCGGGCAGGTCCTGAAATGTGTGAGTGGAGGTGGTCTGATCGACGCCCATGTAGTGCTCTCCCCGCTGCTGCAGTGCGGAAAAAGCGCTGTCGGGCTTGGCGTGCTGGGCGGCGACACCGTGAATCGAGCCGAGGAGCCCGGCACCGGCCAGCGCAGCAATTCGCAACATCAGTCCCATCGAGGCACCCCTGTTTGGTGAGCTATCACAGTAGCTTGTCAGGCAGGACTTCACAGGAACTTTGGTTCCACCATGCTCGAGCCCGCCAGGATCTCCTCCCTCCCCATTTTCTCGGCGGTCCGTCCCGCCGCGTTGGCGACCCTGGCGCGGCACTGTTCGGAACGTGCCTTCGGCGCCAATGAAGTGGTCTTTCTCGCCGGGGCCCCCGCCCGTCACCTTTTCATTGTTACGGATGGCCTCGTTCGAGTGGTTCGGGGAAGCGGGCGTGGACAATTCCTGATCCATACCGAGAAGGCCGGCGGGGCGCTTGGCGAGGTCCCGCTGTTTGCTGGTGGGGAGTACCCCGCGACGGCCATAGCCGGGGAGCCTACCCGATGCGTCCAGGTGGGAATGGAGGCGCTGCGGTCTGCCGTCGAAATGGACCCGGAACTCGCCTTTCTGTTCCTTCGACGGCTGGCCGGGAGAGTCAGGGAACTGGTGGGACAGCTCGACCGGCTCGGAGGGCAGGGGATCGATGCGCGGGTGGCCCGACTGATCCTCGATCAATCGGCGCAGCGGAAGCAAGGGGAGGCCTTCCTGCTTGGACGAACCCAATCGACCGTGGCGGAGGATCTGGGCACGGTCCGGGAAGTCCTGGTCCGGGCGCTCCGCCAGATGCGCGCGTGCGGTGCGATTGAAGCAGTCGGTCGTGGCTATTACCGGGTGGGGGATCTGGCCAGACTTCGCGAACTCGCAAACGCCTAACGATCGCGCAGGGCGGGGATGCTCGAAATGGTATGCCAGCGGACCAAAGCCGCGCGGGACCAGTGCGGCTCGCGGGGCCCTCCCTATGTGGTAACACAATCCATCTCAAATCCGTTCAATCTGCGGATTGCCCCACGACTCTAAGCAGGAATTCCTGATTTCTTGCGGAATCCTTCATGGATCCGAGTGTCAATTGCGGGCTGTCACGTCGAGTCACAGCCAGTTGGAGCGAGCAGAGGTAGCGATGTCGGGTTCCTTCCGCGAGAGCAGCGAGTTGAATCAGTCAACCGGACTCCCATCCATCATTCAGGGCGGCATGGGCATTGGGGTCTCCGGCTGGCGGCTCGCACGGGCGGTTTCCGCCGCGGGTCAGCTCGGCGTGGTCTCGCTGACCGCGGTCGATTCCCTGATGGTTCGCCGACTGCAAGACGGTGACGCCGGCGGCCACCTCCGTCGCGCCATGTCCCGGTTCCCATTGCCACAAATCGCCGACGGGGTGCTCCAGCGGTATTTCCTGCCCGAGGGCCGGCCAGAGGGTCAGCCCTACAAGCTGCTGACGATGTTTTCCCGGACCTCGGGGAAACGGCGTCAGGAAGTCACCATGCTTGCGGGGTTCGTGGAGGTGGAGCTGGCCCGGGAAGGTCACCACGGCATGGTCGGAGCCAACTTGCTGACCAAGTTGCAGCTTCCCAACCTGCCGCTGCTGTATGGCGCCATGCTGGCCGGGGTTGACGTGATCCTGATGGGCGCCGGGATCCCGCGTGAAATTCCCGGGGTGCTCGACGCGCTGGCAGCCCACCGGCCGGTCGAGCTCCGAATGGATATCGAGGATGACTCGGCCGGCGGAAGCGAGGTCATCTCCTTTGATCCGCGCCAACACTGGCCCGAGGGGCAGCTTCCGGCGCCGCTGACCCGCCCCCGGTTCCTGGCCATCATCGCGAGCAATTCGCTGGCGACCGTCCTGGCTCGCAAAGCCAGCGGCCGGGTCGATGGCTTTGTGGTCGAGGGTTCCACCGCCGGCGGTCACAACGCACCGCCCCGAGGCGCCGCTTCGTTCAATGAAAAGGGAGAGCCCGTGTACGGGGAGCGTGATGCGGTCGATCTTTCCAGGTTGCGCGAACTGGGAATACCGTTCTGGCTGGCCGGTGGGGTCGGCTCTCCAGAATCGCTGGTCCAGGCCGAGGCCGCTGGGGCCGCCGGGATCCAGGTCGGCACTCTGTTCGCGTACTGTGACGAGTCGGGGTTGAGTCCGGAGATCAAGCGATCGGTGTTGGCGGCCGTTAGCGAGGGGACGGTCGAGGTGTTCACCGATCCGCTGGCCTCACCGACCGGGTACCCGTTCAAGGTCGTTCGGTGGCCCGGCGATCCGACCGGAGGTCAAGCCGAACCCCGCCACCGCATCTGCGACCTCGGATACCTCCGCTCAGCCTATCGTCGCGAGGATGGTGGTATTGGGTACCGGTGTCCGGCCGAGCCGGTGGCGGACTTTGTTCGGAAGGGGGGCGCTGAGTCCGAGACCGTGGGCCGGCGGTGCCTGTGCAATGGCCTCATGGCCGATGTCGGATTCGGGCAGTCCCGCGGTGACGGCCGGGTGGAGCCGCCGCTGGTCACCAGCGGGGACGACCTCGCCTCGCTCGGTCGCTTCCTCGGCGGGCGGAGCGGCTACCCCGCGCGCAACGTGGTGGAATACCTGCTTGGTCGGGAAGCTCCGTTGCCTCAGTCCACCGGCCGCTGATGAGCGCGGCTGCCCTGGCTCCGCCGGCCGTTCAGGTTCGCGGCGCCCCACTTCCCAATTTCGCTCCGGCAGTCCACCCGCCGCCGTTCCGGCTTCCCGCCGAACATTTTGTGGCGGCGCTGGGGTGGCTGGCCATCGGCGCCGCAGGGCTGACCCTCGTGGCGCCCGACCTGGCGGCGAACAACATCTACGACCCCCGGGTATTCAGTGTCACCCATTGCTTCACGCTGGGGGTGATCACCACCACCATCTTCGGCGCACTGTATCAGCTCTTTCCCGTGACCATGGGCCGTGAGGTGCGCAGCATTCCGCTCGCTCACCTGACGTTCTGGCTGCTCCAGACCGGCACGGCGCTGGTGATCACCGGCTTCTGGCTCGCGCGAGCGGCACTGCTCGGCCTGGGCTGGGTGCTTGTTGTGACCGCGGTGGTGTTGCTGGGCGTCAATCTGATCTCGCGCGGGTTCAACACTCAACCCGATCCGCTGGTGGGCCGGTACGTGATGGCCGGGTATCTGGCCCTGCTGGCGGCATTGGGGCTCGCGTCACTCCGGATCGGGGAAACACTGGGATACTGGCAGGTGGATCGGCTGGCCATGATTGCCAGTCATTTTCATCTCGCCGCGATCGGGTTCGCGAGTTGCGTGGTCGTCGGGGTGGGGAGCCGGATGCTGCCGATGTTCCTGGTGAGCGACGGCCATTCTCGATGGCCGCTGCGCTGGGTCGGACCGCTGCTGGGTGCCGGCTTGACCGGGTTGATCGTTGGCGAGTTCACCGGCTCGGCGGCCCTGCGGCTTGGCGGTGGCGCGCTGCTCGGCGCCGCCGCCGCCGTCTACCTCTGGCTTGGTGTCAGCTACTTCCGGCGGCGTGCCCGCCGGGCGCTGGATCCAGGGCTGGCGCATGTGGCGGTGGCGTTCGTCTCGCTCGGAGTGGCAGCCATCATCGGCCAGATGCTGCTGTGGAGCGATCGATCCGCTCCTCGAGTCATGGCGGCGTACGCCCTGCTGGTCCTGGTCGGCTGGCTCATCATGCTGGTCCTGGGGGTGCTCTACAAGATCCTGCCTTTTCTTACCTGGCTGCACCTGTTCGGTGCCCGGGTGGGAGAGTCGCGCCTTCCCACGGTGGCTGAGTTGAGTCGCCCGGCCTGGGGCTGGTTGTCGCTGGGATTTCTGGCGGCGGGCCTCACGACGATGGTCGCGGCGGTCGGTGCAGGCGAGCTGGTCTGGGCCCGGCTGGGTGCGGCCAGCTTTGCCGCCGGGGTCGGACTGGTGGAGGCGCAGGTCTTCCGTGTTTTGCGATTACGATATCTCGAATGAATTCCGCCGTCGGTCCCTGGCCACTATCCGGCCTTGCGTTCAATTCTGGAGAGCCTTTGTCAATGACCAACACGTCATCACTGCCTGATGTCCACCTCGATGTGCGCGCGGCAATTGCGGCGGGCCAGGAGCCGCTGGATGCCATCCTCGAGGCCGCCGCCCCGCTGACTGGGGGCGGAATACTTGAGCTCACCGCCCCATTCAATCCGGTACCGCTGTACAGTGTGATGCAGGACCGGGGATTCTCCGCTCGGACGGAGCAGCGCGGACCGGCCGAATGGGTGGTCCGATTCCGCGGGACCGGCATCGTCCAGGCTTCCCTGCTCGCCGAAGTGGCAGATCGCCACCCTGCCACCAGGCCAATCATGGCGCGGCACGGCCTCGATATGTGCTGCGGAGGAGGCAAGTCAGTGGCGCTCGCTGCAGCGGCGCACGGACTCGATGTCAGAGCGTTGCTCACCGAGCTGCAAGAGGCCGTGGGCGACTGATCGTGCGCCATTGGCCAACAGGCCAAAGATATTGTGCCACCAGCCATAGGCCCCAGGCCACAGGCAAAACCCCGCGAGACCAGAGCGTCTCGCGGGGTTCTCCATTTTGCTAGCACAATCCATCTCAAATCTGTAGAATCTGCGGACAGGGGATCGAACCCCCGA
>JBDTTF010000234.1:0-3361 GCA_039930765.1 Gemmatimonadota bacterium | reverse complement strand
GCGAAAAGCGAAAAGCGAAAAGCGAAAAGCGAAAAGCGAAAAGCGAAAAGCGAAAGAGTCGAGGTTCGAGGGGCAAGATTCGAAATGCGCAATGGTGTCAGTTTGACAATCCTTCCGACTTTCCGACTTTCCGACTTTCCGCCCGCCCGCCCGCCCCCCCGCCTGCCTGCCCGACGATCCGACGAAACCTGGCGCACCCCTCCCCCGTCATGCTCCCCTTGCACTTCTACAACACGACTTCTAGACTCTTGTAGAAGACGGAGGGGGACCCGAATGAATGACGAACGACTCGACCTGCCTCAGGGCACGCTCGACCTGCTGATCCTCAAGGCGCTGTCCCTCGGGCCCCGGCACGGCTGGGCCATTTCGGAGCGGCTGCACCAGGTCTCGAAGGCCACGGTGCAGGTGCCGCAGGGCTCGCTATATCCGGCGCTGCACCGGCTGGAGCGGCGCGGGCTGATCGAGGCTCACTGGGATAGCTCCGACAACAACCGCCGGGCCAAGTTCTACGAGTTGACCCGGAGCGGCCGGGCCCAGCTCAAGACCGAGGCCGAGGACTGGCGGCGCCTCAGCGTAGCGGTCGAACTGGTCCTGGGGATGCGCTCATGACGGCCGCGACTGTCTATAGCGAAATCCGCTACCGGCTGCGCGCCCTGTTCCGCCGTCATCAGGTGGAGCGCGAGCTGGACGCCGAGCTGACGTTTCACATTCAGCGCGAGACCGACAAGCTGATCGGGGCCGGCGAAACGCCGGCCGAAGCCGCTCGCCAGGCCCGGCTCGCGTTCGGCGGTGTCGAGGTGATCAAGGATGCGAGCCGAGATGGCAACGGAATCGGCTGGCTCGAGCGGACCGGCCAGGACCTGCGCTATGCGCTGCGTTCGCTGCGGCGCAATCCTGGATTTACCGCCGGGGTGATCCTGACCCTCGGCCTCGGGATCGGGATCAATGCCGCGATGTTCGGGATCGTGGACCGGCTGATGTTCCGGACCCCGGCCTTCCTGCGAGACCCCTCGACGGTACACCGGGTCTACCTCCAGCACACCGATCGAGACGGCTCGCAGATCGAGCGGATGACCCAGTACACCCGGTTTCTCGATCTCAAGCGGTGGAGTCACGACTTCTCCGCCATGGCCGCCTACGGCGACCGCTCGTATCCGGTCGGCACTGGCACCGCATCCCGCGAGATGACGGTGGCCACCGTTTCCGCCACCCTGTTCGACTTCTTCGATGCCCATCCGATCGTTGGCCGGTTCTTTTCGACGGAAGAGGACACCGTGCCGGTCGGCGCCATGGTTGCGGTGCTCGGCTACGGCTACTGGCAGGGCGAATACGGCGGGCGGATGGATGCGGTGGGCCAGCGGATTCATGTCGGCACCGCGGACTACACCATCATCGGGGTGGCGCCGAGGAATTTCGTCGGGGTCGCCGATGAGGCGCCTCCGTCGGTGTTCATTCCGATCACTGCCTATGCCGGGACTTTCCGGTCGGGGCCACAACTCAAGAACTACTACTCCCGCTACAACTGGAGCTGGATGCGGATCCTGGCCCGGCGGAAGCCTGGCATCTCGATCGCGGCGTTCAGTGCCGATCTGGGGCAAGCCTATCGGCAGAGCTGGGACAACGAGCGGAGTCTCTCCCCTTCCGTTGCGCCGCTGGAGGTGGCCAAGCCGACGGTGATCGCCGGTCCGGTGCAGAACGAACGCGGACCGGGGGAGCACGCGGTGACGAGAGTGGCGGCGTGGGTGAGCGGTGTCGCCCTGATCGTGCTGATCATTGCCTGCGCCAATGTGGCCAACCTGCTGCTGGCCCGGTCGCTGCGGCGGCGCCGAGAAATCGCGCTGCGCCTGGCACTGGGCGTCACCCGCCGGCGGCTGGTACTGCAGTTTCTCACCGAGAGCCTGCTGCTGGCCTCGTGTGGTGCGGTGGCGGGACTGGTGCTGGCCCAGTGGGGTGGGGCGGTGCTGCGAGGCCTTTTCCTTCCGGCCGGCACTCCTCCAGCGGCATTGGCGGATGGCCGGACCCTGGGCTTTGCGCTGGCTACGGCAGTCTTCGTCGGGCTGCTCACCGGCGTGGCGCCGATCGTTCAGGCCCGCCGAACCGACCTGGTCGAATCACTCAAGTCCGGCGCTCGGGATGGCGGTGGTCGCCGGTCGCGGGCCCGCACCGCCCTGCTGCTGGTCCAGGCCGCGCTGTCGGTCACGCTGCTGGTGGGTGCCGGGTTGTTTGTCCGGAGTCTCCATAATGTGCAGTCACTTCGGCTGGGCTACGATCTCGATGGGGTGCTGTACGTCAATCTCAACGAGCGCGGCGCCAACCTTACCCTGCCACAGGAGGTGGCGCTGCGCCAGCAGCTGCTCGAACGTGCCAGGCACACCGCCGGTGTCGAGCAGGCGGCGCTCGGACTCACCGTCCCGTTCTTGGATATCTGGGGCGACAATCTGTTCGTCACCGGCGTCGATTCGGTCAGCCGGCTGGGAGATTTCACGCTGCAGGCGGGCTCGCCGGAATATTTCAGCACCGTCGGCACCCGGATTCTCCGGGGTCGAGGCATCAGTCCCGAAGACCTCGAGCACGGCCCTCGCGCGGTGGTGGTCAGCGAGCTGATGGCCAGCACCCTCTGGCCCGGCAAGGATGCGCTGGGGGAGTGCCTCCGGATCGGTGCCGACACCGCGCCCTGCTCGACCGTGGTCGGGATCGCGGAGAATATCCGGCAGAACAGCATCACCGGCGAGCCGGCGCGGCATTACTACCTGCCGATCACCCAATACCATCCGGAAGCGGCGGTGCTCTTTCTCCGGGTTCGGGGTGATGTGGCCCAGCTCGGCGCCAGTATTCGACGCGAACTGCAACCGCTGATGCCCGGTGATGCCTATCTGTCGGTCACACCCATGACTGACATCATCGGCGAACAGACCCAGTCCTGGCGACTCGGCGCCACCATGTTCGTGGCGTTCGGTGGGCTGGCGCTGATCCTCGCGGCGATCGGGTTGTACAGTGTCATCGCCTATGACGTGGCCCAGCGGACCCACGAACTCGGCGTCCGCATCGCGCTCGGTGCCCGGGTGGGCGATGTGATCGGGCTGGTGGTCGGTGGCGGAATGCGGGTGGTGGTGGCGGGGGTCGTGGTCGGTACCACCGTGTCACTGGCGGCGGGTCGGTGGCTGGAGCCGCTGTTATATGACCAGTCGGCGCACGATCCGGTGGTGTTCGGGATGGTGGCGGCCACGCTGTTGCTGGTGGCGGTGGTGGCTAGTGCGATTCCCGCGTTCCGGGCGGCGAGAGTCGATCCCAACGAAGCCTTACGCTCGGAGTAACTTCGGCGAAAGGCGAAAGGCGAAAGGCGAAAGGCGAAAGGCGAAAG
>JBDTTF010000233.1:0-16706 GCA_039930765.1 Gemmatimonadota bacterium | reverse complement strand
CAGATCCTGACCAGGCTGTTCCCGCGCTGGGGAATCGAGTGCAGCTACGCCGACATTTCCGATCCATCATCGTTCGAGAAGCTGCTGCGGCCGACCACCCGGTTGATCTTCATCGAAACGCCATCAAATCCCGGACTCGACCTGATCGATATCGGCTGGCTTTCCGGTCTGGCCAGAGCCAGGGGCATGCCACTGATCGTGGACAACTGCTTTGCCACCCCGCTGCTGCAGCGGCCCATCGATTTCGGAGCTGACGTGGTAGTCCACTCGACCACGAAATTCATCGATGGTCAGGGTCGCACCATCGGTGGCGCCATAGTAGGCCGCAAGGATCTGATCGCCGAAGCCCGGTTCTTTGCCCGCCACACCGGGCCGGCCATGTCCCCATTCAACGCCTGGATCCTGTCCAAGAGCCTGGAGACGCTGTCGGCCCGGATGGACCGGCACTGCGCCAGCGCGCTCAAGCTGGCCACGCTGTTTGAGGGAAACACCGACCTCGAGGAGGTACGCTACCCGTTCCTGCCCTCACACCCGCAGTATGATCTGGCCCGCCGCCAGATGAGCCAGGGCGGCGGCATCGTGGTGATCGTCGTCAAAGGCGGTCTCGAGCGGGCCCGCCGCTTCCTCGACTCGGTGGAGCTGCTCTCGCACAGCCCCAACCTGGGTGACAGCCGCTCCATCGTCACCCACCCCTCGTCCACCACCCATTCCAAGCTCACCGAAGCCGAGCGGCTGCAGGTCGGGATCACGCCGGGGTTGATCCGGATTTCGGTCGGGCTCGAGCATCCGGACGACCTGGTCGCCGATATCCAGGGGGCGCTCGACCGCTCCCGCTGATCCGCCGCCTCACCGGCCCGGCCCAGTGTAGATTTGTCCGCCATGGAACCACCAAAAAAGAAGAAAGTCACGGCGGAAGCGGCCTGGCGGGAAACCCGGGAACTGCTCCACGCCTACCGGTATCGGCTGGCAGTCGGCTTCGTCCTGATGATCATCAACCGGGTGGCCGGGCTGGCACTCCCTGCCAGTTCCAAATGGCTGATCGATCATGCCCTGCAGCAGGGCAAGCAACAGCTCCTCCTGCCACTGGCGCTCGGCGTCCTCGGCGCCACCATCATCCAGGCTGCCACCGGCTTTGCCCTCTCCCAGCTGCTCGGCGTCGCCGCCCAGCGCGCCGTCACTGACATGCGGCGCAAGGTGGCGGAGCATGTGCTCCGGCTGCCGATCCGCAGCTTTGATTCGACCCAGACCGGGGTCCTGATCTCGCGGATCATGAACGACGCCGACGGGGTCCGGAACCTGGTCGGGACCGGGCTGATCCAGCTGGCCGGCGGTGTGGTCACCGCGGTGATTGCCATCGTGGTGCTGTTCTATCTCAACTGGGCGCTTACCAGCATCATTGTGCTGCTGCTCGGGTTGTTCGGCGGCGGGATGGCGGTGGCGTTCACCCGGCTCCGGCCGCTGTTCCGGGAGCGCGGCAAGATTACCGCCGAAGTCACCGGCCGGCTGGCCGAAACGCTGGGCGGAATCCGGATCGTCAAGAGTTACGTGGCGGAGCGCCGGGAAGAGCTGACGTTCACCCGCGGAGTCCACCGGCTGTTCCGCAATATTGCCGCGGCCATGACGGGGGTGTCGGCGGTGGGTTCGATGAGTACCGCCATCGTCGGCGTGGTCGGCGCCCTGATGATCGTGGTCGGCGGCCGGGCCATCATCGGCGGTCAGATGACCCTGGGCGATTTCATCATGTACATCTTCTTCGTCGGCCTGGTGGCAGCACCGCTGGTCCAGATCGCCGGCATCGGAACCCAGATCAGCGAGGCCTTTGCCGGACTGGACCGGATCCGCGAACTCACGTCCCAGCCGACCGAGGACGACGAGGACCGGACCCGCCAGGCGATCGGCCAGATCCGGGGCCAGGTCAGCGCCGAGCATGTCTGGTACGAGTACAGCCCGGGGGTGCCGGTGCTCAAGGATGTCTCGTTCGAGGCGCCGGCCGGTACCACCACCGCACTGGTCGGTTCGAGCGGCTCCGGCAAGAGCACCATGCTGTCGCTGATCATGGCCTTCAACCGCCCCACCCAGGGGATGATCCGGATCGACGGCCGCGATCTTTCCACCATCAAGATGCGCGAGTACCGCGCCCACCTCGGCATCGTGCTGCAGGACAACTTCCTGTTCGATGGCACCATTGCCGACAATATCCGGTTTGCCCGCCCCGACGCCACGATGGACCAGGTCCGCGAGGTCAGCAAGCTGGCTAACTGCGATGAGTTCATTGTCGGTTTCAAGGACGGCTACGACTCGATCGTCGGGGAGCGCGGCGTGAAGCTGTCCGGCGGCCAGCGACAGCGAGTGGCGATTGCCCGCGCCATCCTGGCCGACCCGGCCATCCTGATTCTCGATGAAGCCACCAGCAGCCTCGACTCCGAGTCCGAGGCCATGATCCAGGACGGGCTCCGGACCCTGAGGCAGGGGCGGACCACTTTTGTCATTGCCCACCGGCTCAGCACCATCGTCAGCGCCGACCAGATCCTGGTGCTCGAAGGCGGCGTGGTGGTGGAGCGGGGCACCCACCGCGAGCTGCTGGCCAAACGCGGCCGCTACACCCAGTTGTATGAGAAGCAGTACCAGATCGAGGTGGACCGGTTCATCAATCCGGGGGAGGATTTTACGCCTGAGCCACCCAGGGTTGAGGTGAAGGCGGGGGCATAGAGATTCACGGTACCCGGTTCACGGCAGGGCAGATCCGAACCGTGAACCGTGAACCTTTGAGTGGTAGCTAAGTCCCGATCCCCAGCTATCTTATAGGCGTACCCTCCCCGCATTCGAGGTCAGTCGAGTGAGCCGAATTTCAGCCGCTCAAGGACGCCTGGTCCTGTCGCGCGAGCTGTCCGAGTTCCTCATGGACCTGCTCGGGGCTCACCAGCGGCACCAGATGTATCCGGAGGGCCACCCGCTGCTCGAACCGGCGGTGAAGAATGTCCTCCGACGGCTGGAGGCCATCTTCCTCGAACGTGACACGCTCGCCATCGGCGTCTCCCCCAACCAGCTGTTGATCGCTGGTATTCCCACCGATCCCAATCACCCCGTCCTGCGCGACCTGGCCGCCCGGCTGCACCGGGCCAACATCGGCGCGCTCAAGTTCTATCGCGGGGTCAGCACCCTTGAAATCGTCGGCTTCCTGCGGCTGCTGGCGGCCGAAACCACTCCTGGTGCCGAATCCGGGCACGACGAGCCGCGGGGGCAGTGGGCCAATATCCGGCTGTTTCCGCTGAGCTACGACTACCTCTCGCTGCTGGAGGAGGAGCGGGAGGAAGAGTCCGATCCCAAAAAGGCCGAAGGCTGGGCCGGCCGGCTCTGGTTGAGCCTGGCCAGGGCGGCGCTCGGTGAGCTGGCGCCCGATGCCGCGCTCGAGAACGCCGAACCAGAAGCACTGGCCGAGGCATTCGACAAGGCATCACCCGATGCAGCCCACGACGAGCGAGTCATCCAGTCGCTGGGTGAATTCCTGTCGGCGTTCCAGGGCCGCGGCCGGACCGAGGCGCTCGAAATGCAGCGCCAGCTGGCCCGGATGGTCGGAGCGCTCAAGGGATCGACCCGCGAGCGGCTGCTCAAGATGGGTGGCGATTTCGACAAGCAGCGCCGCTTCCTGTTCGATGTCACCCAGGTCATGTCGGCCGATGTGGTCCTGTCGCTGGTCGAGGCCGCCTCGGCTGCCTCCGGCAAGACCATCTCTCCGACCCTGCTCAAGCTGTTTGCCAAGCTGGCCACACACGCGCAGCGCGGCCCGGCGCCGATGCGCGCCAAGGCGGACATGGTCTTCCGCCAGCGGGTCAAGCAGCTGATCGAGGGCTGGAGCGTCGACGAGGCCCCCGGCGAGTCTCCGGCCTACGAAGACCTGCCGCGCCAGGCCCCGTCCAGCGACGATCCGACTCCGGTCTACGCCAGCGATCCCGACCGGATCATCCGGATGAGCATCGAACTGCTGGTCGTGGAGCTTGGCACCCGGCGGGCAGTGGACCGGATGATCGAGACCGACCGGATCGGAGAGCTGCTCGACTTGGTGGAGGCGCTGCCGGTCAACGACCTGATCGCCCGGGACCTGCGCAAGCTGATCTACGCCCGTCACACCATTCGCAAGGTGCTGGGCAACGATCCGATCGACTACGACCTGCTGGCCCGGCTGGCCCCCGGTACCGGCCACGATGCCGTGGTGCTGCTGCTCGATGCGCTGGCCGAGGCCAAGGACCGGAAGGTCAGGGCCAAGCTGCTCGATCTGGTCGCCACCCTCGGGCCGATCATCGGTCCTGAAGTGGCGGCCCGGATCAACGGCGCCCCGTGGTTCGTGCAGCGCAACCTGCTGCGGTTGCTGGCCGCCCTGCCGTCGGTGCCGGAAGGATTCTCCCTGGAGCAGTGCCTGGCCCATCCGGATCCGCGGGTGCGCCACGAAGGACTCAAGATCCTGCTCAAGGATCCCAATCGTCGCGGCGAGGCGCTGCGGCGGGCCCTGGCCGCGCCCGATCCGCCAACCCTCCGACTCGGCATCCAGTCCGCCCTCGAAGAGTGCCCGCCCAGCGCGGTGCCGCGGCTGATTGAGCTGCTGTCGATGAAGGATCTTGACTCGGGGCTGCGCTCTTCGGCGGTGCGGGCCATCGCGCCGGTCGAGGACGAGCAGGTGGTGACGGCGCTGCTCAAGCTCTGCCAGGCCCGGTCCTTCCTGCCGTTCATGCGGCGGCTGGCGCCGCGCAGCCCGGAGATGATTGCTGCCCTGCAGGGATTGGCGGCCCACTGGGCCTACCATCCCAAGGCCATGCCGGTGCTGGCCAAGGCCGCGCGCAACAAGGACACCGAAGTCCGCAAGGCCACCGAGGTCCAGGCCTCCAGCATGGCTGGCGAAGCGGAATACAAACCGCCGATGCCCAAGGTGCTGATGTGAGCAGCGCACCGTTCGATTTCCTCCATGCCACGGCCCACGCCCTGGCCACGTTGACGCTGTACGCGCCGGATCACCCGGCCTGCGCGGGAGTGGTCGATGGTGCATGGGACCGGCTGGAGGGCCTGCTGGCGGAAAATCCCGCGCCGCGGTTCTCATTCCTCAAGGATGCCGTGGTCTACGGCAACCTGCCGCTGCATGACCTGAAGAACTGGACCTGGACCCGGCGGCTGAGCGAAATCGGGGTCCAGCGGCTGGAGATCGATCCCGAAGTCGGCCGGGAAGGCCTGGTGGCCTTCCTGCAGGATGTGACCACCCGGCTGCCGGGCCAGCGCAAGATGGAGGGCACCACCACTGACCATCCCGGCATCCGCTGGGGCGTGATCGGGGTGAAGGGCCAGGAGCTCGATCAGTGGGACAGCTCGTCGAGTGCCACCATCGCCTACAAGCTCGGCGAAGAGGCCGACGTGGTGCGCTGGGTGTACGAGCGGGCCGCGCGCGAGGGAGTGGTGGCGCGGGATGAGGTCGAGACCGTCATTGCGTCGCTGAGCGTGGCCATGCAGGCCGACCTGCCGTTCCTGATGCCGCTGCTGCAGCTGACCGACCAGGACGAATACCGCACCATGCATGCGCTCAACGTGGCGCTGCTGACGATGACCCTGGCCGAGTCGCTGGGGATGGGCAGCCAGGACATTCACGCCTTTGGCGTGGCCGGGCTGCTGCACGATATCGGGATTTCGCGGGTGCCCAAGGAGCTGCTGCAGAAGCCGGCGCTCAATGCCGCCGACCGGACCATCCTCGAAAACCACCCGTCCGAGGGAGCCAGGATCCTGCTGGCCCGCAAGGGTGAGTTCGACCTGGCCGCCGTGGTGGCCTACGAGCATCACATGCGGCCCGATGGCAAGGGGTACCCCGCCATCAAGTATGACCGGGATCTGCACTACGCCAGCAAGATCGTCTCGGTCTGTGATGTGTACGATGCGTTGCGGACCACCCGGATCCATCGGCCGGCCTGGGCTCCGGGACAAGCGCTGGGGTTCGTGGAGGATGGGGCCGGCACCGTGTTCGACGCCGGTGTGGCGCGAGCGTTCGCAGCCATGCTTCGGCGGCTGGACAATCGTCACGCGCTGACGCAAGGCGCGGGGAGTCCGATTCCGCCCACGGCGGAGGTCTGAACAGCAGCCGTTAGCCGTTGGTGGTTGGCCGTTAGCCGTAAGCCGAACGCAACGATGGACCGTCGGGCCGATGGACCGACGGAAGTGTCGATCCGGGCGCGCGGCCATTGGCCAGGAACACGACCATCTTTCGCTGGTCGGCAGATTCAACCTGTTCCCTTTTCCCTTTTCCCTTTTCCCTTTTCCCTTTTCCCTGTTCCCTGTTCCCTGTTCCCTGTTCGCCGTTCGCTGTTTCCCGCCTCCCTCCTCCTTCCTCGTTCTCCCATTTTGTTGTCAGTCCTTTTCCTACGTACTTCCCACGGCTCGTCCGGAACGCAACGAACCATTAGCGTGTGGACCAATCCGGTGCGCTCGTTACCACGACGCTGCGCGATGCCGGTGCCGTCCACACACGCTGGTTTTTCACCTCGAGGATTGCGTCATGACCCGTTCCCGTTTCAGTCTCCTGCTGGCCGTCCCTGCCGCGGCGTTGCTTGCCGGCTGCAACAGTTCCACTCAGCCCAATGGCGGGATCATGGTCCCCCACGGCAATATCACTATCCGCAACGGCGGGTCCGCGCTGGGTGCCAATGCCTTTGCCCCGCCGACGCTCACCGTCAGCCTGGCTACCGCGTCTCGGGTGGTCTGGTCCAATGGCGACGTCGGTAGCGGGGCCTACCCGACCGGGACGACCCATCATATCCTGTCGAACAACGGCACCTTTGAGTCAGCCGACCTCGGACCGGGGCGGACCTACGCCTTTACCTTCGCCGACACCGGGCACTTCGCGTATCACTGCGCCATTCATCCGTCGATGGTGGGGACGGTGGTCGTGACGCCATAGGCGTCAGCGGGCCGGGGGGGGGCAGGGGGGGGCAGGGGGTCAGGGGGACAGAAAAAAGCACTCCTCGATAAAGTGGAGTGCCGTTTGAAGGAATTTCGGATGAACTGCCCCGCCGCCGCCCTGCCCCCCCCGCCGGTAGTTCAGCAGGTCGTCTGCCAATCCACCGGACTGGTCCGATGGCAGCGACGGCATTCCAGGGTGCTGGGATGGCTGTCGAAGAACTGGCGCTCGGAGCAGTGAGGACAGACGGCATAGGTGGTATCACCGGCGCTGTGCGGACCGCTCCAGGTCGGACGCATGACGCCAGTACGGATGACGATGCTCCAATGAGTCGGTGCATCGACCCGGACCAGGAGGTTGCCCTTCTGGACTTCGACCTGGGTCTGATCGACCTGAACGACCACCTTCTCGCCCGCCCGTTCCTCGACCACCGGGTACCAGGCGCCTCGGCGCAGTGCGTCGGCGAATTTATTGCTGCTTCTGGCCCAGCCTAGCTGCCCCATTACGCCTCGCTCTCCAGCCCGTTATCCGGCGCCAATCGGCCGTCGGCCACCCATCGGGACTGCTCTATGATACAGCGTGGCAGGCACTTCCGCGATGGGGGGCTGCTCAGTCCTGGCCGCCTTGACTATCCGACTAGCTGAGTCGTAATTAGCTCTCGCCCGGGCGGTCGCCCCGGTAGTTCATCCCAGACCCGCCAAGGATCGATCCCATGACTGCCGTCCCGACCCCGACGCCTCTCCCGATCGAGCAGCGGGGCTATGCCCACCCTGAGGTGCTGGTCTCGACCGACTGGGTTGCCGCCCACCTGAATGATCCCAAGGTCCGGCTGATCGAGTCGAATGAGGATCTGCTGCTGTACGATACCGGCCACATTCCCGGGGCGGTCAAGATCGACTGGGTGACCGATCTCAACGATCCGTTCCAGCGCGATTACCTCGACCGCGAGCATTTCGAGCGGCTGCTCCGTGCCAGGGGAATCAACCAGGACACCACCCTGGTCCTGTATGGTGACAAGCACAACTGGTGGGCCACCTACGCCTTCTGGGTCTTCCGGCTGTTCGGCCTCGAGAATCTGAAGCTGCTCGACGGCGGCCGGGCCCGCTGGGCCGCCGAAGGCCGGCCGATGGAGACTACCGCACCGTCGTATCCCGCCGGGAACATCAAGGTCGGCGATCGGAAGGACAGCTCGATCCGGGCCTTCCGGGACGAGGTGCTGGCCCACCAGAAGCAGAAGGGGGCCATGGTCGATGTCCGGAGCCCTGAGGAGTACCGCGGCGAGCGGCTCCACATGCCCGACTACCCCAACGAGGGGGCGGTCCGCGGCGGCCACATTCCGGGAGCCAAAAACATTCCCTGGGCCAAAGCCGTGACCGTCGAGACCAGCACCTTCAGGCCGGCCGCCGAGCTCAAGGCGCTGTACCAGGTAGAGCAGGGGATCAAGCCGGAGGATGATGTCATCGCGTACTGCCGGATCGGCGAGCGGTCGAGCCACAGCTGGTTCGTGCTGACGTATCTGCTGGGCTATCCCAAGGTCCGCAACTACGACGGCAGCTGGACGGAGTGGGGGAACGCCGTCCGAATGCCGATTGAAAGACCTTAGACGAGAGACAAGAGTCAGGCATTGCCGGTCTCTCGTCTCTAGTCTCTCGACTGCTCCTTCACCATCCTCTTGATCCTCCCCAGCACCGCCGTCAGCCCCTGCATCCGATTCATGCCGAGTATTTCGGTGAGCCCCAGCCGGTCGAGCAGGTCGTCAGGGATGGCGGCCACCTCGGCCGGGCGGGCGCCGTCGATGACCGTGCCCAGCATCGAGACGAATCCGCGCACGGTGGGCGCCTCGGGCGGAGCATCGGCGTACAGGTGGGCCCTGCCATCTTCCATTTCGGTATACAGGAATACTGGTGATTGGCACTCGTGGACCTTGTTCTCGCCCCGGTCCCGGGCCTCGACGAAGCGGGCCGGCAATGCCGGCAGCTTCCGGGAGTAATGCAGCAGCTGCTGCAACCGGGTTTCGCGGTCGGTGGCGGAGAATTTCCTGATGATGGTATCGAGTTCGGACATCTACTCAGTCTTTGGCCTTTAGCCGTTAGTCTTTGGCGGTCAGCAGACAGCGACTAGCCGTTTGCGAGTCCAGGTGCACCGAGAGGGGCCGTTTGCGAACGGCCAATGGCCAATGGCCAACGGCCCTACATGTTCCCAATCATCGCCGACGCAAACTCACTGCATTTGAGCAGCGTGGCGCCGTCCATCAGGCGGGCAAAGTCGTACGTGACCCGCTTCTGCCCGATGGTCTTTTCCAGCGACGCCACGATCAGGTCCGCCGCGCTGTCCCAGCCCAGGTGCCGGAACATCATCTCACCTGACAGAATCACCGAGCCCGGGTTGACCTTGTCCTGGTCGGCGTATTTGGGAGCCGTGCCGTGGGTGGCCTCGAAGATGGCGTGACCGGTCAGGTAATTGATATTGGCCCCGGGCGCGATCCCGATCCCGCCGACCTGCGCGGCCAGCGCATCGGAGACATAGTCGCCATTGAGGTTCATGGTGGCGATCACGTCGTACTCCGCCGGCCGGGTCAGGATCTGCTGCAGGAAGGCATCGGCGATCACATCCTTGATCACGATCCCGCTGGGCAGCTTGCACCATGGCCCGCCATCGATCTCAACCGCGCCGTATTCCTGCCGGGCCAGTTCGTAGCCCCAGTCACGGAATCCGCCCTCGGTGTACTTCATGATGTTGCCCTTGTGCACCAGGGTCACGCTCTTCTTCTGCTGCTTGATGGCGTAGTCGAACGCCGAGCGGATCAGCCGCTTGCTGCCTTCCTCGGAGATCGGCTTGATCCCGATGGCGCTCGAGTCGGGGAAGCGGATGGTGCTGACGCCCATTTCCTTCTGCAGAAAGGCGATCAGCTTCTTGGCCTGGTCGGAGCGCGCCTTGTACTCGATGCCGGCGTAGATGTCCTCGGTATTTTCCCGGAAGATGATCATGTCCACCAGCTCGGGCTGCTTCACCGGGCTCGGCACCCCGGTGAACCAGCGCACCGGCCGGACGCAGGCGTAGAGGTCGAGCTTCTGGCGCAGCGCCACGTTGAGCGACCGGAAGCCACCGCCCACCGGGGTGGTCAGCGGCCCCTTGATAGCCACGAGATGGTGGTTGATGGCCGCGATGGTGTCATCGGGCAGCCAGCTGTCGAGCTGGTTCTTGGCCTTTTCACCGGCCAGGACCTCGAACCAGACGATCTGCTTCTTGCCGCCGTACGCCTTGGCCACCGCGGCGTCGAACACCCGCACCGAGGCCCGCCAGATGTCGGGGCCGGTACCGTCTCCCTCGATGAACGGGAGGATCGGATGATCGCCGACGACAAGTTTGCCGGCGGACATCGTGATGGTATCGCCGGCGGGGGGCTTCAGTGAGGTGTAGTTCGGCATCATTCGTGGAGTTGGGGGAAGGGCCATTGGCCATTAGCCTTTAGCCGTGAGCCAGAGCTTCCAATCAGTTCTGCCGTCAAATCGAGAACGCGCAATGCATGCACCAACGGCCCACGGCTAAGGGCCAACGGCAGCCACCTATGGCCTCAAATATACCCGCCGCCACCGAACTCGCTGCCCTGGTCCACGCCGGATTCGAGTCATACCAGGCTCAGTTCGGCCTGATCACCCGCCGGGCGCAGGCCCGATTTGAAACGCGGGACTGGGCCGGCGGTCAGAAGGACGCCCGCGAGCGGCTGGACCTGTACCGGCAGTTCAGCGACTGGGTGGTCCGCGAGCTCGGCCGGAAGATGGCGGGGCAGGAGGCCGATGCCGAGCTCTGGGCGGCAG
This sequence comes from Gemmatimonadota bacterium, assembly GCA_039930765.1. Taxonomy (GTDB): domain Bacteria; phylum Gemmatimonadota; class Gemmatimonadetes; order Gemmatimonadales; family GWC2-71-9; genus DATEHG01. The sequence goes on along the minus strand of JBDTTF010000233.1, from coordinate 5,960 downwards.
CACGGCAGACTTTCCTCACGCTGGCGCTCCGGCGGGACGACGCCGACCTGGCGCTGAGCTTCTTCAATAGCTCGGCCCGCCGGATCCTCAAGAGCATCGGTCTGGACACCGCGTCCCACTTCCTGCCAGCGGATTTTGCCGCTATCCCGGCGCAGGCTCCATCCCGGGCCGTCCGGAGCTCTGCTGGCGGAGCGCCGCTGGTCCAGCTCATCCAGCAGCTGTTTGCCGACTTGCCATTCGCCGCATCATTCTCCGATCTCGAGGCTCAGGCCAGGCTGGCCACCGACGCCATCGAGCGGGACCTGCCAGCCCGGGGCCTGGTCCCGTCGCTGCTCGAGGTGGTGCCGTCGCCATTCTACCGGAACAAGGGCGCCTACCTGGTGGGCCGGCTGACAGTCGGGGACCTCCAGTACCCGCTGGTGCTGGCGCTGGTCCACCCGGAGGGTGGCGTCGTCATCGACGCAGTCCTCACTACCGCCGGTGAGGCCAGCGTGGTATTCAGCTTTACTCGTTCCTATTTCCATGTCGAAGCCGGGTCACCGACGGCGCTGGTGGCCTTTCTTCAGGAGCTGATGCCGTCCAAGCCGAAGGACGAGTTGTACACTGCCATCGGCTATCACAAGCATGGCAAGACGCTGCTGTATCACACCCTGACCACCGAGCTGGCGGCCCCGGGCGCCCGGTTCGAGATCGCCGAGGGGGAGCCCGGGCTGGTCATGGTGGTCTTTGCGCTGCCCTCATTCAATGTGGTCTTCAAGATCATTCGCGACCGGTTCGGGGCCCCCAAGACGACCACCCGGGCCACCGTCATCGAGAAGTACAAGCTGGTGTTTGCGCACGACCGGGTTGGCCGGCTGGCCGACGCCCAGGATTTCGAGAACCTGAGCTTTCCGCGGGATCGCTTTGCCCCGGAGCTGGTCACCGAACTCGAACGCGAGGCCGCCGGCACCATGCGGTTCGAGCCTCAGCAGATCACCGTTCGGCACCTCTACACCGAGCGACGAGTGGTGCCGCTCAACCTCTACCTCAAGCAGGCCACCGCCGAGCAGGCCCGCGATGCCATCCTGGGGTATGGCCAGTGCATCAAGGACCTGGCCGCCGCCAACATCTTTACCGGGGACATGCTGCTCAAGAACTTCGGCGTGACCCGAAACGGCCGGGTCATCTTCTACGACTACGACGAGCTCTGCCTGCTCACCGAGTGCCGGTTCCGGGCCCTGCCCGAACCGCGGGACGATGCCGACGAGATGGCCGCCGAGCCCTGGTTCTCGGTGGCGGAGGGAGATGTGTTCCCGGAAGAGTTCCGCCACTTCCTGGTGCTCCCGGGCGAGATGGGCCAGGTGTTCATGGCCGCCCATGCCGACCTGCTGACGGTGGAGTACTGGCGCCGGATGCAGCGGCAGGCGGAGCAGGGGGAGATGGGGGATGTGTATCCATACAGAGAGGAAAGACGGCTGATGAGAAGCCGGTAGCCGTTGGCAACAAGCCGTTGGCCGTTAGCCATTGGCCGTTTGCACCAGCCGTTGGCCGTTAGCAACCAGTGGTTGGCCGCTAGCCGCTAGCAGGCAGTTTGGCGACGACGAATTCTTACCTGCCGGATTGGCTTACGCCCCAATTCTTATACCGGTTCGTCCACTGGCATTCAAGGTCGTAGGTTTGCTAACGGCCAACGGCTACTGGCTAAAGGCCTCCCTCGTCGGAATCTGGTTCCCGGCAAGAGCTGCACTCGATTCCACCCACCGGTTTACCTTACCCCCCGAATTCAGGGCGCCGCCTGGTGAACTGCCTCCCGCAAGGGTGCATATCGCCAACGGCCAACGGCTAAAGGCTAATGGCCTCTCTCGTCCAGATCTTCGGCACGAAAAAATCTCCGGGCACCCGCTCCGCCCTGCGGTTTTTCGCCGAGCGACGGATCAAGGTCCATTTCGTGGACCTGAATGAGCGGGCGGCGTCGGTCGGGGAGCTGCGGCGGTTTGCCCAGAAGTTCGGGGTCGAGGCGCTGCTCGACCGGGACGGCAGGCGGTTCGAGGAACTCGGCCTCCGGGCCGCGCGCTACGGCGAGGACGCCTGGCTCACTCGGCTGGCCGACGATCCGATGCTGCTCAAGACCCCGCTGGTCCGGAACGACAACAAGCTTACCGTCGGTGAGCAGCAGGATACCTGGAAGGAGTGGTTGGCTTCGTGAACGGATCGTTGTTCAAGAGATTGCCATGTCGGGCGCGTTGCGCCCTCCTCGCAATGACAGAAACACCCGCTCACCGCTCACCGCTTACCGCTCACCGTCATGTCTGAGCTTGCGGTTGCCGGCGTGGCGGTCGAGTTCGGCCGCACGGTGCTGTTCCAGGACGTGACCTTCACGGTCGAGCGCGGCGAGCGCTGGGGCATCATCGGCCGCAATGGCAGCGGCAAGACGACGCTGATCAACATCCTGGCCGGTACCTCGCAGCCGAGCAAAGGGGTGGTGAGTCGTACCGTCGGGCTCAGGGTGGCCGTGCTCGACCAGCACCGCGATTTCGGTGACGCCCGGACGGTCTGGCAGGCGGCCGCCGGCGCCTTTGCCGACCTCACGGCACTTGAAGCCTCCCTGAGCGACCAGTCAATGCGCCTCGGTGAACTCGGCGATGCTGCCACCGAAGCCGATCTCGATCGCTACTCCCACGACCTCGAAAAGTTCGACCGCGACGGTGGCTACACCTTCACTGCCCGGATCGATGCGGTGCTCCACGGACTGGGTTTCGATCCCGAAAAGGCCCATGCCCAGGAGCTGACCACGCTGAGTGGTGGTGAACGGGGCCGGCTGGGATTGGCCTGCCAGCTGGCCGCCCCGGCCGATGTCCTGGTGCTCGATGAACCGACCAATCACCTCGATCTCGATACGTCGCGCTGGCTGGAAGGGTATCTCCGCCAGGTCGACGAGACGGTCCTGCTGATCAGCCACGACCGGGCCTTTCTCGAGGCGGTGGTCGATCATGTGCTGCATCTCGAAGCCAAGACCACGGCGGCCTATGTCGGCAGCTACGCCAGCTTCGTGCAGCAGCGGGAAGAACGCCGAATGGCGCAGGCCCGGGCCTTTTCCAAGCAGTCCAAGGTCATTGCGGCGGAATCGGATTTCATTGCCAGAAACATCGCGGGGCAGAAGAGCACCCAGGCCCGCGGCCGCCGCCGGCGGCTTACCCGGCTGCCTCGGCTCTCGCCGCCACCGAGCGAATCAGACGTGATGGCGCTGCAACTCGAGGGCAAGAGCCGGGGTGGAGACCAGGTGCTGGTGCTCGACAAACTGGCGCTGGCGGTCGAAGGGCGTGAACTGCTCAAGCCGTTCAGCTCGGTGCTCCGCCGCGGTGATATACTGGGATTGATCGGCCCCAATGGGGCAGGGAAGTCCACTCTGCTCAAGGCAGTGGCTGGTGAGCGGCCTGCCGAGGGCGGAGTATCCCGGCTGGGCGATTCGATCGATATGGCATGGTACCGGCAGGACATGCTGCAGATCCCGATGGGAAAAAGCATGTTCGACATCATTCACGATCTCCGGCCGAGCTGGACCCGGGGCCAGGTGCAGGGGCACCTGGGCCGGTTCGACTTTTCCGGCGACACGGTGCTGCGCACCGCCGATTCCCTCTCGGGCGGCGAACGGGCCCGGCTGGCGCTGGCGCTGGTGATGCTGTCCGGTGCCAACTTCATGATCTTCGACGAACCGACCAATCACCTCGACGTCGAATCGATCGAAGCGCTGGAAGACGCCATCGGCGCCTTCGAGGGCACCGTGCTGCTGGTCAGCCATGACCGCGCCCTGCTCGACACGCTCTGCACCCGGCTCTGGATCTTCGAGGATGGCCGGATGTCGGACTATCCCGGCACCTTCGAGGAGTGGGAAGCCTCCCGTGACGCGCGCCTCAAGGCCGACCGCGAAGAGAAGAAGGCTGGGCAGGGGAGCAAGGGGGCAGGGACATCAGGAGGGCAGGCGGGCGGCCGGGCAGGAAAGGTCGGCAAGGCTGAGCCCCGGGCCGACGCCGAGAAGAAGAGCAAACAGTCGGAGCTGCGCACCGCGCAGCGGGCCGCCGAGGAGATGGAAAAGAAGGTGGCTGACGCCGAGAAGAAGGTGGCCCGGCTCAAGCAGGCGCTGGAGGATCCGGCGCTCTACTCAGCGTCCGACGGCCGCAAAAAGGCCATTGATCTCACCGAACAGCTCGAAGGGGCCCGGGCCGACCTGGACCTGATGATGGATGGGTGGAGTCTGGCGACGGAGAAGGTGGAGCGGCTGAAGTAGGGGGGCCGGGGGGCAGGGGGGCAGTGAACCGCTTTTGCAGTTTCCGCCCCGCTGCCCCCCTGCCCCCCCCTTAGTGCGAAACCTTGTCAGGATACGTCGGCGCCCCCGGCACTGGCGTCGGCTGGTCCTTGATCTCCTGCTGCAGCAGCTTGATGGCCGCGGTGAGTTGCGCGTCCTGCCCGCCGAAGGTGGCGTGGGGCAGGTTGTCCACGGTGATGTCCGGCTCGACACCGTGCCCTTCGATCAACCACGATCCTTCCGGACCATAGATCCCGAACTCGGCGGCCGTCGCGATCCCGCGGTCGACCAGCACATTGCTCGAGGTCAGCCAGATCTCGCCGCCCCAGGTCCGGGTGCCGATGACCTTGCCGATGCCGAGGCGCCGGAACCCCTCGGTGAACAGCTCGCCGTCTGACGCCGTCCACTCATCGCAGATGACGACGATGTGACCGCGGAATCCGTACTGCATGTTCCAGTACGGCTTGCCGGTGCGGCCCTGCCAGTACATCCACGCCTTGCGCATCAGCTTTTCCAGCACCCAGCTGTCGATATTGCCGCCCTGGTTGTGGCGGACATCGATGATCAGCCCTTCGCGGTCGAATACCGGGTAATAGTCGCGGGCCCACTGATCGATGTCGTTCTGGCCCATGGCCCGGAGGTGGACGTAGCCGATCTTGCCGGCCCCATCCTGTTCCACCATCTGACGGCGGGTCAGCTTCCACTCGCCGTAGCGGAGCTGAAAGGCATCAGACTGGCTGATCGGGGTAACGATCACGTCGTGACTGGTGCCGGCCTTCGGATGAATCCGGAGCAGCACCTGCTGATCGGCCTTGTTGCGGAGCAGCGAGGCGTAGTCCGGCACCGACAATACCGGGGTGCCATCGATCGACTCGATCACATCCCCCTCGGCCACTCCCGTTACCCGCGCCAGCGGCCCCTGCGAGTCGGGTTCGTCGGGGTCGGCCCGGAAGATGTGCCCGATCCGGTAGCCACCCGCCGATTCGTCGCGAGTGAGTTCGGCACCCAGTGAGGCGGGCTCGACGTTATCGGGCGCCTTGCGGCGCTCACCGCCGTACACAAAAATGTGCAGCGCCGACAGCTCGCTGACCATCTGGCCGAGCAGGTCGGAGAGCTCTTCGCGGTCGGTGACCCGGTCGGCCAGCGGCTGGTATTTGGCCAGGATGGCGGGCCAGTTGTTGCCGTGCATTTTGGCATCATAGAAATAGTCGCGCTCGAGGCGCCAGGCTTCGTTGAACATCTGGCGCCACTCCTCGCGCGGGTTCACCGAGAAGCCCCAGGCATGAAGATCGACTGCAGTTTTGCCGAGGTCGCCGGCGTGGGCGCCGACGTCCATGACGTAGAGGGTGTTGGCCTTCCGGATCATCAGCTTCTTGGCGTTGAGTGACAGCTCATAGCCGCGGATATCTTCGAGGAAGGTCTCGGGGCCCTCGGTCTTGGGGTCGATGGCCAGTGATTTGAGCGCCGTCTTGCCGTCGGTGCCTGATTCACTGACCGTGAAGAAGAGCCGGTCTCCCGCGATCGTCAGGTCGCCAATGTTACCGGCGGGCGCGGGGACGAGATAGAGACGCGAGGCGAGGCCAGCCGTATCGATCTCGACGTGCACCATGTTGTCGGTTGAGTCGGCCTTTTTCTCGCCCGCCTCGCCCGCCTTTGCTTTGCCCGCCTCGCCCGCCTT
>JBDTTF010000232.1:0-4486 GCA_039930765.1 Gemmatimonadota bacterium | reverse complement strand
GCCCTGGTCCGGTTGCCGTTGTGATACCGCAGGGTCCGCTCGATGTGGCCCCGCTCCAGTTCATCGATGGTCATCGGGGTGTGGCGCCGGTCGCCGAAGCCGGGCCGGGCCCGGAATTCCGATGGCAGATGCTCTACTCCCACCGCCGCCTGGCCGTTGGCGAGGATCAGGGATCGTTCGATCACGTTGCGCATCTCGCGGACATTCCCCGGCCAGGCATAGCTCAGCAGCCGTTCCAGCGCCTCGGACCCGATCGCGGCCGGGCCGCCCGTGACATGGCGTTGCAGGTCGTTGAGCAGCCGGTTGATCAGCAGCAGCTTGTCCTCGCGGGTCCGGTCGCGGAGTGGCGGCAGCTCGATCGGCATCACGTTGAGCCGGTACTGCAGGTCCTCCCGGAACCGGCCGGCTTCGACGTCAGCCGCGAGGTTCCTGGTCGTCGCGGCGATCAGCCTGACATCGACTTCGACTTCACGAGTGCCACCGACTCGGCGGAAGCTGTGGGTCTCGAGCGCCTTGAGCAGCTTGGGCTGCAGTTCCAGCGGCAGATCGCCCACTTCCTGGAGATAGACCGTGCCGCCATCGGCAATTTCGAACAGTCCCCGGCGCCGCTCCGTGGCTCCTTCCACCGCCCCCTTCTCGGCACCGAACAGCTCGGCATCGAGGGTGCCGACCGGCAGCCCCCAGCAGGATAGCTGCACGAACGGATGGCCCGAACGGGGGCTCAGCCGGTGGAGCAGCGACGCCAGCCAGCTCTTGCCGACCCCCGCCTCGCCGCGGAGCAGCACGGTGGTCCGCTCGTTCTGGGCAAGCAGGCCGAGCTGGCGCTGCAGATCCCGCATGGCGGGTGAGGTGCCAAGCGCTTCGAGGCCATCGGTCGGCAGGGTGTTGAGCAGCAGCCGTTCGTTGAGCCGGCGGAGCCGGACCTTGTCGGCCACCCGGGCGGTCGCCGCCACCAGGTGCGCCATGTCCACCGGTTTGGAGAGGAAGTTTTCGGCCCCGAGTTGCATCGCCTTGACCGCGGTGGCAACATCGGCGGCGCCAGTCAGCAGGATGACCGCGGCATTCCGTTCCTTCAACCGTTCTAGCACCTCGAGTCCGTCCATGCCCGGCAGTCGGAGGTCGAGCACCACGACTTCCGGCCGGAGCCGGTCGTAGGTGGCCAGTCCATCCTCACCGCTCAGCTCGCGGGACACCTCGTAGCCCAGCTGCTCGAAGTAACCTCCGAGCGAACGAAGGACATCCGCGTCATCATCGATCAGTAGTACGGAATCAGCCATTGATCACCTTCCCCGGGGCGCCAGTGCGGGGTAGCTCAAACCAGAAAGCCGCCCCGCCGGTCGCCAGATTCTTGACCTGGATGTCGCCACCGTGCGCCCGGATGATACCGTGGGATATCGAAAGTCCCAAACCGGTGCCTTCACCCACGCCCTTGGTGGTAAAGAACGGTTCGAAAATCTTGGGCAGCACCTCGAGCGCGATGCCGGTGCCCGAGTCGCAGACCTCGCACCCCACCACCCGGTCGGTGGACCAGGTCCGGATCACCCCTTCGCCGCCACCCCGTGCCGCCATCGACTGGGTGGCGTTCAGCAGCAGGTTGGTCATCACCTGCTGCAGTTGCTCGGCATCCCCGGGAATTTCGGGCAGCCGGTCGTCCAGGTCGAGTGACCAGCGGGCCCCTTCGGCGGCCCGTGGGGTGCCGGCCAGCGCGTCGCGGATGACCTGGTTGAGGTCGGTCTCGCTGCGCTTGAGCGGCCGCTGCCGGGCAAAGGTCAGCAATTCGGTGACGATGCGGGCCGCCCGGACCGCTTCCCGCCGGATCGAATCGGCCACGCTGGCGGTATCCGGACTGGCAGCCGGATCGAGTGACAGCGCCTGGGCCAGCGCGGCGATCCCGGCCAGCGGGTTGTTCAACTCGTGGGCCACACCGGAGACCAGCTGGCCCAGGGCGGCCAGCTTTTCGGAATGGGTGACCCGCTCCCGCAATTTGACTTCGTCGGTCACATCCCGCGCGATCAGCAGCACCGACCGGTCGTTGCCCGCTTCATCGTAGGCCACCGCCACCGCATCAGCCACCCGGCTGGTCCCGTCGAGCCGGGCGACGTGAAAGGTGAAGGCCCGGGTTTCTCCCCGGAAGCTGGCCGCGAGGTGGGCCTCGACCTGGAACAGCTCGTCGGGCTGGATGAAGTCGCCCACCCGCCGGCCGCGGTCCCGGCGGCCCAGCTCAGCCAGTCCCACCGCCGCGTGATTGACCGACTGGAAGCGGTAGTCACGGGAGACGGTGAAAATGGCCAGTGGCGCGGCGGCAAACAGGGCCCGGAACCGGGCTTCGGAGCGGCGCAGCGCTTCGCTCGAATGCCGCTCGCGAGTCACATCCCGGATCACCGCGACGGTGCCGGTCCGGGTGCCGCGCTCCTCGAGCGGCGCCTGCGAAACGGCGGCGAACCTGGGGCCATCGGCGTGGGCCACCGTGGCGGTGTACCGCGCCCGCGGCGGTGATTCCCCGTTGGGCCGATCGTCCGGCGGCAGCAGGGTATCGAGCAGCTGGCCATGCAACTCAGCGCTGGTCTGGTCAAACAGTTCGCAGGCCGTCCGGTTGGCAAAGACCAGGTGGCCGTCGGGATCGGCGATGACGATGGCGTCTTCGGCAGTCTGGACCAGCCGGGTGAACCGTTCCTCAAGCTGGACCAGGGCGGTGAGATCCTCGACCGCGACCACCAGCCCGCCCATCGGCCTTGGGGTGGCGGTGACCACCAGGTGACGGCCATCCCTCCCTTCGAGCGGCTGACTTACCCGCAGGTTGGTCGAGATGGCCTGGAGCAGCGGATCATCGGCTGGCGAAGGCCACGCCGGAAACAGGCTCCTGATGTTGAGGCCCGGCAGCGCGGTGACCGGCACGCCGGCCAGGTCGGCCAGGAAGCGATTGCCCCGGCTGATGTGGCCAGTGGCCTCGACCAGGGCCAGGCCGCTGCCGGTACCATCAAAGGCCGATTGCCATTCCCGCTTGATCCTCGACACCTGGTCGAGCAGCCGGCTCTTGCCGATGGCCAGCGCCGCGATCTCGGCGAAGGCCGACGCGATGCTGCGTTCATCCGGCGGGTAGGCCCGGGGTTGATCGTGGTACAGGGCGATCGATCCGATCACTTCGCCGGCAAACCGCAGCGGCAGTGCCGCCAGCGCCGCGATGCCTTCCCGGGCCGCTTCCGCCTTGAGCGGGTGGTCGGGATCGATGGAAATGTCGGTCACGAAATACGGCTCGCCGTCCTGGACCGCGGCAGCCGCCGACGGGTAGTCACGCAGTCGGCTCACCGCCGTCTGGATATATCCCGATGACAGCCCGATCGAGAAGCGGCATTCCACCGCTCCGCGCGGGCGGTCGAAGATGAAGACCGCCGCCCGCTCCGCCTCGAACACCCGCAGCCCTTCGAGCGCGCTGGCCTGCATCGCGCCCTCGGCATCCTCGGACTCGGTGAACCGGTGGGCCAGCCGGCCCAGCGCTTCGACCTGGGCCAGCCGGCGGGTCAGCTGTTCGGGGCTGGCGACCGTCATGGAATGCAGACGTCCAGCGCCAGCGGGACCACGGTGGCCACCAGCGGGGTGGTGCCGGCCACGTCGCCGTCGATCTGCACCGGCTCGGGTACGGCCGACTCGACCCGGATTTCCCGGCCGCGGGCGTGGGCCACGAAGCCGCCATCGGCATCGAGGGTATGATGCTCGCGGAGCAGGTCCAGGATGGCGCGGACCCCGCCGAAGAAGCCGTCGCCGCTCATCAGGATCAGGTCGAGCAGGCCATCGTCGAAGGAAATATCCCGCTTCAGCTTGACGATCGGCGGGATGATCTCCCGGCAGTTGGCGATCAGCGCGATGGTGGCCGGCACTTCGAGCACCACCCCGTCCACCGTGATCCTGTGGGGCACCCGCTTGATCTTCGGAATCAGCCGGAAGGTGGTAACCACGTAGGCGCCAAATCCCCACCGCCGCTTGAATTCCGGCGGCGTACCCCCCATGACCCGGGCGTCGTAACCGGCCCCGCACGCCACCGAGAAGTAGTGCACCCCGTCAGGCCGCTCAACCCGGCCCAGATCTATCCGTCGCTTCTTGCCCGCCAACAGCACCCGGGCCGCTTTGACCGGATCCGACGGGATCCGAAGATTGCCCGCCAGCAGGTTGCCGGTGCCAGCCGGAATGGCACAGATCCGGGTATCGGTCCCGACTGCGGCGCCGGCGGCCTGCATGATGGTCCCGTCACCACCCAGCACCACGATCGCCTCGACCTTGTCCCGGACTGCCGCTTCAGCCAGCAGGCTGGCCGCACCGGGGCCGGTGGTCCGTTCCAGATCCACTGCCCAGCCACCACTCCTCAGAGTTTCCACCACGACCCGCTCGGCGGACTCCTTCATGCGTGAAGCAGCGGGATTGGTGATCAGCAGGGCACGAGGCGCGCTCAATGCTCCCGCTCCCAGATCAGGTCCACGCCGAACTGGTAGCG
>JBDTTF010000231.1:0-3036 GCA_039930765.1 Gemmatimonadota bacterium | reverse complement strand
GGCGAAAGGCGAAAGGCGAACCGGAATGAATGCGGATAGCGGAAAGCTGGAACTGCCCCGCCGCTCTGGCCGAATCAGCGCATTCGATGGACCACTGCCCTTCGGCACACCTCTTCGTCCTTCGCCCTTCGCCGTCAGTTCAGCCCAGCCTTGCTCGCACCGCCCCTCCCACCCCAATGCCGAATCGTCGGGCGGCAGAGCCCCCGCGGACCGCAATTTCGACCCGACCACCGGACCCGACGTATGCGACGGGAGTTCCCGAGGGCACGTCCCCGTAGGTGGTCCGCAGCGGGCCGATTTCGGTGTCCTCCACTTCGAGCACGGCGTAGGCCGGCACTTCGGCGGATGTGAGATTGGTGACCAGGTTGCCGAACCGATCGACATGGATGACCTCTCCCACCACGCTCTTGCCCTCGTAATGAAAGGCGGCGGGAGCCAGGAGCGTGAGCGGTGTGGTCAGCAGTGCGCCCAACGCGCCCAGCTCTGCGCCGCGGGCCAATGCGGCGGCCGCGGGGCTGAAGAGATCCCGACCGTGGAATGTGGCCGACGCTTCGGCCGGTGCGGCCAGCACCACACCCTCGACCGATTCGACCTGGGCCGCCGAGGTCAGCAGTCCATTGTCCGGCCCGACGAAGAAGTGACCAGCGGCCTTCAATGCCACAGCCAGTCGAGGGGTGCCGACTCCCGGATCAACCACCGCGAGATGTACCGTGCCGGCGGGAAAGGTGGGCCAGATCTGGCTCAGCAGATAGTGGCCGGCCCGGACATCGCCCGGTGCCACGTGGTGAGTGAGGTCGAGGACCTGGACCCCGGGTGCCAATGAGGCGAGCACGCCCTTCACCTCTCCGACATAGGAATCGGAAATACCAAAGTCCGTGAGGAAAGTGATGACGGGCATGGTGAATCATAGGCGTTATCAGCCTTGGGTGGAGAGTGCGGAGTGCTGCTGCCTGGTTCACGGTTCACGGTTCACGGGTCGACTGGTTCCGGGTTCCGGGTTTCGGGATTCGGGTTGAGCTGCGGGCGCTCTGCGCCCAGGCTCGGCTACGGGCTTTCAGCGCTCCGGCTCCGGGAGGGGGCAGTAGTTCACCGTAGTTTCAGTATTCTTGCAACGTTCGGTCCCTCGGTTGCCGGAGCTCCTACCGCCCGCCTAAGCTTTACCGCCCATGTCGATTCCCGAGTTCGCCTCGCTCCAGGCAGCACTTGCCGGCCGATTCCTGCTCGAGCGGGAAATTGGCCGCGGCGGCATGGGGGTGGTGCTGCTGGCACGGGACACCGCCCTCGAGCGTCCGGTAGCCATCAAGCTCCTTCCCGCCATCCTCGCGTCCGATGCCACGCTCAGGGCCCGATTCCTCCTCGAGGCCCGCACCGCCGCTCGACTCGGCCACCCGCACATCGTACCGATCCACGCGGTCGAGGAACACGGCGACCAGGTCTGTTTCATCATGGCCTTCGTCCCCGGCCAGACCCTGGCCGAGCGGGTGCGGGAGCAGGGACCCATGGCGGCCGGGGAGGTGGCCCGCATCGTTCGGGAGATCGCCTGGGCACTGGCGTACGCGCACCAGCAGGGCGTGGTCCACCGGGACGTCAAGCCGGAGAATATCCTGCTCGAGCGGGGGAGTGGCCGGGCGTTGATCACCGACTTCGGGATCGCGCAGGTGGCCGCCTCCGCCGGGCACACTCCAGCCGGCGGGATCCGGGGTACGCTGCGTTACATGAGCCCGGAACAGGCCGAGGGAGAGCCGGTTGACGGCCGCAGCGATCTCTACGCGCTCGGGCTCACCGCGCGGTTCGCCTTGACGGGACGGGTGCCGTTCGAGGGAGAGGAGCCGGCCGCACTGCTGGTGCTCAAGGCCAGCCAGGTCGTCCCGCCGCTGGCCGCAATGGGAAGCGACATCCCTGCAGCGCTCGCGACGATTCTCGATCGATGCGTGGCCACAGCGCCTGACGACCGGTTTGCGACCGCAGACGCGCTGGCCGATGCACTGGGCGAGATCCACGGCATCGTCTCCTCGTCACCCGTACTCCAGCGGCTGGCACAGGAGGTGGCGGCGATCGGGGTGGATATCGGCGGGTTCGCGAGCCTGGCTGTTGTCGCCGTGGTGGTCCAATCGCTCACTCGTGATTTCCTCGGATTCGGATTGTTCTACACGCTCGGGCTCTGTACCCTGATGGTCGGATTGATCGCGTTGCGCTCGATGTCGGCGATCCGCCTGCTTCGGGAGGCGAGCGCGGAAGGGTGGGAAGTTGGCGACCTCGAGGCCGCAGCCCGAAGGGGACGGCCCACCACGGGCACTGGCGGCCCCGCCTACATCCGGAGACGGATCGCGATCTGGGCGGGGATCATGGTGGGGCTGACCCTGTTCTGGCTGGGTCCGCGAGCCTGGACCCAGGCCGGAGACGCGAATGTGTTCACCTGGATCGTCGAACTGTTCAGCCTGGGCGCCCCGGTAGCGGCAGGCCGTTGGCTGGCCGGTAGTCTCGAGCGAAGACCAGACGGCAAGCTGGGACCATTCACCACCTTCTTCCTTCGGTTCAAGGCCGGGGTCCTGCTGCGTCTGGCGGGTCTCGGCCGGAAGGGCCGTGGCCGGGCGAGCCTGCCCGCCGAGCAGCTGACCGAAGTGGCACTGGCCGGCCAGGCCCGCCAGTTGATGCAGGCGCTTCCCAAGGCTGAGCGAGGGCGGATCGAAGGCGCCGGCTCCTTGCTCGATCGGCTAGTGGCCGATGCCTCCGAGCTGAGAGGCAAGCTCGAGGAGATTGCCGGCGCCGAGGCGGCCATCGGACCGATTCAGGGTGAGGCGAGGAAGTCGGCACAGGCGGAGATGCAGCTAGCCCGGCAGGAAACGCTGGCGCGGCTGGCGACGACGATGCAGGCATTGGAGCAGCTGCGTCTCGACCTGCTCCGGGCTCAAGCCATGGCGGCCGGGGGAGAGGGGCTCACCGAGGATCTGGCGGTGCTGGACCGGTTATCGAGGCGGGTCGATGATGCGAAATGAGTGGTACTGAGGGTTCACGGTTCACGGTTCACGGCTCACG
>JBDTTF010000230.1:0-11486 GCA_039930765.1 Gemmatimonadota bacterium | reverse complement strand
CGAGTGCGGCCAGATGGTTGCGCGTGGCGTCACTGCTGTGCTCGGAGCCCCTCGCCATCAGGTCGGGCTGGGCGTCGGAGTGCGGGTGGCAAAGAGCGGTTTCTGACCCAGAATCCGACGCACTGAATCCCGTCCGGCCACATGGCGCCCGATTTCCGATTCGAGGCGGCGAGCCGCCGCCAGCACGTCAGTCAGCTCCGGAGTTTCCCTGGCGCCGGCGGCCAGCCGGATCAGCTGCATCCGGATCCGCTCCAGCGCGCCGATGACCTCGGCGTGACGCTGTTCTGTCAGACGCCGGACCTCGACGAGCTGGCCGTGACCGTCGCCACCCGGACCACTGCCAATGCCGACTGCTTCGAGATCATCGATGCTGCGCCGCAGGCCGGTGGCACTGGCTTCGAGCGTCTTGACCAGCGCCGGAACATCGCCGAGCTGCCGCTGGAGCGTATGCGGCAAGGCGGCGAACAGCTGGTCAGCGGCCAGGCTCAAGGCGATTTCGGTGGGCCGGTGCACGGTCTGATCCGCCAGCCGGGGCTTGACGCCGATACTGACGACTCGGGTGGTGATGGAGCCGAGGATCGAGCGCCAGAATGCAAGCTGAAGCCTCGGCCACCAGCCGCTTCGACGAGAATATCGGCCAGGGTAGACCATGCCGACGCCCAATCCGATATAGGTGGCGAGGCGTGTGAACATGAGGTAATTGAGCAGCGTGTAGTAGATGTATTTCGCCTGCTCGAGATCCTCGACTCGGGGAATCACGAAATAGATCCCCAGCGCCGCCGCCACCAACATTGCGAAGGAGATATATGTCAGGTCTCGAATGACCCGGGCAGGCAGCGGCGGAACCGGGCGCAACCGGCGCGGCACCGGCTTCACCGAGCATTCGGCCTTCAGCGCCACAATGAGGTCCTGTTGCTTGTAGCCCTCGGAAACAATTCGCCGAGCCTGCAGGAAGGTGAAGACAGCGTGTGCGCTCAGTGCGATGACGAGGACAAACTCGGGCCAGTTCACGAACGATGCCCAGTGATAGAAATTCCCCAGCACCTCGTCCCATCCATACATGATGACCAGCATTCCGACGACCGGCATAGCCACTGCGTACATAGGCGCAATTCGGTCCCAGCGCCTGAGCCAGTATTGAATGGCGGCGGGCTGAGCTGGTACCAGCGACGCATGATGCTCCAGCGCCGCGGCAAACTCCTCGCCGGATGCGAACCGGTCGGCGGGCTGTTTGGCCAGGCATCGATCGATGGCCCGGGCCAGGCGTGCTGAGATCGCCGGCGCGGCATTCAGAATGCTCGGCACCGGTTGGGCAATGTGGCGGGCCATGATCTCCGCCGCGCTCTGGCCGTCGAATGGCAGGGTGCCCGATGCAGCCAGGAACCCGACGACGCCGAGGGCATAGAGGTCGCTCTGGATCGAAGCGGGATTCCCTTCAATAATTTCGGGACTGAGGTAGGTCGTGGTCCCCACCAGGTCGGTGGCATCGGCGCTGTCGATGGCGTGAGCAATGCCGAAGTCGGCCAGCAGCGCCCGGCCGCTGTCACGTTCCAGCAGGATGTTGTCGGCCTTGATGTCCCGGTGGATCAGCCCGGTAGCGTGGGCGTAGGACAGCGCCCACGCCACCTCCCGCAGCACCCGGCTGGTCTCGTCGTTCGACAGCGGTCCCTGCCGGCGGATCCGTTCGCCGAGCGTCTGGCCATCGATGTAGGCCATGACAAAGAAGACGAGGTCGTCGGCTGCCTCGACGGCGTGGATCGACACGATATTGGGGTGACTCAACCGCGCGGCGGTCCTGGCCTCGGCGGCAAACCGCTCCCGGAAACTGGCCAGCTCGGCGATCTCGGGGCGCAGCAGCTTGATGGCGACCGGGCGATCGAGCCTGACGTCCCGTGCCAGGTAGACGACTCCCATTCCTCCGCGGCCGAGCTCACGCTCGACGGAGTAGCGTCCGATCAGGGCACGTTGCAGGCGGAGGAGGAGCGAGGCGTCGTCGGACATGGTGGCCTCCGTGGAGGAGGGGGAAGTATGCGGGGGCGAACCGGGGAAGGGAATCCGCACCGATCAGACCGCGAAACCACTACCACTGATGGTAGTTGTGCTATCCACTGCGCGGTGCCAAATTCTCGCTCGAGGGCCTCCTTTTCCTCTGGATCCAAGCCATGAGACGTCTGTCCCTCGGCGTAGCCGCGCTGCTGGTACTCCTGGTCGGGTGTGGGTCGGATTCGACGTCGCCACCAACGCCGACCGTCGCCACCGTGACCGTTTCCGCTCGACGAGACACGGCGCTGGTTGGAGATACCCTGACATTGAGCGCCGAGCCGCGTGATGCGGACGGGCATGCACTCAGCGGTCTGGCGGTGGCGTGGAGCTCGGGCACTCCCTCTCGCGCCACGATCACCGAGGCTGGTGTGGTCACGGCGCACGATACCGGACGGGTGGACCTGACCGCCACGATCGCGCATGTGTCGGGTGCTATCACACTCACCATCCGTCCGGTGCCCCCGCCGGTGATCGCCTCGGTCACCGTGACTGCAAGCCACGACACCCTGCGAATTGGCGATTCCCTCTCACTCACCGCCGCGGCTCGGGATTCGGCCGGTCACCTGTTGAACGGCACTGCCTTTGTCTGGGGCTCGTCGGATTCCTCCCGGGCAACGGTCAGCCCCGCTGGCCGGGTGATCTCGCTCGATACCGGCCAGGTCACCGTGACGGCCAGCGCGTCCCTCCACACCGGCTCCGCCGCGCTGGTCATTTTGCCGCAGCCGCTGTTCACGGTCGATTCGATCGTGCCACATCCTGGCGACACGGCGGTAGGATTCAACACCAGGGTACGGGTCTTTTTCAGTCGGTCTGCGAGCGCAGCCACGATCACCCGCAGCAGCCTGGCCCTGGCGACCGGTGTCACGACCGTTCCGTCGGTCGTCGGGTACGATCCGGCATCCAGATCGGCCACCCTGCAGGCGCCTCTGCTTCCGGGCACACCGTACCAGGTGAGGGTCACGGCGGCAATCCACGCCGTGGCCGGAGGAACACCGTTGCAACCGATTCAGTCCTCCTTTGCCACAGGTGGGCCCCGATTTGCCACGGCGGACGCCACGGCGGGAGCCGGGCAGCGGAGTGATGTGGTGCTGGATGCCGGCGGTGCGGTGGATGCCGTCGATGAGGCGGGCCCAGGCGTGTTCGGATTTTCCACCTGCGCGCTCTCCTGCACCAGCGCCGCCAACTGGCATAGCACCAGTGTGGACCAGTCGACCGGAGTCTTTGCCCCGCGGATCGCGGTCTTCGGCACCACGCTGCACGCCGTGTTCTGGGATCTCGACAACTTCGCGCTTGGCTATGCCCGGTGCAGCTCGTCATGCGGGAGCGGAATCAGCTGGCAGCTGGGGACCATCGTGCCCCAGGCGTTTGCCAATGACGTCCCCGCCATCAGTCTGGGCAGTGGTGGGGAGGTCAATGTGGTCTACACCGCCTTGATTTCGCGGCTCGCGCTCCGCTTTGCGCGGTGCGCTTCCTCGTGCACGGTCGGCACCCAGTGGACCATCGGCGTGGTCGACAGCAGCCAGGCCGTCAGTGGGGAGCCGGCGCTGGCGGTCGACCCGACCAACCGATTGTACGCGGCCTATACCGGTGAGTCAGGACTGATCGTTGCGACCTGCCCGGGCACCTGCACGTCGGTGGCTAACTGGACCAGGACCGTGCTCGCGCCACAAGCGGATCAGCCGTCCTGGCCCGTGATCAAGCTAGGCGGATCCGGCGCCGTGCACCTCGTCTACAGCGCGGGAGGAGGCCGCAACGACCTCGTGTATGCCACCTGCACGACCGCCTGCTCGACCGCATCCAACTGGACGACGGCGGTGGTGCACGCAGGTGGAGCGGGGACCTACCAGAACACGATGGCCGTGGCGACGGATGGGCGGGTACATATCGGTTACCTGGATGCCACCTCAGGCCAGTTTCGCTATGCGTCCTGTGTGGCGTCGTGCGGCTCGGCCGGAAACTGGCAGCACGGTGTGCTCGATGAGGCGGGTGGCCAGAGCTACGATCCCTCGCTGGTGCTCAAGGGAGATGACAGCCTTCGGGCGACGTATCATGCGGGGACCGACAATGTGATGAAGTACGCGGAGTGGCCGTAGAAGAGGCGAGCACCAGATGCCTGGGGCGCGCTGGAGATGCGGGGGCAGCGAGGAGTAATCCGACATGCAGGTCTCCGTGGAGGCGGGGCAGTGTGCGGGGGCGAATCGGGGAAGGGAATCTGGCAGGATTGCAGGATTGTTGGAGTAGAGGTTTGGGTGTTGGCTGTTTCGGTCCGCCTGTCCGCCTGTCCGCCTGTCCGCCTGTCCGCCCTCAGTTCCCGCTCCCTGCTCCCGGCTCTCGGCTCCCCTCACTTCCCAGCGCCACCGCCGCGAACACCGCGATCAGCAGGACGCTGTACTCCATCCCGTTCGAGCCGCCACCGACCACAAACCATCCAGCGTGCACGTGCACCAGCTCGATGCCCACGCACAGCTCGGTGGCAAAATAGAGCGCCAGTGGCCGCACCAGATGACCCGACGCAAGGACGGCGGTGCCGACGAGCTCGAGCAAGGTGATGCCCCACGCGATGGCCAGGCCGAATGGCAGGTGCGAGTCGTTGAGGAAGGCGCCGAACGGTACCACACCGCCATCAACTATCCGGGTAAAGCCGTGAATGAAGATCAGGCCGCAAGCCACGATCCGGAGAGCGCGAAGGATGTGGGTGGCCGAGAACGATGGCATCGAGAGCTCGAGTGAGGGAATTGCGATTGGGGCGAAGGAGGCGATCGGGCGTTCCCTTGGTGCGATGTCCCTTCGGGAGGAGGTGCCGGCTGGTTTCGATCCGCCCTCCGGCGATTTGCCGATCCAGGGCGCTTCAGCTCCCAGTGCCGAGCCTCGGCTTCAGCCGAGGATCGAAGGGGGCACGGGACCTACACCGCATTCCTGCAGCGATCCCTCACTCCCCTCGCTGACGCTCGGGGTCGCTCGGGATGAGGTGCCGAGAGGTGCCGGCTGGTTTCGATCCGCCCTCCGGCGATTTGCCGATCCAGGGCGCTTCAGCTCCCAGTGCCGAGCCTCGGCTTCAGCCGAGGATCGAAGGGGGCACGGGACCTACACCGCATTCCTGCAGCGATCCCTCACTCCCCTCGCTGACGCTCGGGGTCGCTCGGGATGAGGTCCTGTCTTATTTTTCGGCCCGCTCACCGCTCACCGCTCACCGCTCACCGCTCACCGCTCACGCTGTTGCAGTTCCCGCTGTTACGGTGCCAACTCGATCTTCACGATCCTGCCTTTCGGGCCCACGGCCCAGCCGGTGGATCGCTTGCCGAATCCGACGCTCCAGTAGGCCAGGGTATCCAGCGGCTGCCAGCTCTTGCCGTCATTGTCCGACCGGGCCATGCCGCCCGGGCCTACCGCCACCAGCGCCGGCGGCGCCATGCCGATTGCATAGGCGGAGCCGAATACTCCGCCGGCGAACGGCGGCCGGCTGCCGAGTTTCCAGCTGCGGCCACCATCGGTGGTGATCGCAACGTTCGGGCTGGTCTTGTCGTCGTTCTTGCCGACATCGCCGCCCATTGCGGTGCCGTGGCGCTCGTCGCGAAAGGCGACCGTGGCGAGTCCGGCGGTCGGCCCGGCGGCAATCGGCGTGGTCACTGCGGTCCACTGCCCACCCCGATCGGTCGTGATGAACACCCGTGCCGCGCTGCCGGCTCCGGTCGCGACCCAGCCGAGGTTCTTGCCCATCGTGATCAGGCAGGTACCGCTGGCCGCGAAGCCGCCCTCGGTACCGGCTGGCGCGGGAACTCGGGTGGTGGCCAACTCCGACCACGACAAGCCGTCGGTGGTCTCCAGCATCACGGTCCGGCCGCCGACCTGGTCGCTCAGCACTACGCCATGGGTCCGGTCCCAGAAGCCGAAGCAATCGTAAAACGCCTTGGGCTCGGTGTTCTGATTTTCCAGGGTCCAGTTGGTGCCGCCATCGCTGGTGTGATAGATCCGCGACATCTCGCCGGGGCCGGCGGCCATCAGGTAGGCCTCGTCGGCGCTGAACGCCTCCACGTCGCGGAACTGCAGCGTGTCGGCGCCGGGAACCTTGCCGGTGGTCCAGGTCGTGCCGCCATTGGTGGTGCGGGCGTAGGTGCCCTGGTGGCCGCTGACCCAGACGACCTGATCGTTGATCACGCTGACGGCCTGCAACAACGCCGTTGTGCCGCTGACCTGAGGGGTGAGGCGGTCGCGGTAGAATGGTTCACGGTTCACGGTTCGAAGTTCGCAGCGCTCGACCCCGCCGGTCTGGCCAGCCACGACTCGTCCGCAGTTGATACCTCCAACTGTCGAGTCCAGATGTACCGAACCGTGAACCGTGAACCGTGAACCAGCAACGACGACGGCGGCGGTGACAAATCCGATTCCAAGCACGGAGCTGAGTGGCTGAGTCATTGCGCTTCAATGAGAGTGTTGATGTAAAACTTCACCCCGAACCCGACATTGTCGAGGCTCAGCCGCTCGTCGTTGCCGTGGACCCCGTTCTCGTTGTCCGACATTTCGATCAGGTAGGGATCCACCCCATAACAGATGATGCCGGCGCCAGCATAATAGGGCCGGTCTGTCGCGCCGGCACTCACCGGCGTCGCGACCGGAATACCGGGCAGCATTCGCCCGACCACCCGCTCGATGGCCTTGAACAGCTCGGTGTCGAGCGGTGAATCCATCCGGGGTGGAACGTCGCCAATGGTCTGGAAGTGGACCGCCGTATCGGCGACCACCCGCTTCATCTCCCGGTCAAAGGCCGCCAGGTCCTGGTCGGGCAGCAGCCGGATGTCGACCTCGGCGCTGGCCTCGGGCGGGATCGTGTTGGTCTTGTTGGAGCCGGTGAGTACCGTGGGGGTCACGGTGTTGCGCAGCAGCGCGCTCCGGCCCGGATCGCTGAGCAGCCAGGCCCGGCCCTTGGTGTCCTTCAATGCCGCCACGGCATCGGCCATCCAGGCCTTGTGCGGCCCGGTCTCGAATGGCGCCTGCGCCTTGAAGAACCGGGCCACCGCCGGCGAGATCCGCACCTCGGTCTGCCACGCGGCCAGCCGCCCGATGGCGCGGGCCAGACGGGGCACCGGATTGCCGGGTGTCGGCACCGAGCCGTGGCTGGTCTTGCCATGGACGGTAATCTTCTGCCAGTATGGGCGCTTCTCGCCGACATCGATGCCCCACCACTTGACCTTGCCATGCTCGACCCGGGTGTCAGCGCCCTCGGTCAGGAGATACTCCACTCCCTTGAGCAGGTCGGGATGATTCTTGATGAAGGTGCGGCTACCGATCCCATCGGTTTCCTCGTCCGCGTTGCCGATCAGGACAATATCCCGGTGCAGCGGAACTCCCGCCCGCTTGAGGGCAATGAATGCCATCAACTGGATGATGCCGTGACCCTTCATGTCGAGGGCCCCGCGGCCGTACACGTACCCATCCTTGATCTCGGCGGCAAATGGATCGACGGTCCAGAACTCACGCGACACCGGCACCACATCCATATGATGGACGATGGCGATTGCCTTCTTGCTGCCATCTCCCTTGAGGCGGGCGTAGAAGTTGGCCCGGCCCGGCGGCAGGTCGAGGGTGTCGAGGATCTGGCTCTCGATCCCCTCCCTGGTCAGGACATCGTGCAGGAACCGCGCGGTCTGCAGCTCGTTGCCCGGCGGATTGGTGGTGTTGATCCGGATGTACTGCTGCAGCAGGCCGACCGCTTCAGTCTGCAGCTTGTCGTAGTCGAAGCCGGGGGCCAGCGACTGCCCGTCCGCGCGAGCAAAGAGTCCGCCACCGAGCATCAGCGCGACCACGATCGGGGCACAGCGTAGCTTGATCAAGTACATCGCTCCCTGAAGAAATTTCTCTATCATCAGAAACAATAACTGGGATCACAGAGGCACAGAGGTCGCCGAGATTTCCGGATACGGCCTGGACCCTCTGTGCTTTCAATGCCTCTGTGTTTGTCGGCCGTGAGTCAACCAGCGGAGCCGAGATCGATCGTCGGCTGGTACGTCGGTGGCTTCCGCATCTTGGTGGCCTGCTCAAAGGCGTACCCCAGCGCGATCAACTTGCCCTCCGACCATGGCCGGCCATAAAACGAGAGCCCGACCGGCAGGCCACTCACGAAGCCCATTGGCACCGTCAGGTGCGGGCAGCCGGCCACCGCGGCCAGCGAGGTGGAGGAACCGCTGAAGTGATCGCCGTTGATCGGGTCGATCATGAAAGCGGGCTGCGCGGTCGGTGAGACCAGGGCGTCGAGATTGTGGGTCTTCATCAGCACCTCGATGCCCTGCACCCGTGCCAACTTCTGGCAGTGCGCCTTGGCCTTGAGATAGGCGGGCGTAGTCAGCGGCCCTCGCTTCTGGGCTTCCTCGAAGGTTTCCTGGCCGAACCACTTTAGCTCTCGGTCATGATTGGCGCTGTTAAAGGCGATCAGGTCCTCCAGCGACTTCATGTTGAAGCCTGGTCCTCGTGAAGCCAGGTACTGGTTGATCCCGTCCTTGAATTCGTAGGACAATACCGTTCCCTCGGCATCGCCAAAGGCGCTGTCCAGCGGCGGCTTGACCGGATCGATGATGATGGCACCGCGCGCCTTCATCAGCTTGAGCGCCTCTTCGGCCAGCCCATCCACCGCGCCCTGGTAGCCGAAATAGCTCCGCACCACGCCGAGCCGCGCGCCGTGGAGCGAATTGGGGTCGAGGATGGGCCGGTAGTCGGCCAGCGCATGACGGCCCGCGTCGGCGGTGGCTGCGTCCCGCGGGTCAGCACCGGCAATGGCCGCCAGCATGATGGCCAGGTCGGCCACGGTGCGAGTCATCGGCCCGGCGGTGTCCTGGCTGGCCGAAATTGGAATGATCCCCGCCCGACTGACCAGTCCCACGGTCGGCTTGAGTCCGGCCAGCCCGTTGAACGCGGCAGGGCAGGTGACCGACCCGTCGGTCTCGGTGCCGATGCCGATCGTGGCCAGGTTGGCCGCGATCCCGGCGCCGGTGCCACTCGAGGAGCCGCACGGATTGCGGTCGAGTACATAGGGGTTCTTGGTCTGACCGCCCCGCCCGCTCCAGCCGCTGATCGAATGATTGCCCCGGTAGTTGGCCCACTCGGTCAGGTTGGTCTTGCCCAGCAGCACGGCACCGGCGGCGCGCAGCCTGGCAATGACCGTGCTGTCCCGCGGCGCCGGGGTGCTGGCGAGCGCCAGCGAGCCGGCGGTGGTCAGCATCGTGTCGCCGCTGTCGCAGTTGTCCTTGACCAGCACCGGAATGCCGTGCAGCGGGCCCCGCGGCCCGGTGGCCTTCCGCTCGGCATCCAGCGCCGCCGCGATCTTCATTGCGTCGGGGTTGCCCTCGATGACCGCGTTGATGGCGGGGCCATGGCGGTCGAGCTTCTCGATCCGGTCGAGGTACGCCCTGGTCAGCTCCTCGGCGCTGAATTTTCCAGCGGCCATGCCGGCCTGCAGCTCCGAGACGGTGGCTTCCTCGATCGGCCAGTCATCGAGGCCGATTCTGGTTTCGGCCGCTGGCGCCGACAAGGCGGGCGGCCGATCGCGATGGAATGGCTTGAGCGGCAGGACCAGGCCGGCCAGGGTGCCGGCCTCGAGGAATTCGCGGCGTTGCATGATGGTCTCGCGCTGGAGTTAACAGGCCAGGAATTCGCCGGATCACTGCGCCGTTGGGCCGCTCACTTCGCGTCGGCGGCCTTGGGCTTTTCGGGTACGATCATGATGTGCGCCCATGGCTTGCCGGGATACATCAGCCAGGGTCCGCCTGGGATCGGAATGGTCGAGAGGCCGGAGGACTCTTCCGTGGCGTAGGGCGTGTACACCACGTACACGGCACTGGCGCCGGTGACCCGTCCGGTGGCTGAGTCGAAGTTTTCCTTCTTTCCATAGTACTCGTATAGCGTCGTTGGCCGCGGCGGCATCCGCAGCGCCCCCGACATGATCTCGGCGTAGCGGACCGAATCGATGGCCGGCCGCTTGAGGCCCTGGGCCCGCAGCGCCCGGCCGCGGGCCATGAACGGCTCCAGTTCCTTCTGGTAGCAGGCCGGGTGGAAGTCCTTCGAGGATGGATTGTCGGCCAGGCAGAGCAGGTTGTTGGTCCCCTGCCGGATCGAGACCAGCTTGCCGGCCGCATCGTAGCCGAGGACCGTGGCGCCGGCCTTGAGTGAGTCCGGTGCCGGTGACACCGCCCCGGCAATCTGCACCGCATTGGATGGCGCGGCCGCCTGAGCCGCCAGCACGGCCGGCAGGAGCATGGCCGTCAGCCCGAGACTACGCACGCAGTTCATCCGCCCTCCATTGCTGGATTAGTCCCTTGATCGATTTCTTGTCGGCAATCTTCTCGTCGAGGACGCGCCGGGCCAGCCCCGGCAGCTCTCCGTCCGAGGCGAATCGCAGCGCCACCAGCTGGGCCGCCGTGAACTCTCCGATCTTCGACCGCAATTCGGCCGGCAGCAGCCGCTCGAGCCGGAGCCGCTCTTCCTGGCGGATGACCCGGTCCTGTACGGTGACGGTGAATCCCCGCATGCTGAGGAACATCAGAATGAAGGCAACCGCCATGAGGAGCCCCAGCGCCGGCTCCCACCCCGGGGCCCGGAACAGCACCACTGCGCGCCAGACGAAGTTGACCAGCAGGATCGGGGCGAGCACGAAGTGAAACAGGGGGACGTAACGCGCGTGCCGTTCGAAGGATTGGGGCTGTGGCATATGGGGCCAGGATCCGGGCGAGTGGGAGTACAATAGTACTCGTACGAACTGCGCAACGCTCGTTGGTGCGGGGTTCACGGTTCAACTGGTTCCGGGTTCCGCCTGTCATCACGAGTCCGAGCGCAGCGAGGGCGAGGGACCTTTATCGTTACGCTGGGATTCGAATCGACGAGCCAACCACCAGGAGTGCACAGGAGATCCCTCGGTCGCTCCGCTCCCTCGTGATGACAGTATGCTGTTGCTTTGTCTCTCGTCTCTCGTCTCACACCATATACTTCTTGACCGGATTCAATTCCCGCAGGATCGGACGCTCCAGGGTGAATCCCGAGATATCACTCGGGGTCTGGCCGTCCAGCGCCAGCTCGGACAGGATCCGCCCGATGACCGAGGCAAACTTGAAGGCGTGCCCGGCCCCGATCGCGATCGAGACATTCTCGTGCCCCCGGATCCGGTCGATCACGAAGTCCCGGTCCGGAGTCAGGGTGTAGAGGCAGGTCTTGGTGTACAGCACCGGACCCAAGGCAGTGGGCAGGTATTGCTCGGCCCACTTCACTACCCCGTTGAAGTTGGCCGGGTCCGGCTCGAAGCTGCGGGTATCGGCTGTCACCGGCTTGCCACCGGCGTCCTGCGCAATCTTGGTGGCCTGCTCCCCGAAAACCGGGAAGCCGTAGTAGCAGGGATCATCCATCCAGATCCAGACCGGGAACCGGTCGGGGGCAAAGTCCGCCAGCCGTGGCGACTGGAAATA
>JBDTTF010000229.1:0-15964 GCA_039930765.1 Gemmatimonadota bacterium | reverse complement strand
CTATTTCCTAACGGCCAACGGCCAAGAGCTAACGGCCGCTTTACTGGCATTCCACAACAATCCAGTGGCCGAGGCGAAAAAAACGGGCCCCGAGAACTGCTCTCGAGGCCCGCATTTGTAGGTCTTCTATTTCCTAACGGCCAACGGCCAAGAGCTAACGGCCGCTTTACTGGCATTCCACCGACTTCATCCGATGCTCCGAAAACCGCACCTGTCCATCGGTCCGCGCCACCTTGACCACCTCGAACGGGAAGGCGTCAGACGGGAACGGGGTGCAGGCGATGGTGGTCCGTACCACGATCACGGTCAGCGCGCCGCGGGTGCCGACGCTGTCGACCCGGATGGCGTCGCCCGGCTTGAGCCGTCCGCCGGCCACCACCACGACCATGTTCTTGCTGAAGTCGACGCTGGGCAATGGCGCCGGTGAGGGCTGGCCCTGGGTGGCCCGCTTCCAGATGGCCCGGAACGCGGCGCTGTCCTTCACGATGGTCCGCGAGGTGTCGGCAAAGCCGATCCCGTTGTCGTAGTAGATCCGCGAAGCCTCATCCAGCGGCCGCATGGTGACGACCGGCTCCGGCTTGGGCGGCGGCGGACCGCCGCCGCCCTTGTGACAGCCAGCGGCAAGGCCGAGGGTGGCGCAGAGCAGGATCGTGGGAGTCAGTCGCATGGTGACATGCCTGGATTGAGGAAGGACGCTACCGGGCGATCTGCCCGGAGCAGCTGACGCCGCCGAAGTACCCGCGGTCAAATATCGGGGGCGCCCCGGCCAGATTCAACTCGAATGGAATGCTGACGGTCTGGCCCTGGTGCTTGGTGGTCCACTGGCCCTTCTGCACGATGCCTTCGGTGTGCCAGTCTTCCGCCGCCTGGAACAGCTGGAACACGGCCCAGGTTCCCTTGTTGCTCAGGGTGAATTCGTTGCCGCCGACCTGGGCGGTCATCCGGGCCTCGCGCGCTTCACCGGCCACCCAGAGGAACGGCTGGGCCGCGCCGGAGGTCCGGGTAAAGGTGGCGGTCCGGCCATCGATGACCACGGTCACACTCGGCACCAGGTCCGACAGCAGCGGCTTGAGCGTGAAGGCCAGCCGCGGCCCGGGCTGGTTGGCTGGATACAGCGCATCGCTGAACCCGGCGGCCCGGTTGAAGAAGTCCACGAAGTTCTGGTTCAGCGGAATGTCCGATCCCGGCCTCGGCGCGTAGCGGCTGCCCTGCGGGACCAGGTATTTCTGCAGCACCTGGTCGTAATAGGACCAGATGGCGCCGGTGCCCTTCTGGAACTGGCTGCTGACGTCGGATAGCGACGCCGATATGGTCGAGCCGGCCCGGAACGGGGACATGGCCATCAGCCGTGCGAGCGGCTGGCAGAAATCCCGGCCCGACTTGTTGAGCCCGGCCGCCCCGAAGTTGCCCAGCAACCGCTCCACTCCGTTCAGCGGATCGATCATCAGCCGCTGGACATCGCCGCTGATGCCGTTGGGGTCGCCATTGAAGCCCTGGGCCAGCTGCCGAGCGGCGGTCTTGGCGTTGCCGGCGTCGGACACGGCCTTGCCGACCACCGCGTCGCCCTGGCCGGCCGGAGCGGTGGCCAGCTGCTCCACCGATGCCTGCAGCGTGACCAGCGCTCCCATGTAGGGCTGGTTCTTGTCGCCGATCAGTTTGTCAGTCAGGGTGGCGGGAGTAAGCAGGTGGACCGGCTGGAACTCCCGGGTGACCAACGACGAATCGACCGCGGTGTTCTTGGCCACGATCGAGAACAGCTGCAGCAGCGGCGACTGGTTGCCCGACAGGCTGGCCAGCTTCTGGGCGGCGTCCTGGGTGGCGGAGTAGCCGCCGATCCGGGCCTGGGCCACGAAGCTGCGCCACGCCTTGATGTAGTCGGCCCGGTACTGGGTCCGGAGATCGGCCGCCACCTTGGCCTTGTCCTGGTCGCTCAGACCGTTGTCGCCCAGCACCCACGACTCCCCCTCGAAGTACCGGTCAATATTCTTGAACGCGGTGTTCTGCATGAACTCCCAGCCGCCCTTGGTAAAGGCGGCGGGCACTTCGTAGCTGTCGCTCAGCACTCCGTTGGCCGTCGGCACCATCCGGGCAAAGTTGACCGGCGTCCGGTCCTTGCCGGCCTCCGACAGCATGAAACTGTAGATCCGGCTGGCGCCGGTGAACATCCGCAGAAAGGCCCGCGTCTTGTCCACGGCGGTGGTGTCGGTCTCGAGACTATAGGGATTGCCGTGGGGCAGCTCATTGGCGTAGAACTCGAACTGGGCCAGCGCCAGTGTGCGGCGCTCGTCATCGACGTTCTTGTCGCCGGCCCACTGGGCCAGCAGCACCGGGGCCAGGAACTCGGCAGTGCTCTTCTCCGGATACGCCGTGGTGATCAGGTGGGCCTTGAGCACGTCCTTGGTCGAGGCGTACTCGCCGCCCCGCGGCACCGGGGGGAGGCCGTTCATCGAATGGATCATCGATTCGCGGGCCGGATCGAACAGCAGGGTCGCGAACCGGGCAAAGTAGAGCCGCCGGAGATCGGGCTCGAGGCTCCGGCCGCCGTACAATCCCCAGCGCAGGTGCAGCGGCGCGCCGTCACGATTCCAGCTCAGCACATTGCTCAACTGGGCTCGCAGGCTGTCGAGCCGGCGGAGACTTTCCACCGGTGGCAGATCGCTGCCCGGTGCGGCTGCCGCGGCCAGCCCGCGCCCGGTCTCCAGCACCTCGGTTTCGATGCCGCGATTGTAGGCAAACGACACGATCAGTCCCAGCGACCAGATCAGCGCCACGGCGGTGAACCCGATCAGCATGCCCCGGCGCCAGCCGTTGACCCGGGCACCGCTGGCGGTCACCCCCATGGCCACCCGGTCCTTGAGGATGATCCCCCGGATCACCGAGTCGAGGAACAGCCACTGCGGCACCTTGCGCTGGGTCTGGGCCGCCACCGGCGCCCCACCCGGGCCCTGCTGGCGGAACACCGGGGTAAAGGCCTGGGTGGCGTCGTTGGACAGGCTGGCGGACTGCTGGGCCTGGGCCTGGGGAGTCTGCGGCGCGGCATCGTTGATGATGATGGCCCGCACGCCGGTGAAGTAGAAGCCCCGCAGCCACGGACTGACTTCCAGCTGGCTCGGCTTGCAGAGATCGGTCAGAAACTGGGCCGCCAGCGGCGCCAGCTTGCGATACTCGCGGGCAAATTCGTAGGCGTTGCCGCGGGTGGTGGCGTCGGCCTCGCGGGGCAGCAGCACCAGCCGCCGCGCCGCCAGCGACTGGAACAGCCGCTGCATCTGGTTGCTGATCCGGAGATGGACCCGATCGGAATAGGAGCCCACCGGCCCGCTGTCATACGGCAGGGTGACGCCGAGGATGTCGTTGGCCTCTTCGTTGGAGAGGTTGCGGACGAATTCGTTGAAGTAGGGAATCCTGTCGGCCTTGGTGAACATCACGTAGACCGGCAGCCGGATGCCGAGCTTGCGGGAGACTTCGGTGAGCCGGGCCCGCAGGTCGCGGGCGCTGCCCAGCACCGCCTCAGCGCCGCCCTGGGCCAGGAACGCCTCGCTGCTCACGCAGACGATGGCCACCCGCGGCGCCTGCTCGCCGCGCGAGAAGATCGCGGCCAGGCGGTTGGGCTGCAGGTGCTTGACCAGCCGGGACCAGCGTCCCGGATCGGCGGTGACCGGACCGCCGGCCTCGAGGAAGATGGCCTTGTTGGAATACCAGACGTTGATGGCCCGGGTCGCGGCGATCGCATCGCCACGGAACACCTCGCCGGCCAGCAGGTCGGGCTCGAGCCCGGAGCGCACCACGGCCGTGGTCTTGGCACTGCCCTCGGGTCCGAGCCAGAGCAGCAATGGCAGCTTGGCCATCGCACCCTTGTCGCCGACCTTCGAGGTGGCCAGCCGGCCCCGCGCGGTGGCAATGGCGGCATCGATGTCATCACCCACGCCGGGTGCCGTGGCCGGCCGGTTCTTTTCCCGGCCCAGCAGAAACCAGATCAGGACGCCGGTGGCCACCAGGCCACAGAACCAGAGCAGCAGCCGGAGGACCAGCACGTCGGTGCCCTTGAGTCCGAGCCAGCGGGCGGTGAACCAGGCCAGCAGGCACCAGACCACCAGGCCCAGCAGGCCGAACAGCCAGATCTTCGACTTGCGGGTCATCGGGCCGGCCCTTCGGCGCGGAGAGTGTTCATGGCGTGAGCGTCGTGGCCAGGGCGTGGAGATCACTCACCCCGCCGCGGAGCACCAGCGCAAAGATCAGCAGCAGGATCATCGCAAAGGCCAGAGCGCCCAGGGCGCCAAAGCCGAGCCGGCGGAGCCAGGGATCGATGGAAACCGGGATCTGTTCGTTGGATGGCGGTGACCACGCGGGAGACAATGGCGGAATCCCGCCGCGGACCCGGTCGATCTTCTGGCCCAGGGCCTGGATCAGGCCCCGCAGCTCGCCGCCGTCGGTCATCGAGTAGCGGCCCTTGAAGCCCAGCAGCATGCAGAGCTGGTGGACCTCGAGCAGGTCGGCCAGATCCTCGGAATCCTGGCGGGTCAGCAGCTCCTGCAGGTTCTTGAAGAACAGCTCGCCGCCCATGTGGCCGCCGAACAGCTCTTCCTGCAGCGGCATCTTGGGCCAGTCAGCGAACATCGGCTGAGAGCTGTTGAGCACCGACTCGTCGGCGAAGACCGTGACGGCATACACCGCCCGCTTGATATCGCCGTTGGCGTAGCCCGCCCGGCGGGCCTCCTCTTCGGAGGTGGCCAGCAGGTTCTTGAGATGGGCCCGGAAGCTCTCGCCATCGGCGGCGACCTGCCGGTTGGCCCGGAGCCGCTCGATCGCGGTCAGCGCTTCCTGCAATAGCAGCGCGAGCGTGCCTCGGCGCTGCAGGGGTGGATCCGTCGCGTCCCGCGGCGGTCGGGAGGTGTCGCCGGTCATGGACTGATTTCCTGGGGTCGGAGCGTGGCGTGAGAGCCTTCTATACTATCGTGCGCGGGCCGGACTCGCTACTGGTCTTAAAACCTTACGTTTCAACGGGTAAGGGTACCGGGTTCACGGCTCACGATTCACGGGCACCTCATCCCGCGCGCAGCGAGGGGCCGCCGTCCCAGGCTTTCCGTCATTGCGAGGGCGCTGAGCGCCCGAAGCAATCTCTCGAGGCATGAGCCGGCCCGAGGCTGGTTCAAGAGGCGTGAGGACTACTCCTCCCAGGTGGGGAGGGCCCGCCGGGGTCGATCTATGCGGGCGGGGTCCCTCGCCGCTCCGCGGCTCGGGATGAGGTGGGTGTTCGAGTCGCCTCAGCGCACCTCATCCCGAGGGATCCCTCGCGCAACGAGAGTACCCGAGGGAACTGCTCCGTCAGACCGGTGGGTCGCAGGCGTCGATCTATGCGGGCGGGGCCCCTCTCTCGCTTCGCTCGCTCGGGATGAGCTGGCTGGTGCCGGAGCTGATAACTACCAGCTATCGGCTGCTTGCCGACGGCCAGCGGCTAACGGCCTCTAGCCTTGAGTTTGCACCCGGATCTCGACTTCGGCCCCCGCAATCGCCTGGGGGACGTAGACGCCCACATCAGCGGCCTTTCGCATCGCGTCCCAGCACGGGCCCTGCTGCTGGATCCGGAAGTACTGGGTGCCGAGCCGGGGGGAAATCGCGGCTGGTGGAGAGGGGACGTGCTCGAGGGAGAGGCCGGGCAGCGCTTCCTTGACCAGTCGCGGCACATATTTCTGGGAACAGACCTTCACCAGTCCGGGCACATTCTTGATCAGGTCGCCCTCGCCGCTGGTGGACCGGATGGAGAGGAACCAGCGCGAGGTCTCGAAGCAGCGCTTGTCGGTCACCGTGCCGATGAACAGCGAATTGGCCTGGCTCTCGAGCGGAATCGAGACGTAGCTGGTGGGCACGATCACTTCGAGATGGGCCCGGATGTGCTTTTCCAGGGCCCCGAATGTCTCGGCCAGATGCTCATGGTCGTACAGCGGCAGGGTGCGCGGATGGGAGTCGAGTGAAAAGGTGCAGAGCGCGCCGGCCAGCCGGGACATTTCGACGTACAGCTGCTCGGGCCGGGAGCGCTTGGCCTGCAGGTGGTGGCGCAGCGGGGCCAGTCCGGAGTGGACGGTGTGGGTCAGCCAGAAATCGGCGACCTCGCTCGAGGCATAGTCGGCCACGGTCTTCTGGTCCTGCTTGCGGCGGGCGGACATGGCCGCACTCTTGCTGTCGAGGATCTCGATCACCCGGTTGAGCATGGCCATCAGCGGCGGGCTGGCCCCGATCTGCAGGCAGGGCGGGATGTAGGCCGGATCGTAGATGAAGTGGCCGGCGCCGTCCCGGCGGACCCGGGCCAGCGGCAACGAAATCACGCTGTCGTCGGCCGCGCCGCCGTCGAGGATCAGCCGGAAATTTTTCCGGGCCATCGGCACCGGCTTCTCGTCCTGGCCCGAGATCTCGTCCCGGACCTGGGTATTTTCGCTGATGAAGCGGGGGGTGCCATCGGTCATGGCGCCGCCGACGGCGGTGTTGGACCGGTCGGGGCGGTAGGCTGGCACGGTCAGCAGCACCATCTGGCTGTCGACGGTGGGACTGAACAGCTCGCGGATCTCGAGCGGCGGCGGCAGCGGGTCACTCTCGGGAAAATGAAAGGCCAGCCCGTCGGGCATGCTGCCACGGGCGTGGACCAGCGACACGGTCCCGTTGCGCAGCGCATCGGCGTCGAGCTCGAGGCCGGCCAGCCCATAGGGGCGATAGAACAGCTGCCCCAGGGCAAAGCCGATCGAATCCTCGAAATACCGGCTCTGGGCCTGGAAATGATGCTGGGCCAGGTGCATCCCCTCGTGCCACACGACCCGCGACAACGGCTTCATTCGGCTCCAGTGGTGACGGCCCCGAGCGGACCGGCGTAATTGCCCGGGTCCGGGTGCGACGGTAATATGATATCAAAGAGTCCATGAGGATCAACTGACCAACGACGAATTCCTGGCGCGCTACGAGCTGCTCAAGCCCGTTTCCGAAGACCGGGTCCGAACCTTTGCGGCACTGCAGCGCGCCACCCGCGCGGTGGTGATGGTGCATCTGCTCGACGCGGAAGCCACCGGCCCCAACTCCGCCCTGCTGCAGCTGCTCGACGGGCTGGTGGCCGAGGACCGGGCCAAGATCATCGAGCAGGTGGAGGTCGATGGCGCCACGGTCATCGTCACCCGGTTCCTGCTCGAGTTCACCACCCTCGGCGCCTGGCTCGGCACCCGCAGTCACATCGTGCCGGTCACCTCGGTGCGCCCCGCCGTAGTGGCCCCGGCCGCCGCCGCACCAGCCGCGGTCAATGATGCTACCCAATTGATGATGCCGGTGCCGTCGTTGGCGCCGCCACCGCCGAAACTCGCCGAAGCTCCACCCGCCTCGATGTCCGATCAGCCCGGTGATTTCACCAGGGCCTTCTCACCGCCACCACGAATCGCGGAACCGGTAGCGGCACCCGCGCCCTCCAGCCCCCCGGCCCCCCCGCTGCCAGCGGCGGCCTCGCAGCCTGGCGATTTTACCCGGGCGTTTTCTCCCCTGCTGAAGCCGGCCGATTCAAAGCCGGAAGCCGCGCCGGAACTACTGCCCCCCAGCCCCCCGGAGCCGCTGGCGACCGCCGCGCCGGAGCCACCGCCCGCCCGCCCGGAGGTGCAGGCCACCGGTCCCGGCGATTTTACCCGGGCATTTTCTGCCCCGACGAAGCCGGTCGAGCCGGAGCCAGTCGTTGCCCCGGAGCCACCGCCCGCCCACCCGCCGGTCCGCCCGGAGGTTCAGGCTTCCACTTCGCCGGAACCACCGCCCGCCCGCCCGCCTGTCCGCCCGGAAGTTCCGCCTGCCGGCCAGTTCACCCAGATGCTCTCGGCGATGAAGCTGCCGCCAACCGGGATGAAGCCCACTCCGACTGCGCCACCGGTCGTCGCGCCACCGGTGGTACCGCCACCGGCGCGGCCAGTCGAGCCGGCACCGGCACCGCCTGCTCCACCGGCGACGGCCGTCGGCGGGACGATCGAGTCAATGCTTTCGTCGGACCAGGGTTCGATGATCCTGCCGCTCAGCGTCTTTACTCCGGCATTGCATCCGAAGCCTGTCGAGCCGGAGCCAGTCGTCGCGCCGGAGCCACCGCCCGCCCGCCCGCCCGTCCGCCCGGCAGTCCAGGCTCCAGAGCCTGAAGTCTCCGACTCTGAAGTCTTTGCCCAGATCGTGAGGCAGGAGTCCGGACCACCGTCGCCACCACCGGCCGCGCCGCAAACGATCTCCGAGACCGACGAGTTTGCCCAGCAGATCCGGAAGCAGCAGCCCGACGCATTCGTCCCGCTGCCGGAGCCGCTCGCCCCGCCGGCACCGCCGCCACCGGCCCCAACCCCCAAGACGGTGGTGTCACCAGCTGTACCTCAGCCGGCCAAGGCCAAGAGTACCGGCTCACCGCCGGCCACCCGGATCTATATCCCGGTCTACGACCCTGCCACGGCCCCGCCGCCATCTTCGCATGCGGCCAAGCCCCCCTCGGCTCCCGCGCCACCAGCCGCGCCGCCGAAGGCCGAAGGGCCCGGTGAATTCACCCAGCTGTTCGCACCGGTGAATCCCGGTTCAACCCCAATGCCGGGAAGTATCAAGCCGCCCCAGGGTCCCGCGGCCGCGCCGCCCGCCGCCGCGCCACCGGGGGAGTTCACCCAGCTCTTCACGCCGGTGCCTCCGCCGACTCCCAAGCCAGGCTCGATGTCCTCGGCCACACCGCCGGCCTTTGCGCCGCTGGTCCGGCCGCCGGCCAAGCCCGCTCCGCCGGGAGAGTTCACCGCCGCCTTTTCAGCCCAGTCTCGCCCGGCGCCGCCGCCGCCTCCCTCGGCCGACGACGACCTGGCCCGCCGGCTGGCCCGTGGCGCCGAACCGCCAGTGCGGAAGCCCGGTGCCACCGCGCCGATGAATCCGGTGGCGGTGCCGCCGTCATCCGGCAAGGAACCCGGCGAATTCACCCGGATGT
This sequence comes from Gemmatimonadota bacterium, assembly GCA_039930765.1. Lineage (GTDB taxonomy): Bacteria > Gemmatimonadota > Gemmatimonadetes > Gemmatimonadales > GWC2-71-9 > DATEHG01. The sequence continues at coordinate 7,014 of JBDTTF010000229.1, read as the reverse complement.
TCAGCCCGCTGTCGGCGCCCAAGCCGGAAGCACCCTCACCCTTTGCCCCGCCGCTGCCGCCCCAGGCGCCGAGTTATCAGCCGCCGGCGCAATCGGCAGCCAGTGGCAGTGAGTTTACCAGGATGATGCAGCGGGCCGAGTTGCCGGCATCCGGTGCCGCTCAACCGCCCGCGGTGCAGGGCGGCATGCCACAGTTCCAGGCCCCGGTGCCGCCAGCGCCGCCAGCCTACCGTCCTCCAGCCGTGCCCGCTGCTCCCGAGCCGCCCGTCAAATCGAATCTGCCGGTGGTGCTCGGGGTGCTGGGCGCGCTGGTCGTGGCGATGGTGGCGGCGGTGCTGTACTTCGTGCTGAGGAAACACTGAACCGCGGCAGATGGCAGATGGCAGATGGAAGATGGGAGAGGCGATCTCGTTTTCCCATCTTCCATCTCCTATCTCCTGTTTACCCGTCCTTCGGCGGCAGCACGATGACCAGTTCGAGTTCCGGATTGGGGAAATCCGCTGGTACGTAGGCCGCCAGGTTCCGCGCCAGCCCAATGCCGTCCCACTCCGATCCCGACTTGTTGAGCAGGAAGTAGTGGTACTTGAGCTTGACCGGAATGGCGCTGGGCGGATTGGCGACGTAGGTGAGCCCCACTCCGGGCAGCGCCTGCTTGATCAGCCGGTCGAGCCGGTCGGCCGATCCTACCTTGAGCAGTGCCGGCGCCTTCCGCTGCAGGTCCGCCTGATTGCCATCGGTGCTGATCGCGAGATACAGCTGCGGCGCCGAGAAGTAACGGTCCTGGTCGATGGCGGTGGCGTAGACCGAGGGCTGCACCAGCTTGAGCGGCAAGGACACGCAGTTGGACGGCACCACCGTCTCCAGCAGCAGCCGGAGCTTGTCGTCCAGATCAGTGAAGCAGGTGGTGAGCTCGGCGTGATCGTACGCCGGCAGCACCCGCGGATGCAGTGTGGTCGAGAAGGTGGTCAGGGCGCCGGCCAGGGCCGACATGGCCTCGAACAGCTCGGCCGGATGACCGCGCCGGATCTCGAACAGGTGGCGGATCTGGGGCAGATGGGTATTGATGGTGTACAGCAGCCAGAAGTTGGCCACGTCGGCCACGCTGAACTCGGCCAGGCTCTGGTTCTTCTGCCGCCGGCTGCCGGCCAGGGTGGTACTCTTGGCCGACAGGATCTCGATCAGCCGGCGGGCAATGGCCATCAGGTGGTCGCTGGCGACGATATCGAGCAGCGGCGGCACGAACTGGGCATCGAGCTGCAGCTCGCCGGCGGTCCCGCGCTGGATTCTCGCGATCCGCAGCACCGAGTTGCCCTCGATGGCTTCGCCCTCGATCAGCAGCCGCAGATTTTTTCTGGCCACCTGGATCGGCTTCTCGGCCAGGCCGGTATTCTCATCGCGGCGCAGCACCGCCTCGGCGACGAACCGGGTCTGCTGGTTCTTCTGGGCCGCCGACACATTGGTACCACCGCTCCGGTACTCGGGAACGGCCAGGTAGATGTCGAGCGATTTCTGGTCGGGGGCAAATAGTTCGGCCAGCGGCCGCGGCGCCGGCGCCTGGTCGCTGTCGGGGAAGTCGAACAGCAGTCCGTCAGGAAAGATCCCCCGGCCGGCGGTCAGCTTGAACGCACCGCCGGCCAGCGCTTCCCGGTCGATTTCCAGCCGCGACACGCCCCAGGGACAGAAGGTCAGGGTCGAGAGCTGGAAGTCGAGCAGGTCTTCGAGGAATCGGTCCTGCGTCTGCAGGTGTTGCGGGGTGAGCAGGACCCCTTTGGTCCAGAGGACCGATTGCAGTTGCCGCATCCGATGAAGGTAGCATCCGAGGCCGGGATTTCCAGCAGCGACACAGCGGAGGAAGCACGATGGCACCGCGCGGCAATCAGCACCAGATCGGTCTCGATGTGAGCCTGGGCCAGGGCGGAGAGGCCCGCCCGCTCGATGACACCCCGTTCCGCCTGGCGGTGCTCGGCGATTTTTCCGGCCGAGCGTCGCGCGGCATTCTGTCGACCGGCGACCAGATCGCGGCCCAGCGCCCGGTTCAGGTCGATCGCGACGACCTCGACGCCGTGATCGCCGCTCTGGCTCCCGAGCTCCACCTGGCCATTGGCGGCCCCGAATCGCCCCGGATCGCGGTACGGTTCCGCTCGATCGACGATTTCCATCCCGACCAGCTGATCGACCGGGTCCCGCTGCTCAGGGAAATGGGCTCGCTCCGGGCTCGGCTGGCCAACCCGAAGACCTTTGCCGAGGCCGCCGCAAGCCTCGCTCGCAATCCGGATCAACTGCCCGCCCGCCCGCCTGCCCGCCCGAACTCTTCCCCCGAAGGGGAAGAATTCAGAGTTCACCATCCGAGCGACGGTGCCGGCCTGCTCGACGCCATCCTGGGCGGACCTGATGGCGATGCCGAGACGCCCCACGCCGAATCGGGCCCCGATCTGCATGCCCTGATCCAGAAGATGCTGCGGCCCCACCTGATTCCCCGGCCCGACCCGCGCCAGGCCGATCTATTGGCCGAGGTCGAGGCCGCATTGAGTGCCGCACTCCGGGCCGTGCTGCATCATCCCGACTTTCTGGCGCTCGAGGCGGCATGGCGGGGAGTCGACCGGTTGGTGCGACGCGTTGATACCAGCTCCATGCTGCAGATACATCTCATCGATTTGTCTTCCGCCGAGCTCCGGCTCGACCTGACCAATTCATCCGTAGAAAATCCCGGCGGCGTAGCGCGCCTGTTCAAGGAATCCTCGGCGGATCAGCCGTGGTCACTATTCACCGGGCTCTTCACCTTCGGCCCGGACGACGAAGACCTCAAGCAGCTCGGCCGGTTGGCAGCGCTCGGCCAGTCACTCGGCGCGCCGTGGATCTCGGGCGCATCACCGGCGCTGGTGGGGGCATCGTCGCTGCTCGAATCGGCTGATCCGCACGACTGGCATCCGAAGCCGGCGCCCTACTGGGGCGCGCTGCGTCACAGCGTGTCGGCGCGCTGGCTGGGCCTGGCGCTGCCGCGATATCTCGTCCGGCTGCCGTACGGCCGGGCGACCGAGTCGTGCGAGCGGATGCCATTCGAGGAGTGGGGCGAGTCCTCCACCCATGGCGACTACTGCTGGGGTAACCCGGCCCTGCTGGTGGCGGAGCTGCACGCCGTCGCCTTTGCGGAGCACGGCTGGAGCATGAAGGGGTCGATCGGCGTCGAGGTCGACGGTCTGCCGCTGCACCTGCAGGGCGCCGATGGCGCCACCCCCGTGGCCGAGGTGCTGCTGACCGTGAAGGCGGCGGAGCGGATCCAGGAGTGGGGAGTGATGGCGCTGGCCAGCCTCAAGGACCAGGAGGCTGCGCGGTTCGGGCGGCTGCAGTCGGTGGCCGAGCCGGTGGCGGCGCTGGCGGGGAGATGGGGGGGCGGGGGGGCAGCGGGGCAGTAATCCTCCTGACGGCTCCCCCCGCCATTCGTCGATATACTGCCTGGAGAGGTCGGATCCGCCCAACTCGGGCAATTTCGGCACGCACGTCGTAACGGGAGATGACAGGATGCGGAATTTTCCGCGGCCACCGACTGAGGCAGAACTGGGACTGATCGAGTGGCTGCTCACGGAGGCGGCCGTGGTGCCGGACATCGCCCCGCTGATGGCCCAGGTGCCCGAACTGGAAATCGTTGGCTGCTGCAAGTGCGGCTGCCCCAGCGTCGATTTCATCGCGGATGCCCAGGCCAAGGGAGCGACCATGGTGGCCGATGCCCAGGGCAAATCGCCGGAGGGCGTAGCCATTGGCATCCTTCTCTGGCAGCGCGAAGGCCGGCTGGCGAGCCTCGAGGTCTACGGCTACGAAACCCATCCGTACTCCTTGCCTCGGCCTGAGGACTTGTCGCCGGCATTTCCGGCGGTCGGGTGACCGCAGACCGGTAGATCCTCTCCTGCGGCAGGCAACCCCGCTCCCTCTCACCCTCGACACCTCTCGTGCCAGCCCACTTCTACATCGGTACCGCTGGCTGGTCGATTCCCGCGCCACTCAGACCACTCGTTCCGGAAATCGGCAGCGGCCTGGCCCGGTATGCCGGACGGCTGCCCGCGGTCGAGATCAATTCATCGTTTTACCGGCCACATCGACCCGCCACGTACGCGCGCTGGGCGGCGTCGGTGCCGCCGGAATTCCGATTCTCGGTCAAGCTGCCCAAGGTGATCACTCACGAGCGGCGGCTGATCGACGCGGCCGACCCGCTGGCCCGCTTCCTCGGTGAAGTGTCGGCACTGGGTGGCAAGCTCGGCTGCCTGCTGATCCAGCTGCCACCCAGTCTCGACCTCGAGGTTGCATCGGTGGATGGGTTCCTGCGGGACTTTCGGCGCCGCTATCCGGGACCGGCGGTCATCGAACCTCGGCATTCAAGCTGGTTCTCTCCCAGAGGCGACCAGCTGCTGGTGAAATACCGGATCAGCCGAGTGGCCGCGGATCCGGCGCTGAGCGACAGGGCCCACGAGCCGGGCGGCTATGGTAATCCGGTCTACTATCGGCTGCACGGCTCGCCGAAGCAGTACCACTCGGCCTATGATTCGGCGTACCTCCGGGCCCTGGCGGCCCGCATGGCAGTGCACCGTGGCGGCGGCCGCGACGCCTGGTGCATGTTCGACAACACCGCCAGTGGCGCCGCGGCAGCCAATGCGCTCGAGCTCCTGGCCGACCCGGCCGTGACCTGAGACCGGCAGCGGTATTCCCCGTACTGGAGCACACGATTGGAAGACCGGACCTCACTTCTCACGCGCTTGGTCCGCTACGACCTCCCGCTCGGAGATACGGTGGCCCAGCTCAGGGCCTTCGGCTGGAATTCCGAGGAGGTACTGGTCGTCCTGACGGTGGGCGATGTGGTCCAGCTGCTCACCCGCTATGTCAGCGGCGAACTTTCCGCCGGCCAGGTGGAGCATTGGGCCGAACTGCTCGAGATGCGGAGCGACCTGGGCTATGAGGCCGACAGCGCGGTCCAGCTCCGGGCCGTGCTGTCGGGGCTGGCCAATCCGGAGGAGCACGAGCCTATCACTCCCCGGCTCGCGATCCAGCTCTGCCGGGTCGTGACCTCGGGGGTGTGATCGCGGCACAATTGCAGTCTCCCGCCGTCTGTCATCGTCCCGTCATGAAAATCCAGTGAACATTGCTTCATCTGCGTCGGATCAGCCAACACACTCATTACTGTTCGTGTTAACAGGTGTACGATCCGGCGTACACGCCGCCGCCCCGCATCGGACCTGCAACGATTCGTTGCAGCCGCGTTCACTGGAGGACACCATGCAATCCCTGATCTGGCTCCTGGCGGCGGGCGGCATCATGCCGCGCCAGACGCTCATGGTCCCGCCACCGGACTCGAGCATCACCGCCTGTTCCTGTGGAGCGACGGTCGCCGCCTCCGATCCGATTTTCCGCGCCGGCCCCTTGATGCCTCAGGGCTTCAGCGGGTACGCGGCGGTGCTGCCGGACACGGCCCCACCCGGACGGCCCCACGCCTTCGAGTACAGCCACGCCTACCAGGTGCGCAACGACATCCATCGCTGGGCCAGCTACGCCACCCTGCCGCTGTTCGCCGCCGAGTATTACCTCGGCCAGAAGCTCTACAACGCGGACAGCGCGAGCCTGCGCAACATGCGCGGGACCCGGAGCGCCCACAGCGCCGTGGCGCTCGGGGTCGCCGGACTGTTCGGGGTCAACACCATCACCGGGGTCTGGAATCTCTGGGAAGGGCGGAAGGACCCCAACGGCCGGACCCGCCGATTCATCCACAGCGGCTTGATGATCTTGTCCGATGCCGGCTTCGTCGCCACTGGCTCGAGTGCCCCGGATGACCATGAGGGTCGGGGCGGCAATAATGCCGGGGCCGGCACCCACCGCGCCCTGGCCATCGCCTCGATCAGTACCGCGATGGCGGGATATCTCATGATGCTGATCTGGAAATGATGACGGCTTCAGGTATTCCGGCCCTGGTCGAGCGCTGGGCCCACTTCTACGGGGACCAGAAAGCGGTGAGCGCCGGCGTCACCTACGTGCACCTGGCCGGCATCCTGCTCGGCGGTGGCATGGCGGTGTCCGCCGACCGGACCTCGCTGCAGCTGGTTCCGGGATCCAGCGCGGAGCTCTCCCGCGATCTGGCCCGCCTGAGGTCGGTGCACCGCCTGGTCATCATCGGCCTCAGCCTCACGATCGCGAGCGGCCTCGCCATCCTGCTGTCCGACCTGCACACCTACCTCACCTCGGTGCTGTACTGGGTCAAGATGGGGCTGGTGGCCTCGCTGCTGATCAATGGATTCGTCCGGCTCCGGGCCGAGCGGAAGCTTGAGCGCGGTGAGGACGGCTGGCAGGTTTTTCGTGGCACCTCGGCGCTCAGCCTGGTGCTCTGGTTTGCAATTCTGCTGGCCGGCGCCTTTCTCACCACCATCGCCTGAACCCAATGCCCGAAACTGTCCGGCCCACCGATATCGACGACTGTGCGGATTGCGCGCTGGTCGGTCGCCGCTCCTTCATGAAGGAAGCGGCCCTGCTGCTTGCCGCCATCGCCACGAGCCTGGGCACCACTCCGGCCCGGGCGGCCGCCATGTCGCTCGGCGCCATCCGTCCGCTGGGACGCGCCGGGGACGAGCACACCTATCCGCTGCCGGCCGAAGATGGCGCCACGATTGATCACGACAGCGAGATCATCGTGGTGCGTTTCCAGCAGAAAGCCTACGGCTTCAACCTGTCCTGCCCCCACCAGCACACGGCGCTCAAATGGCAGGCCGAGGACCACCAGTTTCAGTGCCCCCGCCATCACTCGCGGTACACGCCGGACGGCGTCTTCGTGTCGGGGCGCGCCACCCGCGGAATGGACCGGTTCGGTATTCGGCGCGATGGCGACAACATCGTGATCGACGTGGCGAAGTACTACCAGCAGGACAAGAACACGGCGGAGTGGGAAGCGGCGTTCGTCACGATATAGAAATCTTGTCACTCAGGCGGGAGCCGCTCCGAATTGACAGCAATGCTCTGGTTGCGATCTTCCGCCTGTCCGCC
>JBDTTF010000228.1:0-7899 GCA_039930765.1 Gemmatimonadota bacterium | reverse complement strand
CTCGACCCTCGACCCTCGACCCTCGACCCTCGATTACCGCCGCTTCTTCAACCACTCCGCCGGGTCCAGCGCAATCTGGTTCGAGCCCCGGATCTCGAAGTACAGATGTGGCCCCTCGTCGCTGTTCTTGCCACCGACCTTGCCGATGACGTCGCCGCGATTGACTGCATCGCCCTTCCTGACCGCCGCTTCCTGCATCTGCGAGTAGATCGAGTAATAGCCGTTGCCGTGGTCGATGATCACCGACAGGCCATAGGTGCTCATGGCGCCGGACAGCAGCACCCGACCCGATTCGACGGCCTTGATCGGCGTTCCTTCTGCCGCCGATATCCCGATGCCATTGCGCCGAACGACGGCCCCGTTCGGCAGCGTCTGGCGGCCGAAGGAGATCACGATCCGTCCGTCAACCGGCCAGTCGAGCTTGCCGATATCGGCGGTGGTAATCGCGCCGGGCGCGGCCACGGCGCCCGGTCTGGCCCGGGCGACCCGGGCCCGTTCCGCGGCGGCAATGACGTCATTGAGCTTGGCTTCGTCGCGGTCGAGCTGGGTCAGGCGGGCCTCGGTGTCCTTGGCGGAACGACGCGAGTCGCGCAGGCGCCGGGCCCGTTCGCCGGCCAGTTCGCCATACTTCTTGAGTTCGTCTTCCCGTTCCTCGCGTCGCTGGCCCAGCTGGGTGCGGACGCCGAGCAGTTCGTCGCGCTGGCTCTGGACCGTGGTCCGCAACTTCTCGACTTCGTCGAGCAGCGACCGGTCCTGGCGGCTGGAGAGGTAGAGGTATTTGGAGCGGCTGAGCAGGTCGCCGAACGATTCGGCGGAGACCAGGACCTCGAAGGACCAGAGCGAACCGCGTTTGTAGATGTCGGACAGGCGGCGGCCCAGCACCGCCCGTTTCTCGGCGAGATTGTCCTGGGCCAGCAGCAGGCCGGCGGTGACCCGATCGACCTGCGAGTTGAGTCCGCCGATCTGGGTATCGAGTTCGTTGACCAGCCGGTTGGTGGCCAGCCGCTGGCGCTCGATGTTGTCCAGTTCCTGGTTGAGATCGTGGACCTCGCTCTGCAGCCGCTCGTGATCATTCTGAAGCTGTTCGCGCTCCTTCTTGATTTCCTCGAGGCGGCGGCGGCTTTCTTCGAGATCCGGGGTGACCTGGGCGTAGAGCGGGGCAGGGGGGCAGGGGGGCAGTCGGACCAGGCCCGCGACGATCAGCGCCAGCGCGAGGCGAAGGTGACGAAACGGTGAGCGACCCGCCCCACTGCCCCCCGGCCCCCACTGCGGTTCAGACATTCTTCAAATGCCGCCCCACACTCACCAGGCTTCCGCCCAACCCGATCAGGGTGCCAAACAGCAGCCCCATCGTGGCCTCGCTCGGCCGGAAGAAGACCAGGCCTGACGTGGCCAGGTCGGCCTGGCCCTTGAACAGCAGAAAGGCGCCATAGCACATCAGGACCGCCAGGATTCCGCCCAGCAGGCCCTTGATGGCGCCCTCCAGGATGAACGGCCCGCGGATGAAGTTGTTGGTGGCCCCGACCAGGCGCATCACGGCAATCTCCCGCTTGCGCTGCAGCACCGTGATCCGGATCGTCACGCCGATGATGACCACGGCCACGATCGCAAAGGCCAGCCCGATCACCAGACCGACGAAACCGAAGATGTTGCGCAGCCGGTCGAGTTTCTCGACCCACTCGCGGCCGTAGCGCACTTCCTCGACGAACCGGTAGCTCTTGAGCCGGTCGGCCACGGCCGCCACCTGGTCGGCGCCCCGACTGCCTGGCTTGAGCCGGATCTCGAGCGAGGCGGGCAGCGGATTGGTCTGCAGGTCCTGGTAGGCATCCTTGAATTCGACCAGCTCGTGCTTGGCCCGCTCCAGCGCTTCGTCCTCGGTCACATAGGTGACACTCTGCACCTCCGGGAACGCGGCAATATCCTGCGAGGCCAGCGTCACGGTCTCGGGCTGGCTGCCCCGGAACAGGTAGGCCACGACCTCGACCCGGTTCTCGATGTCCTGCAGCGCCTCCCGCAGGTTGAGCGCCACCAGTCCGAACAACCCAACCACGAATAGCGAAAAGGCAATGGTCGTCACCGACAGGGCCGACAGCATCGGCGCCCGCCGGAAACTCAGCATCGCCTCGCGGATCAGAAGTCTCATCCGGCCTCCGGCCCGCTGGGCGGAGGCTGGTGGCCTTCGCCATCGCCGTCAGTGCCGCTGTCGAACACGATGCCGCCATCCCGCATCTCGACGGTGCGGTAGTTGGTCTGCCGGACCAGGTCGAGATCGTGGGTGGCCATGACCACACAGGTGCCGCCGCCGTTGATGTCGCGCAGCAGCTGGAATACCCCGCGGGTGGCCCGCTCGTCGAGGTTGCCGGTCGGTTCATCGGCCAGCAGAATGGCGGGGTCGTTGACCAGCGCCCGGGCAATCGCGACTCGCTGCTGTTCACCGCCGGACATCTCGTGCGGATAGGCCTGTGACTTCGAGGCCAGCCCCACCTGGTTGAGCACCCGCATGACCCGGGCGGGAATGCTGTCGGCCCTGGCCCCGGTGACTTCCAGCGAGAAGGCCACATTCTCCTCGGCGGTGCGGTCTTCCAGCAGCCGGAAGTCCTGGAACACGATGCCCAGCCGGCGCCGGAGCCGGGGCACTTCCACCGGCTTCAATGAGCCGACCTGGAATCCGGACACCCGCACTTCACCAGTGGTGGGGCGGGTTTCGCCGAACATCAGCTTCAGCATGGTGGACTTGCCGGCCCCGGAATGGCCAGTCAGGAAGACGAACTCGCCGCGGTGGATATGCAGCGAGACATCCTTGAGGGCCGGGCCGCCCCGGGCCCAGCTCTTGGACACATGAACGAACCGGATCATCCCAGCGCCTGCTCCAGGTCGGCGATCAGGTCGGCCGCATCCTCCAGCCCGCAGGACAGCCGGACCAGGCCATCGGGTATGCCGATCTTCAGCCGCTCGTCGGCGCTCATCCGGCTATGGGACGTCAACCTCGGCTCGGAAATCAGGCTTTCCACCCCCGCCAGGCTCGGCGCGTGGGTCACGATCTTGAGCTTCTTGAGAAATTTCTCGGTGCCCCGGACCCCGCCCTTGATCTCGAGTGCCACCATGCCGCCATAGCCATCCAGCACCTGGGTCGCAAAGGCGTGATCCGGGTGACTGGTAAGCCCCGGGTAGTGGACCTTCGAAATACCGGGGAACCCATCGGCCCACTGTGCAATGGCCATTCCGTTCTCGTTGTGCCGGGCCATCCGGACGCCGAGGGTGCGCATGCCGCGATCGACCAGCCAGGCGGCGTGGGGGTCGATGGCCTGGCCCCACAGCGTCATCAGGCGGGTGACTTCGTCGATGATCGAGGTCGAGGCCGCCACCGCGCCGGCGATCACGTCACTGTGTCCATTGAGGTATTTGGTGGCACTGGTGATCACGATGTCGGCGCCATGCTCGAGCGGCCGGAAGTTGATCGGGCTGGCAAAGGTGGCGTCCACCAGCAGGGCCAGGCCGAATTCCTCGGCCACCCGGGACATCGGGGTCAGGTCCAGCACCCGCATCAGCGGATTGGTCGGGGTCTCGACGAACAGCGCCCGGGTGGCCTTGCGGCAGGACTTCTTCCACAGCCGGGGCTGGTCGGGCGGCACATAGGTGACCTCGATCCCGAACCGGGCCAGCTCCTCGTCGAACAGCCGCTTGGTGCCGCCGTAGATCCAGGAACTTGACACCAGGTGATCGCCGGGTCGGAGCACTGCCAGGTGCGCCAGGGCCGTGGCCCCCATTCCGCTGCCCACGAAGATCGCGGCCTCGGCTCCTTCGAGTTGCGCGTACCGGCCCGCCACCACGGTCTGGTTGGGGTTGTTGCCGTACCGCGAGTACATCACCGTTTCGTCGGAGCCGACCGGATTGGTGAACGTGCTGCTCTGGTAGATCGGCGTCATCACCGGCGTCCAGTCCGGCCGCTTGTGGGGCTGGCCATGGATCGCGATGGTCGAGAGACCGAGGCGGCGCTTGCTCATGCGATGGGCACCGGTGAATAGGTAAGGGCTTCCGCCATGACCAGGCGGAGCAGCGTCAATCGTTCCAGCGCCTGGGCGGCGCGTTCCAGCGTCCACTCGGCTGCCGCGGCCAGCGCCGACACATCGAGCCCGCCGCGGCGCTGGACCTGTTCCAGCGCCTGGAGCAGATCGTCGGACAACAGCCCGAGAGTTCGGCAGGGACCGGCCTCGTCGTCGGTGACCAGCACTGCGAGGTCCTGATGCCGCAGCACATGATCGATGGCCTCGGAGTGGTCCTCATTGATGCCGAGCAGCACCAGGTAACGTCCGGCGGGGAGCACGCCCAGCAGCAGCTTGGCCACCACCTCGTCGGCGCAGCTGAAGTCGACCAGACCGACGGCGGAGAAATCGAGCAGGGTCGTGGAACCGTGGTCGGCCAGGATGGCGCGCTCGATGCCGGTCCGGACCGCGGCCCCGGTGGTACGGGTGACGAGATCGCGGTACGGAGTGGCGACCGCTTCGCGCAGGACCTGATCGACCCGGATGGTATGAACCATTACTCGGCTGGCTGGGCGGAAGGGATCGTGACCTGCAACTGTGACCCCGGAAAATAGGCGAGATGGTCGTCCAGCGGCACGTCCTCATCCCAGGCCGGCACGATCGCGATCCGGGCAGTGCCGCTCCGGATCGAGAGTTTGCCTTCCCAGCGGGCCAGGTACCGCTTGATCCCGGCCAGTCCCTGGCCCCGTCCCGGGTCGCGGAACCGGCTGACGTTGTGGATCACCGCCGCTTCGAGCGCGGCGCCATCGCCCCAGCGCTCGCCGTAGCGGCGCGACTGCTCCCCCTCGAGTGAGCGGCGGAATCCGATCCCACCGTCACTCACCGCGATGACGACCACCCGGCGGCCCAGCCGGCGGCGGTAGTTGTAGGCGTGCACCGACACCCAGCCACTGGTGCCGGCGTGCTCCACGATGTTCTGGCAGGACTCGGACAGTGACATCGCGAACCCCATCGTGGCCTTGGCCTCGAGGCCGAGCTTGTCGGCCAGCATCCGGCTGGCCCGCTCCTGGATCATCCCGACCACCTGGTGCACATCGGACGAAGCCCGTATCGCAGTGATGCCGAGCAGGACATCGGACTGCTCCTCGATCTTGACCTTGGGCACCTTGCCGTGAATCTCGAACAGCTCGCCCGCCTCACGGAAGAAACCGGTCCGGGCCCAGTAGCGCACCACGTCGTCCTGGGCCGGGACGGTGAACAGCGGTCGTTCGCGCCGGGCTTCCTGCCAGGCCTGTCCGGCGGTGAGCAGTCCGACCAGCCCGAACGGCGAGGCCCACTGCACCCCACGGGCATCGAACAACGGCCGCGGCAGGTCGGGCTGATCCGCCTTCAGCGACGCGGCAAAAATGTCGAAGGTCCGGTCATCGAGGGAGTTCGGAATCTCGACGATCCGGGTCATGCCGACACCAGCGCGCCCTGGAGCAGCGGCGCCAGTCCCGAGGCGCCACGCAGCGAGGCGTTGCGCGCCGCCAGGCGATTGGCATGGCCCATCGCGGCATCCACCGGGTCACCGGCCAGGAGCCGGCTGATCAGGGCGGCGCCGAAGATGTCTCCGCAGCCGGTGGGATCAATGCTGTCCACTCGCGGGGCCTCGATCAGGGCCGTGCGCACCGGATCGCCGGGGCTGCCGCCGGCAAACGGCCCGCTGCCGGACGCCTGCACGTAAACCGCCCCGCGTGAGCCTAGCGTCACCGCCACCAGTGACACGCCCTGGCCCAGCGCTTCGGCCGCGGCTCCCAGTGGATCGGTTGAGATCTGGCGCATCTCGTCTTCGTTGAGTTGAACCGCATCGAAGCAGGCGAACCACTGGTGGACATGCTCGACCGGGCGAAGCACCCGGACGCCATCGGGCGGCATCCCGAAGAACAGGCTGTGCAGGTCCGCGTAAATCGGGCCGTGAAAGCCCTGGCGGAGCGCCTGGGCGGTGCCGAGCGGCATCTCGAAGCCCGAAATGAAGTTGACGTACACGGCATCCAGGTCACGGACTAACGCCCCGAGCTCGGCCCAGCTCCACCCGGGTACGCCGCCACTCATCCGTTCGGTGCGCCGCTCGCCCTCGGCATATCGCAGCGTCACCCGGTTGTTCGGCACCGTGACCTCGGCGCAACGGCCTCCCGGAATCATTCGCCGGTAGCTCCGGAACAGCTGCTCCGCCTCGCGCGACAGGTCACGGCCGACCTTGATGAGCGGAACGATCTGCCAGTCATCCGGCAGGCTGGCCTCGAGTCCGGCCAGCGCGTACGCGATCCCACCCCACTCCTCGATTGGCGCCTCACGCACATCCCGGCCGTAGATGACGTCCCAGACGAGAGATCCGACGACTCCAAGGCGCTTTACTGCCATGAGCCAATCGGTTCCGGGTTCTGGGTTCCGGGCAAACCAGATCGAGGATTCCCTCCACCGTCCGCTGCCGCGACTTGCAGACCGGAACCCGGAGCCCGGTACCCGCTTCCGATGCTCAGCATTTCACAATCCCCGCCTCAACCTGCTCCTGAAACGCCCGTACCGCACCGTACACCCCGGCCACGCCCGGCAGTGTACCCGGCACGATCCGGCAGGCGGCCACCGCCGGCTTGAACGCCCGGCGCGATACCTCCCGGCGGAGCGGTGCAAACAGGGTTTCGCCGGCCTGGGTGACCCCGCCGCAGAGTACCACGACTTCGGGGTTGAAGATGTTGATCAGATTGGCCAGGGCGGCTCCGAGGAACTTGGCGGTGTCCCGCACCACCTCGAGCGCCAGCTCGTCGCCCGCGTGGGCCGACTGATACACCGTCGCAGCGGTGAGCTTCGAGAGATCGCCACCGGCCCGGCGCACCAGGTCGGTTTCGGTGCCGCTCTCAATGGCCTCGATCGCACGGAGCGCGATGTTAGGGCCCGAGGCGTAGGCCTCGATGCAGCCGTAGTTGCCACACTTGCAGTGCCGGCCGTTGGCATCGATCGTGGTGTGGCCGACTTCACCAGCGAGATCGGTGGCGCCATGGTAGAGCCGGCCATCGATAATGATCCCGCCACCGATCCCGGTGCCGAGCGTCAGGCCGATGACATTCCTGGCTCCCTGCGCCGCGCCGCGCCACCATTCGCCGAGTACGGCGCAGTTGGCATCATTGTCGAGGGCGGCCGCCAAGCCGAGCGCGCCGCCGACCCGGGCCCGGAGCGGCTGATTGAGCCAGCCGAGATTGGGCGCCAGCAGCACAATCCCGTTGTGAATGTCGAGCGGCCCCGGAGCCCCGATGCCGATGCCGTTGATCCTGATGTCGCCCTCCTCGGCCTTGGCTGCCGCGATGCTCCGCTGGGCCAGCGCAATGATCCGGGCCACCACCGCGTCAGCACCCTGGTCCGCCATGGTCAGGTCGGTCAGCTCGCCGTAATGCGCCCGTCCATCCTCCGTGACGCAGGCCGCCACGATGTTGGTGCCGCCCAGATCGATTCCGACGATGCAGTCTTTAGGCATGGGTTGGCTCACGGTGAGCGGTCGGCTGCGGACCAACCGGCGCCGCGTGCCGCGTATCGCGTCGAATTCCAGGACAGCATGTGGAGCCGCCTCGCCGGTTCATGGCTTCGCGGAACGCGGCAGGCGGAACGGCTGTCCGATCTCTGGCTGTTGTGCAATGGCTGTCATCACCTCATCCACCGTAATCAACTCCAGGCACTCCCGCTCAGCCCGGGGCAATACGGTCCCTCGGCCACTCCGGGGGCAAGTATTGGCTCGGCACGGAACGCAGGGCAGTTCGGCATGCCGCAGCACCCGGTGTCCCGCTCCCAGCGGCCCGGTCTCGGCAGGGTTGCCAGCGCCCCAGAGCGAAATCGTCGGGGTGCCGACCGCGGCAGCGAGATGCATCGGTCCACTGTCGTTGGT
>JBDTTF010000227.1:0-9643 GCA_039930765.1 Gemmatimonadota bacterium | reverse complement strand
AGAGCGGAGAGCGGAGAGAGGAGAGAGGAGAGAGGAGAGAGGAGAGAGGAGAGAGGAAGGCGGTTTGTCTGTTCCCCTCTCGCCTTTCCCTTTTCCCTTTTCGCTTTCTAGGCCTGCGCCGGTGTGAGCGATTTCCCGCTGGTTCCTTCACTGCGCTGGGCCTGGCGCACCGCCACACTCCCATTCACGATCACGGCCTCGATCCCGATGGCGTAGCTGAACGGGTTCTCGAAGGTGGCGGTGTCGGCGATGGTCGCGGGATCGAACACCACGACATCCGCGGCCATGCCCTTGGCGAGATGGCCGCGATCGCTCAGATGAACCCGTGACGCAGGCAGGCCGGTCATCTTGTGAATGGCCGTGGCCAGGGTCATGACCTTCCGCTCGCGCACGTACCGCGCGATGACCCTCGGGAAACTGCCGGCGCCGCGCGGGTGGGGCGAACCACGGTGGGTCGGTCCATCCTTGGCAAAGGCGCCGCCATCGCTGCAGATCATGCTGTGGGGGTCACGATAGAGGCGATCGAGTCCCGGTTCGTCCATCGCGAAGCCGACCATCCCCACATCGCCCTTGGCGTTCTTGAGCAGCATCACGCTCACGTCGAACGGGTCGCGGCCCAGCGACTGGGCGTAGGCGCCGAGTCGCTTGCCTTCCGCGATCTTGTCCTGATCGGAGGGAGTGCTGCTGATGAGCACGTTGTCCCACCCGCCGATCAATTCCACTTTGTCGAGGGCGTAGGCCTTGATCTTCGAGGTAAGCTCGGTGGAATCGAGGCGCGCCATGAACGCGTCGGTGCCGCCGTCCCGGGTCCAATTCGGGAAGAGCAGGTCGAGCCCGGTGTGGTAGGCGATGTACGGGTAGCGATCGAATGTCACGTCCATCCCGCTCTTCCTGGCCGCCGCGATCCGGGCAAAGGCGTCGTCCAGCTTGGGCCAGTTGCGCGGTCCCTGCATCTTGAGATGGGAAATCTCGAGCGGGCAGCCGGCGCCCTTCGCGATCCGGATGGCCTCATCGATTGAATCGAGGACCTGGTCGTCCTCATTGCGCATGTGGGTGGCGTACGGCAACCGGCGCCGGGCCAGCGGTCGGCTGAGGGCGACGAGCTCTTCGGTCGAGGCAAAGGCTCCCGGGGTGTACTCCAGGCCGGTCGAGGCGCCACACGCCCCCTGCGCCAATGCTGCTTCGACCATGGCGACCATGCGGGCGAGTTCTTCTGGTGTGGCGCGGCGGTCCACGTCGCCGACCACGGCGCCGCGCACCGCGCCGAGTCCGATCATCGAGGCCAGATTGACGCTGGGATGGATCTGGTCCACGGTCGCAAAAAATGCCTCGAAGCTGTCGACCGACCCATCCCCCGCATCATTTCTGGCCCTCGGCGACCACGAATCGCCGTCCTGTCCCACGATGATGGTGGTGATGCCCTGGCGGATGACCGACTCCTGGCGCGGATCCTCGCGCATGTTGCTGTCGCCATGCGAGTGGATATCGATGAACCCCGGCGCCACGGCCAGGTGGCGGGCATCGATTTCCTCCGTCCCCATGCCGGCGATGTGCCGTGCCATCAGGGCAATGCGATCTCCGGCGATGGCCACATCACCGGTGATGCCGGGCGCGCCGGTGCCGTCGAACACCAGCCCGCCCCGAAGCACGAGGTCATAGGTCGTCCGGCGGCGGACCCACGGCGCTGAGGCGAGCGTCGGGAGATTGGCGGCGGTCAGCGCCGTGGCGGCCATGCTCGCGAGGAAAGCGCGGCGGTCGGTGGTCATGGTGCCCCCTGAGTCATCGGATCCGGGTTGATTCCAGTCGTCGTGAGCCCCACGAGGTCGGTCGGCCCCAGGCCGGTGAAGGCACTCGGGAGTGACCGGCCACCTGCTAACGGCCAATGGCTTACGGCCTATGGCTTCTTTTCAAGATCCCCCACCGCCGCCAGCTCACGCCTCACACTGTCCCGCTGCGGGATCATCGACGGTTCGGGATCCACCCGCAGCTTGAGATAGTTCCGGTAGGCCCGGATGGCGCCGACCTTGTCACCCACCTGGGCCGCGAACAGCCCTTCCAGTCGGAGTGACTCGGCCAGCCCCGGCGGATTGGGTTCGCCGTTGCCATAGAAGCGCCGCCGGATGGCCCGGAGCGCCCGGTCGCTCCGGCCCTGCGCCTGGTACAGCCGGGCCAGCTGGATCGCGGCAAATTCGGCATTGCCCTCCCGCCCGCGCCACAGGGAATCGGCCAGGTCCACCTTCCGCCCGGCATCGGGTTCGTGCCGCTGCACCGCCAGCATCGCTTCCGTCACCGGCTGCCAGCGGTACCAGAAACCCTGCAGTGAATCGGCCGCCACCCTGGCCCGTTCGAACGCCACGGTGCGCTGGGCCGCGGCCGGGTCGCCGTGGGTGGCCCGGATGAAGTCCTTCAAATCATCAGTCAACAGGCTGGAGTCCGGCAGCGCCCCCCCGTAATAGAGGGCCGCGATCCCGGCCGTATTACCGCTGAGCGGATTGATGCTATGGAGGGTGTCTGCCCACGTGCTGGCCTCGAGCGGACGGCCTCGGTTGAGCAGGGTGAAGATGTGCATGCTCGCCATCTCGACCCGATCGCCCCGGCTGACGGCCAGCGCCAGGAACGCGTCCATCAACTCCGGCTGATGGGCGATGGTGACGCTGTCGAGCGTGTTCTGGAACAGGATCGACTGGGCTACAAGGAGCGGCTGCGACTTGAGCTGCGACAGGAAATGGGTGACCCCGGCGGCATCGCGGGAGGACTGCATGAAGTCCCACCGGGCCAGCGGGATGTTCTCGGCCGTGGAATCGAGTGCGAATTGGCGGGCGGACCAGAGGCGCTGGGCCGCGGTGTCTCCGGTCACGAAGGCAAGCCGGGCCATATGCTGGATCGGGCCGGCGTAGAGCGAATCAATCTTGAACGCCTTTTCGAACGCCTGGCGGGCCCGTTGCACCGGGTCGGGCAGGTCGGCCAGGCGGCCGGCATGGAACAGGTCATCGGCCAGGTAGTACCACGCCTCGGCGCTCTCCGGAATCGACTGGACCGTCTTTTCCGCGTCGGCAATCCGGTCGGTCCAAGGCGTTGCCTTGGGGTAGCGGGCTCCCTGGCGGAGGGTGAGGAAGAGCCGGTCCTGCGGATTGAGCCGGCCCCGATACTGCCAGGCCAGCTGATTGACCCTTCGCATGTCGACGGAGGCCGGGTGCCAGCCATCCGATTCGATCAGCAGCGACAGTGCCAGCGCAAAGGTCGAATCGAGACCGACCGCGCGTTCCAACGTCGGAGTCGAGACCTGAAAGGCGCCCCGCCGATAGGCCGTCGCGCCATCGAGGTAGGCCCGCAGGGCCTCGAGATTGGCGGTGGTCAGGGAGCTCAACTGGGTGGTGCTGGCACCGGCGCCCAGCGCCAGCACCTGCGCGGTCAGCCGGTCCACCAGCACGAACAGGCTGTCCTTGGGTCCTTCGACCGTGGTCTGGGCCAGCGCCCGCCCGCCGGGCATTTCGAGCATCGTGGCTGCAATCACCAGGTGGTCAGCCGGCCCCACGATGCTGCCCTGCACCACCCGTCCGGCCCCGATCTTCCGGGCGACCGCGATCACCTTGTCCTCGGGCAGGTCCACCGTCTCGGTGCCCCCCGCATCCCGGACCGCGGCAAGGACGGAGCGGGTATCGGCGGCGCGAGGGCCGCCTTCACCGGTGAGCTTGGCCTGCAGCAGGTCGAGCATTCCCTGACGCAGGTACTGGACGGACGGATCGGCGCCGGCCACGCGGAACGGCAGCACCGCGACCAGTCGTGAATCCAGCGGCTGGCCACCCGTTCCCTTCCACGGTTTCCAGATGAGAATGGCGACCGCGGCCAACACCGCAGCTCCAGCCACCACGAACTTCCCCATCGACTTACTCGGCATGGCGGACATGACCGCCGACACCGGCTGGGTTGATGTCGGGGTCATCCCGCCACTCGGCGTGGCGAGTGGCTCGAGCGCCGCCGCCAACTCGTCCGCCGTCTGGAATCGATCGGCCGGCCGCTTGGCCAGGCAGCGCAGGATGACTGCTTCGAGCACTGGAGAGAGTCCGGCCCGTTGTGGAGCCAACGGCGGTGGCGCCTGGGTCACGTGTGCGGCGAGGGTCTGCTGCGGATTGAGCCCGGGGAAGGGAGTATGCCCCGTCAGCATCTCGTAGCCGAGCACACCCATCGCGTAGATATCGACCCGACCGTCCATTTGCGGATCGGCCGATGCCTGCTCCGGCGCCATGTACGCCGGCGTGCCGAGCGCCACGCCGGCGGTGGTGAGCTGCTGGCGGCCGCTGGCCTCGGTGACGGCCTTGGCCACACCGAAGTCCATGACCAGGGCGTGCCGACCGGAGAGCAGGATGTTTTCGGGCTTGATGTCGCGATGGACCACACCCGCATGGTGCGCGACGGATAGCGCCTCGGCTACTTCGCCGAGCAGCCGTACCGCATCTGGAATGGGGAGTTCGCCGGAACGAGCGAGACGATCACGCAGCGTCTCGCCCTCGACATAGGGCATGACGTAGTAGAAAAAGCCGCTGGCGTCACCCGAATCGAGGACGCCGAGGATGTGGGGATGCTGGAGCCGGGCGGCCACTTCGATTTCGCGGACGAAACGATCTTCGCCCATGGCGGCGGCCAGCTCGGGGCGGAGCACCTTCACGGCCACCTTGCGGTGGTGTTTCAGGTCTTCGGCCAGGTAGACCGTGGCCATGCCGCCGGCGCCGAGTTCACGCTCGATGGCGTATCGGTCGGACAGGGCGGCTTTGAGGCGCTCGAAGGTGTCGGCCACTGATACCAGTTGTGTATGTGAGGGGACGCCAGAAGATGGGGCCGCGGGAGGGGAGATGGAAGGAGGGAGATAGATGCGGGAACAGCGAACCGGGAACAGGCCTAGAACACACCTCATCCCGAGCCGCGCAGCGGCGAGGGGCAGGGACTCATCGAATTAGGAGCTCCGTCCTTCGTTTTGGCGAGTAAGTCCAGACGTACTGAGGACTCGTCGAACTGCGAGAGATCTCCCCAATGGAAATAGTAGATCGCCTAGCGCGCGGGGTCACCTCTGTCCTCGGCTGAAGCCGAGGCTCGGCCTTGGACCCTGAAGGGACCTGGCATCATCGCAAGCGAGACACGGACGTTTGCTGGTCAGCTCAAAGCTGGCGTGTGTATCTGATCTCGAGCCTCGGGGTTCGTCCTATCTCCTGTCTCCTGTCTCCTGGTGTTAAGGCTGAAGCCGAGGCTCGGCCTTGGACCCTGAAGGGACCTGGCATCATCGCAAGCGAGACACGGACGTTTGCTGGTCAGCTCAAAGCTGGCGTGTGTATCTGATCTCGAGCCTCGGGGTTCGTCCTATCTCCTGTCTCCTGTCTCCTGGTGTTAAGGCTGAAGCCGAGGCTCGGCACTGCGAGCTGAAGCGCGCTGGATCCCTGCAGACAGAGGACGGACGTTGCCGGAAAGATTGGATCTGAACCTGGTATCGGATCCAATCTCTCGGGGCTTGTCCCATCTCCTGTCTTCTATCTACTGTCTCCCCCGCCTAGAACGCGTACGCAATCCCGAACGACACCACCGGATACACCTTGGCATACTTCTGGACATCGGCCTGGGTCTTGTCCTGCTGCGCCTTGAGATCAGCGGCGAGGACAGGGTCGGCGGAGGCACCGGTGGCGTCCAGCGCGACCGTGGCCTTGCCGATCACGGCGCCGAGGTCGAACAGGAACTTGAGCGCGCCGCCGTTGCGGGCCGGAGTGCCAAACCCAATGCCGAAGTACGGCCCGACGCCGGGAAACTTGGCTTCGGCGCTGAGGGTGCCCACTTCAGCCGCGGTGTAGGTGTGGTCGTTGATGGTGTAGGTGTCCGCTCCGGTTGGCTGGCCGATGGCCGTCACCTTGGCCGGGTCAGTCATGATGCCAGCGGTGATGTGAAAGCTGCCCCGGCTGCTGGGGAAGAGATCGACCAGCGCTGAAACGGCCTGAAGCTTGGCGGTGGCGTTGTAGCTGATGTTGGATTGCTCCTTGGTCGTGCTGGTCTTGAAGTAGTTGGCGCCGACCCGGACACCCAGGTGGCTGATCAGCAGCTTGCTGAGTTCGAGCCCGAATCCGAGGGTGCCGAACCGGAAGGCCACACTGGCATCGGCGTGACCGTTGCCCTTCGACATCGTATTTCCCTGGGCGTTGGCGGAGCAGGGCAGGGTGAGCAGGGCTGCAATAGCCCCAAGGGCGAATCGAGTTGACCGGTGCATCGGGTGTCTCCGTGGCTGTGAGAGGGGTTGCTGGTCTGTATGCACAAACGAGGCCGCGACCGTTGGTTGCAGGCCCCGAAGGTGGGACGAAGGGACGATTTCGAGCCTGGGCTGAAACAGCGAACAGCGAAAGGCGCTCTCCTATCTGCGCAGTTCCGCCTCTCGCTGGCGCCTGTAGTCGAGCCCCGGTAACTTCCCCGTCGATACCCCTTCCCGCTCTCCAGAGCTGCTGATTCCCTTGGATCTTCGCGCCCAACTGCAGGCCCATTTTGGCACGGCCTTTGTCATCGAGCGCGAGCTTGGGGGCGGCGGCATGTCCCGCGTCTTCGTAGCCAACGAAGTGCGGCTGTCCCGCCAGGTCGTGGTCAAGGTCCTCAATCCGATCCTGGTCCAGGGGCTCAACGCCGACCGGTTCGAGCGCGAGATTCTGCTGGTGGCCTCGCTGCAGCAGGCCAACATCGTGCCGGTGCTTTCCACGGGCGATGTCGAGGGGATCCCCTACTACACGATGCCCTACGTCGAGGGCGAATCGCTCCGCTCCCGACTCGCCGGCACTGGACTCGGGATCGGCGATACCATTGCCATCCTGCGGGACGTGACCCGGGCGCTGGCCTACGCCCATTCCCACGGTGTGGTCCACCGTGACATCAAGCCAGACAATGTGCTGCTCTCGGGCGGCACCGCGGTGGTCACCGATTTCGGGATTGCCAAGGCCGTGGCTGACAGCAAGTCCGCCGACGCCCCGGCCGGCTCAGGCCTGACCCAGACGGGCACCTCGATCGGCACCCCGCTGTACATGGCGCCCGAGCAGGTGGCTGGCGACCCCTCGGTGGACCAGCGCGCCGATCTCTACTCCCTCGGCTGCATGGCGTTCGAACTGTTGACGGGCAAATCGCCGTTTGCGGATCGCGCGCCGCAGCGGGTGCTGGCCGCCCACCTGAGTGAGGTGCCGCCGCCGGTTTCGACGCTCCGCCCCGATTGTCCCGCCGCGCTGTCGGACCTGGTTGCGCGGCTGATGGAAAAGGATCCCGCCAACCGTCCCCAGTCGGCGGCCGATGTGCTGAGCACGCTCGACACCGTGGTGAGCAGCAGCGCCCCGACTCTGAGTCAGCCGCCGGCCGGGATGTTCCAGCGGGCCCTGATCTTCTATCTGATTGCCACGGCGGTGGTAGCACTCCTGGCCAAGGCCGCCGTCGTCGCGATCGGACTGCCCGATTGGGTCTTTCCGGGCGCCATGATCGTCATGCTGCTCGGCCTGCCGGCGCTGCTGGTCACCGGTTACGTGCAGCGAGTTCGTCGCCACGTTTACACCGCCACGCCGACGATGACCCCTGGTGGCACCATCACGCCGAAGGTGCCTACCGGCACCATGGCGACGATGGCGCTCAAGGCCAGTCCACATGTGACGTTCCGGCGGACCGCCCGGGCCGGCGCGATCGCCATGACGGCATTCGTGATGCTGATCGCGGGCTTCATGACGCTCAGGGCCCTCGGCATCGGAGCCGCCGGATCGCTGTTTGCTTCCGGCAAGCTGGCGGCCGACGACCGGATCGTGCTGGCCGAGTTTACGGTCTCGAAGGAGGATTCGGCGCTGGCGCCGATTCTGATGGAGGCGGTGCGGGCGGCGGTCTCCCAGTCGAAATCGATCAGGCTCCTGGCCCCGACCGAGGTCGCCGGGACGCTGGAACAGATGCAGCGCAACCGGGATACGCCGCTCGACCTGACGCTGGCGCGTGAGGTCGCGGCGCGAACCGGTGCCAAGGGGGTGCTGACCGGCCACGTGGCGCGGATCGGCAATGGCTTTGCGGTCAGTCTCGAACTGATGAGCCCAGAGGCTGGCGCTCCGCTGGCCTCCTTCCAGGCCTCGGCGAATGGACCGGGCGACCTGCTGACCGTGGTCGACGGCTTGAGCCGCAAGCTTCGTGGCAAGATCGGTGAATCGCTCAAGGCGGTGCAGCGCTCGGTCCCGCTGGAGCAGGCCACGACCGCATCGCTCGAGGCGCTGCGCAAGTACAGCGACGCAGTCAAGGCGAACGACGTCGATCAGGATTACGACCGGGCAGTGAAGTCGGCCCGCGAAGCCGTGGCGCTGGACAGCACCTTTGCCCTGGCCTGGCGCAAGCTGTATGTCGCGCTGCTCAACTCGAACGGCGCCTTGACCGCTCGCGACAGCGCACTGGATCGGGCGGCCCATTTCGCCGGCAAGCTCCCCGACCGCGAGAAGAACCAGGTCCTCGGCGCATACTACTCCGGCTCGAGGACCGCCGCCGATCGTGGCAAGGCGATGGCGGCGTACCAGGCCGTGTACGCGGCGGACTCAACCAGTTCGGTGGCCGCCAACCAGCTCACCCAGTTGTTCACTGCCCGGCGGCAATACGACAGCGCCCAGCGGTATGCGGTCAAGCAGCTCCAGCTGCAGCCCACGGTCGGTATCGCGGCCGGACTGGCGGGGCTCATGGTGACACGCAACCGTCTGGATGAGGCGGCGGCGCTGCTCGATTCGGTGACGCGAACGGCGACCATCACCCCGGCCAACTACACCTTCACGTTTGCCCGGGCCGAGCTGTACCGTGCCAGGGGCCAGCATGATTCGGCCGATCGGCTCATGACGCCGTTGCTCGATTCTCCGATTGTGGCGGCGCGCGCCGGCGCCCAGTGGGACCAGGAAAAGGAGGCGCTGACTGACGGCCGGCTGATCCGCGCCATGGCTATCGACAGCGCCCGCTCGGCGTTGCTGATCTCACGCGGCGTCATGGCTCAGTTCGATGGCCTGATCCCGGCCGTGGTCGACATCACCTGGCGCAGCAAGCGTGAGGATGGAGCCCGGCGCCTCGATGCCATTGTCGCCGGGAAGCAGTGGGCCGCGGCCGACCCCAAGGACCGGCCCTACGAGTTCATCGCCAAGATGTACGCCTTTGCTGGTCAGCCCGGCAAGGCGCAGGCGCTGTGGACCCGGTGGGCCGCCGAGGATCCCGGCGCCCATGCCCCGGCAAGTCGCAGTATCGACACTGCGATCCGGGGAGAAATCGCACTGGCCGAGGGCACGTATGAGGAGGCCGTGAGACTGTTCCGGGCATCTGATGTGGGCGAGGATGGCGCGCCCACCGGGTGTGAGAACTGTATCTATGGCGCACTGGCCAGGACCTTCGACCGGGCCGGTCAGAAGGATTCGACAATTGCGTACCTGGAGCGGTACCTGGCCGTTCCGCAGCCGCAACGGGACGAGGACTATGTCTGGCTGGGCTCGGTCGAGCGGCGGCTGGGAGAGTTGTACGACGAGCGGAACGATCGTGACAAGGCTGCGGCGCACTACCAGGCGTTTGTCGATCTGTGGCGGAACGCCGACCCCGATATGCAGGTGAGCGTGTCGAAGGTGAAGACGAGGCTGGGGGAGTTGGT
>JBDTTF010000226.1:0-7035 GCA_039930765.1 Gemmatimonadota bacterium | reverse complement strand
TTAGCGCCGCCCGCAGTTAGTGCTGGTTTCGGGACTGCACCCCACTCGAAGAAGGCTCCCCTGTTCCCTGCCTCCATCACCTATGAGCTCACCGATCGGGCCGCCACCGCGGCGGTGCGCGAGCGCTGGTACGTGGTCGGGCGGAAGCTGTTCAGGCCCAGTACCCTGGTGCTGGTCGCGCTCTGCGCCGCGCTCTGTGTTGCGGCGGTCAGCCGGCACGCCCCGGTATGGTGGCTGCTCTTCGCTGGCGCCTGTCCGGCAATCATGCTCATCGTGGCGGCCATCTGGCTGTCCGGACTCTGGTGGTACCCCCGCGCCATCCGCCGCCGGCTGGCACGGCTGGCTCATCGTCGCGTCACGATCGACTTCACGATTGCCGGCCTGACCTTTCAAACTGCCGTCGAACGGCTGGAGATTGCCTGGAGTGAACTCCGGTCCATTCAGCCGCTGCCACAGTTCTGGCTGCTTCGGCTCCGGTCCGGGGCCGAGATCCCGGTGCCCCGGGCCGAGTTGACGCCTGAGCTCATGGCCGAGATCTGCACGCTGATCTCATCGGATGTCTTCAAAGACGGCTATGGCGACTCTCGCCATTCCACCACCGGCATAAGCGCCAGGGACCAGTAGTGCTATCCCCCACTCATCGACCATGCTCCTTCTAGCCTTCCTGGTGCTCTCCGCGCCGGCCGCTGCTCACTCGCCAGCCGATACCACCGGCATCACCATCACCCTGGCCCACGGCACCGCTGCCGAGCGGGAAACCAAGTCTCAGCTCGAGCGGTTGCTGCATCAGTACGACCTGCACAGGTGGTTCTACACTCGCGCCGTCGTCATCGACGAATCCGCTATTCCCCACAGCCATCCTGTCCTGACGCTGCATACGCGCCATCGCAAGGATGATGACCTGCTGCTCTCGACCTTCCTGCACGAGGAGTTGCACTGGTATGTGGCCGCGCATCGAGCCGGCGCCGATTCCGCCATTGTGGATCTGAAGGGACTGTTTCCCAGGATCCCGGTTGGGTACCCCGAAGGGAGCAGCGACGACGAGGGGAACTACGTCCACCTCATCGTCGTCTGGCTCGAGCAGCGCACCACCGCGCAGGCCGTCGGTGAACTCCGTGCCTCGCAGGTCATCGCGTTCTGGGCCAGCGACCACTACACCTGGATTTACCGGACCCTGCAGACCCGTGGCGGCGAGATCGGGAGAATTCTTCGGGCCCATGGTCTGCTCGAGCCGATCCTGCCCCAGCCCTGACCGGCGCCGGCTACGGCTTGCCGCGCTCGTCGACCACGGTCAGATCTCCCGCTCTGATTCCCGGCACCAGCTTCCATCCCTTGGCCAGGGTGAGGCTCCAGCCGGTTCCCTTGAGTGGGCGCGTGGAGGTATCGGACGGCAACGCTACACGAAGCAGCTGGAAATCTCCCGACACCAGTGCACCGTCCCGATCGACACCGAGGGAGCCCCAGTCGGCTGAGAAGCTGCCGGTTGGATACACGGTTCCCTGGTCGCCGAATGCGACCAGGGTGTTGGGATTGAACGAGCGCATCAACCGGTGCTGTCGCAGTACCAGCACCGGCCCGTCGATCAGCCGTTTACGGTAGTCGGCCAGTCGAAGCTGGCGTTCCTCCTCTCTCCTGTCCTCCTCCGCTGCCACCTGGACCGCACCGTACTCCGCTGCTCGTCTCGCGGCATCCTCGTCCAGACTCGGCGCGGCCCTGAATTTCAGTGAAGTGGCCAGCATCCCCGCCAGTGACTGGCCTGCCGCCACTTTTCTCCAGCCGGGCGCATAGCGATCGAGCAGCAGGCCGAGTCCAGGACCGGTTCCGTATCCGAGGGAGCGCACGAAGGAGGGGCGGGTTTCGAATCCCTTGAATGCCCCGGCCGTGCTCGAGAGTGGTGCACCGATGAGCGTGAGCGCCAGCCGGGTGCCGGTATACTCGGCCATGCCCTCGTGGCGCTCGACCGAGTCTTCCAGCACTGCGGTGCCGGGAAAGAGGGATTGGCGTCGAGCCCGGAACAGCAGCGCGTCGATGGCCGCCTGGTGCCCAGCGGCACCTTGGCCCGAAACGGCGGCGCTCAGGGCTCGGATCTCCATCCGGAGCCAGAACCGGCCATTGCGCTCGTCGAGATGGGGCAGCATCGGATCACCGCCGCCCAGCGCCAGATCGTCCTCGATGCGGTGAAACGATTCATGCACCAGCAGCAGGGCGCGGGTCAATCGGTCGGCGGGAACCGGCAGTCTGATGAACGCCCAGCGAGTACCATCCCAGGTAAGGGAGGTATTCGAGAGCAGAATGCTGTCGGGCACCACACCCTGCCAGACCTCGCCACTGCGAGCGAACACACCATCCGGTGGCCTCACGGATGCCACTGCTCTGCGGTTCTCCGGATCGACCAGGATGATCGGACCGCACAGCGTTCTGCCCCAGAGCTGTCCACCATCCGCTTTGCAGGCGGTGAGATAGTCATGGATGGCAGCCACCGCGGCAGAATCTGGCGTGGTCTGGGCGTGGGCCGGGGTCGCGAGAGCAGCGGCCAGACACCAGGCGGCGGCGCTCGCCAGCCGAAAATGGCGGGCGATGATCATGAATGAATCTCCGGCGGTGAGCTAGGGAATGGCCATGGGGCGGGGAGTCCAGCGGATGCCCGCTGGCGAGACGATTTCAATATCGAGTTGGGTGCGGCCGCGCGGATCGACCAGCCGAACCGTGCGGCCGTGTTGGGCCAGACGATCCGATGCGACGCTGGCACCCGCCACGTGCATGCCGCGGAGCACCCCGCCCGCCATTTCCAGGGTGAAGGGTCCAGCCGGGTCCCGGGCAAAGATGGTGACGACGGGAACGCCGCGACTGGTGAGCGCCGCGGCCCACGCGCCACCAATGCCGGCCGCCCCCACTCCGACCAGCGTCAGGATCGCGAGTGCCGACCAGGCGGGCACCGGGGCCGTTGAGCCACTGGCGCCATGCGCCACCAGCCGCTGCACCCGGGTGGCAAGACTGCCTCCCGCCCCCGCGAGGGCCAGAATCCTGGTGCCGGCCTGCAACTCCTCGAGGCGCACCAGTGCCCGCGCCAGCGCGGCGGGCCGGCCGACGGCGCGAATGACGGCGTCGTCGCAGCACTCCTCGCGGACCTGGTCAAGTTCAGCGCCCAGCAGCCACACCGCCGGTTGAAACCAGAAGACCGCCTGGATCAGATGCTGAGCCAGGTTGAGCGCATAGTCATGCCGGCGGAGATGCATCAGCTCGTGCAGGATGACAGCCTCTCGCTCACTCGGGCTCAATGCACGCTCGAGTCCGGCCGGCAGCACCAGCACCTCGTGTCGCAGCCCCGCGACGAACGGACCGGCAATCCGGTGCGAGACCAGCACGCGCGGCGCGGAGTCGAGCCCGGCCCGTGCGATGGTCAGCGGCGATGGGTGGAGATCCAGCGGGGCAGGGGAGGTCGCTCTGATCAGCGCCCGCAGCCGCCAGGCGCCGAGTCCGATCCGGGCCAGTCCGATCAGGGTGCCAGTCAGCCAGAGGGCGGGGAGCCACGGCAGGAACACGGCAATATTGTCGAAAATATTGATGGTGCGTGATCCGGCCGCGGCCGAAGGAATCCCGGTCGCCAGCCACGGCGTGAGCTGCTGCAACCCCACGATCAGGGTGATGGGAAAGGCCAGCGTTACCACCAGGAGGGTCCCAAGCGCGATCCGGTGACGGAGCTCGGCCGGGGCTCCGGTGAGGAGCCGGCGGAGCAGCAGGAAAGGCATCATCACGGCAAGGCCCTGTCCTATCAGGGCGGCCGCACACCACCAGATCAATGCCGGGGTGTCGTGCAATTGCCGGATCACCGGCGCCTCTCCCGTTTCTCGAGCTCCGCAATCAGGGCCTTGAGCCGGCTCAGCTCTTCGGGACTGGTGCGTTTGGCCCCGAGGGCGTGCATGGCAAGGCTGGCCGCCGATCCCTCGAAACTCCGGTCGATCAGGTGCCGGACTACCCCCTGGACCGTGGAAGCTTCTCCCCCGGTCGCGCGGTAGATGTGCTGGCGGGAGGATTCGTCGCGGGCCACCAGCCCCTTGCCGTGGAGATTCTGCAGCAGCTTGAGCGAGGTGGTGTAGGCGGTGGTGCTCTCCGGGCCCAGCGACTCGTGGACCTCCCGCACCGTGGAGGGCCCACGGGTCCAGAGCACCCGGAGGAGCTGCAGTTCGGCGTCAGTCGGATGGGGGCGGGCTCGACTCATGGACGGTCCAGTACGATGGTTGTCGTAATGTCTACGACAACCATCGTACTGTCAAGCGCCCCGGATGGTTTCAGCTCACCGGCGGGGCGGGCTGACGCGGGGCCGGCCGCGGGGCCCGATCTCTCAGCGAAGACCGCCTGAGGCCGTGATCCGCTCTCCGGTCAGCCAGGCGGCATCCTCGGAGGCGAGGAATACCGCCACCTTGGCGATGTCCTCCGGTTGCCCCAACCGGCCGAGCGGGGTGCCCGCCACCATCTGCTTCTCGAACTCGCTGCCGGCGATCCCAGCGGCGTGGAGACCTTCGGTTTCAACCCCGCCTGGCGCAATCGTATTCACCCGGATGTTGCGGGCGCCGAGTTCCTTGGCCAGGCCCCGGGTGATCGCGTCGACCGCGGCTTTGGTGGCGGCATAGACTACCGAATTGGCCATCCCGGCCTCGCTGGCAATCGAGCTGATGTTGATCACGCTGCCGCCGGCCGGCCCGAAATGCTTGAGGGCCTCCTGGGTGGTCAGGATCGGGCCCAGGACGTTGGTATTGAATTCACGGTGAAATTCCGCTTCGGTCACGGCCTCCAGCGGCGAGAACTCGAACACCCCGGCATTGTTGACCAGGATGTCGGGCGGGCCAAAGGCGGAGATCGTCTCGGCGAACAGCCGGCGCACCTCATCCCCCCTCGACACATCGGCCTGGACCGCGACCGCCTTGCCGCCGCCGGCCCTGATTTCGGCCACCACCCGATCCGCCCCCTCTCGGCTCGAGGCATAATTCACGATCACCGAGGCGCCCGCCGCCGCCAGCCCCTTCGCGGTTCCCGCGCCAATGCCCTTCGATGCCCCGGTCACTACCGCGACCTTGCCAGTCAATCCGCCCATGTCCGTGCTCCACTGTTGAAGTTGTCAGTTCGATAGTTCGATAAGTATCGAAGTGATAACTCCGGATGTCAACCGCCGGTTCCCGGTCGGGCGATCAGAGCCTGCCCAGCCGCGCGAGATAGGCGTCCAGGACGCCGCGCTGCAGCACCAGGCTGGCGAACTTCCCCTCACGGAGGATTTCGACCAGCCCCGCCGTCTCCAGCTCCTTCATGTGATGCGACAGGGTGGCGGCGCTGACCTTCTGGGTCCGGTGCAGCACGGTGCAGGGCAGCGGGTCGCTGGACGCCCCGATGGCCTTGAGGATCTGGTAGCGCCGCGGCTCGGCCAGGGCCCGCGAAATCAGGGCAAACTGCCGGTCGCTGAGAGTGGGACGCCTGGTCGGAGACATGACCCCAACTTATCGGATACCGGTTGCCGGGGGCAGCGTTCCGGTCCGGCACCCTAGCGCATGGTGGCCGGGTGGCAACAGATTGACCCCGGTTGGTCACCCGGCCACCACTCGGCCGCCACCGCCGCCGATTCAGACCCCCAACCCACCGAGGCATGATGCGCATCGCAGTT
The DNA here is from genome assembly GCA_039930765.1 of Gemmatimonadota bacterium. Lineage (GTDB taxonomy): Bacteria > Gemmatimonadota > Gemmatimonadetes > Gemmatimonadales > GWC2-71-9 > DATEHG01. The sequence goes on along the minus strand of JBDTTF010000226.1, from coordinate 1,382 downwards.
CCCCAGGAGTCGGCCGCCCGGGAGCGCCGGGTCGCGGTGGTGCCTGATACCGTCGGCCGGCTGGTCAAGGCAGGTCGCGAGATCGTGGTCCAGCGCGGAGCGGGGTTGGCGGCCGGATTTCCCGACGCCGACTATGAGGCCAAGGGCGCCACCCTCGCCGACGATTTTGCCGCCACGGTCAAGGATGCCGACGTGGTACTCAAGGTGCAGCGCCCCTCCCTCGAGGAGGCCGGACAGCTCAAGTCGGGCACGGTGCTGATCAGCTTCCTGCCGGTGGCCTCGAGCGCCGACCTGCTGGCCCGTCTGGCACAGGTCAACGTGACCGCCTTCAGCATGGAAAAGGTGCCCCGCACCACCCGGGCCCAGTCGATGGACGCCCTGTCATCGCAAGCCAACCTGGCCGGCTATCAGGCGGTGCTGCTCGGCGCTACCCAGATGAGCAAGATCCTTCCCATGATGACCACCGCCGCCGGCACCATTGCGCCGGCCAAGGCGTTCATCATTGGCGCCGGCGTCGCGGGTCTCCAGGCCATTGCCACCGCCCGCCGGCTCGGCGCCGTGGTCTCCGCCTTTGACGTCCGGCCGGTCGTCAAGGAACAGGTTCAGTCGCTGGGCGCCTTGTTCGTCGAAACCGAGCAGGTCAGCGGCGAAGGGCAGGGCGGCTACGCCAGGGAACTCGCCGAGGAACAGCAGCGCCTGGTGCTGGTGGCCATCGGCAAGCACATCAAGGACATGGATCTCGTGGTCAGCACCGCCGCCATCCCGGGCAAGCCGGCACCCCAGCTGATCACGGAGGCCATGGTCCGCAGCATGCGGCCGGGTGCAGTGATCATCGACCTGGCCGCCGAAACCGGTGGCAACTGCGTCCTGACCCAGCCTGGTGAGACGGTCGATGTGGCCGGCGTCAGTGTCATCGGTCCGCTCAACCTGGCGGCCGCGGTGCCGCTCAACGCCAGCCAGATGTACAGCCGCAATGTGCAGACCCTGCTCGATCATATCACCACCAAGGAAGGCGCCCTCTCGGTCGACCTGGCCGACGAAATCACCAAGGCGATGGTGGTGGTCCACGCCGGCACTGTGAGGACTCAATGAACGCCACCGCCGTAATCGAGCTGTACGTCTTCGTCCTGGCCGGCTTTGTCGGCTTCCTGGTCATTACCCGGGTGCCGCCGCTGCTGCACACCCCGCTGATGTCGGCGACCAACGCGATCTCGGCCATCTCGCTGGTCGGCTCGCTGGTCGCGGCTGGCGCCGATCGCAACACCGTCAGCACCATCCTCGGAGTCATCGCGGTCGCCTCCGCCATGGCCAATGCCGTGGGCGGCTTCATCATCACCGACCGGATGCTCAAGATGTTCCGGCACCAGCCGACCAAGCCGGAG
>JBDTTF010000225.1:0-7809 GCA_039930765.1 Gemmatimonadota bacterium | reverse complement strand
GCCCGCGAGCGGGGCGTCGACCTGCCCATGATTACCGGTTGAACTGCAACTTGAACCGCAGAGACGCAGAGCACGCAGAGGCTAGAGGCAGACACAACCCAATCGGTTGTTTGCTCCAGGTGTCAGACGTGTTCCTCCGCGTTCCTCCGCGTTCTTCGTGCCTCCGCGGTATCAGTTGCAGCTCCTGAGACGGATCGGCATACTGGCCACCTGCGCCCCTCACGGAGGCCAGGGTGAGCTCCACCTGATTCCCAACGCGGCACTGGCGTGGGACAACGGGCTCATTCGCTGGGTCGGGCCCGAGCGCGAACTGCCCCACGAATATCAAGGCTGGGAAAACTGGGACGCCGCCGGTCGGCTGGTCATTCCTGGTCTGGTCGACTGTCATACCCATCTGGCCTTCGGCGGCTGGCGGGCCGAGGATTTTGAGCAGCGCATCGCAGGGCATAGTTACCAGGACATCGCCAGAGCCGGCGGCGGGATTCTCTCCACCGTCGCCCGGACCCGGGCGGCCGGCGCAACGGTGCTGTCTGACCGCGCGGCCCAATTCCTGTTGCAGATGCTCCGGCTCGGCGTCACCACGGTCGAGGCCAAGAGCGGTTACGGACTCGATCTCGATACCGAGCTCCTGCTGCTCCGGATCTACCGGCGGCTGGCCGGTGATGGCCCGGTTCGCGTCGTCCCCACATTCCTCGGTGCCCACACGGTCCCGGCCGAATATCGCGATCGTCGAGAGCGATACATCGACCTCGTGATCCGGCGGATGATCCCTGCGGTTGCCACCGAGCGGTTGGCTCGATTCTGCGACGTGTTCACGGAGGAGGGGGCGTTCAGCATCGCTGAATCGAGGCGGATCCTGGGCGCCGGCAAGGCGGTCGGCCTGGTCCCCAAACTGCACGCCGATCAGCTGTCGTCCAGCGGCGGTGCCGAGCTGGCCGCCGAACTGGGCGCCGCATCGGCCGATCATCTGGAGTGTATTTCCGATGCCGGTATTGCGGCGCTGGCCGGCAGCGGCACCGTGGCAGTCAGCCTGCCGCTGGCTTCGCTCTACCTGGATCACCGGCCCCTGCCGGCGCGAAAGCTGATCGACGCGGGCGTGCCGGTCGCCGTGGCCACCGATTTCAATCCTGGCTCGGCGCCCAGCTTCCACTTGCCGTTCGCGATGACACTGGCCTGCACCCTGCAGCGGATGTCGCCGGCCGAGGTGTTGAAGGGGGCCACGATCGTCGCGGCAAAAGCCATTGGGATTGAAGCGGTGGCCGGTTCGCTCGAGGCCGGCAAGGCGGCCGATTTTGCGGTGATCGATGCGGACAGTGTCAACCAGTGGCTGTATCATCTCCAGGCCAACGCCTGCACCATGACCGTATGCGGTGGTCGTCGAAGCTGGCCTGACGCCAGTTCAGCCTGAGATCGCCGGCCACTGATCGCTGCGCCGTCCCTTCCGGTCCAGTAACTCTCGCACCCGCAGCAGCAGCTCGACGGTCGTGAACGGTTTTGACAGGAACAACGCCCCCTCTTCGCGGAGGTCCTGCTCCGAAACCACGCCGCGGGTATACCCCGACATGTACAGCACCGGCAGGTTCGGCCGCTTCAGCCTGAGCTGAGCCGCCAGCTCGCGGCCATTCAACCGGGGCAGCACTACATCGGATACCAGCAGGTCGATCACTCCGGTATGCGCCTCGGCCAGCGTCAATCCCTCTTCCGCACTTCCAGCCGTGATCACCTGATAGCCGCGGCCCTTGAGGACCCGGGTCGCCAGTTCCCTGATCTGCATTTCGTCCTCTACCAGCAGTACTGTTTCCGTTGCCCCCGCCCCCGGATCGGCGGGCACCACGGCCGGCTCCGGCTCGGGCACCGCCCGGGTCCGCGGCAGGTGAATCTTGAAGGTGGTGCCCCGGCCCGGCTCGCTATAGGCCCAGATCCCGCCACCGGCCTGGCGCACGATTCCATAGCAGATCGCCAGCCCGAGTCCGGTCCCATGTCCCGGCGCCTTGGTCGTGAAGAACGGCTCGAACAGACGGGCCAGTGTTTCGCGATCCATTCCGTGCCCGGTGTCGGACACCGCGATTTCCACGAAGTCGTCGGTCGGAGCACCGGCGTGGGACGGGGCAATCTCGTTGTCGATGGAGACATTCCTTGTCTCGAGGGTCAGTCGTCCGCCGCCGGGCATTGCGTCACGGGCGTTGACCGCCAGGTTCACGATGACCTGGGTAAACTGCCCGGGGTCGACCCGGGCCGACCCGAGGTTGGGATCGAGCAGGGTCACCAGCTCGATGTCCTCGCCGATCAGCCGGCGGAGCAGCTTGTCAGCATCGCGCACCAGCGCGTTGGGGTCGATGACCCGCGGCTCCACCACCTGGTGCCGGGAAAAGGTCAGCAACTGGTTGGTCAGCTCCGTGGCTCGCCGAGCGGCTTTTTCGATCTCCTGCAGGTCGGCCTGGGCCGGATCGCCGGCAGGTACGGCCATCCGCACCAGATCGAGGTAGCCCAGGATGGCGGTGAGCAGATTGTTGAAGTCGTGGGCCACCCCGCCAGCCAGGAGGCCGATCGATTCCATCTTCTGGGCTTGGGCCAGTTGATCCTGCAGCCGGCTGCGGTCACCAGCCTCGATGGCGACCGCCGCCAGATCCGCCACCGAGACCGCGAAGGACTGCTCCTCGGCCGACCAGTGTCGTGGAGCACCGGTGTGTTGAAAGCTCATCACCGCCGCCACCCGCCCCGCCGTCCGGATCGGCACGTCCAGCGCCGACGTGACCAGCCGGCGCTCCGGCGAGCTGTCAACCAGGTCGCGGAGGCGCGGATCGGTCCGGGCCTCGGGAGCGGCGATGACCTCGCCTTGTTCCACCGCGGTGAAATAGGTCGCCTGCTCACTGCGGAGCACGACCCCACCATGGTCATGCAGGCCTGTCCGCCTGTCAAATCGGTCGAGACAGGTCAACCGGTCCGGCCGGAGCTGCCAGACCACCGACCGGGTCACCAGCAGCGCCTCGCAGGCCATCTCGGTCAGGGCCTGCAGGGCGGGAGTCTGGCCGCCATGTCCGAGCAGCTGCTGCTCGGTGAGGCCAAACCGGCGCAGCCGGTCATTCAGTTCCCGGACCCGGCTCCGGCTGCTGACATCCTCGGCCACCGCCACGAACACCGGAGGGTCGTCGACCGTGGAGTATTGCAGGGTGACTTCCACCGGATAGACCGAGCCGTCCTTCCGGAGCTGGGCCGTCGACAGCAGAATCCGCGGCTGGTCGCCGCGCCGAAGGGTGGCCAGCGCCGCTTCGAATCCGGGCCGGCTGTCCTCGTGCAGCACATCCAGCGGCGTCAGCAGGGCCAATTCGGAGGCGCTATAGCCCAGTCCGTTCAGCGCCCCGCGGTTGGCCTGCAGGAAGCGGAGAGTCGTGGCGTCGAACAGATAGATTTCATTGAACGATTCATCGAGAATCCGGCCGAACCGCTCGGCCTGGTTCTCCTGGCGCCTGAGCTGCTCGGCCGCCCTGAGCCGGAGGATGGCAGTCGTTGAATTGAAATGGGCGGCCAGCCGCCCCAGTTCGTCTGCCCGCCTCACCGGGACCACCGTCGCGAGGTCGCCGGTAGCAAGCCTGGCCAGAGCCGCCTCCAATTCGGTAATCGGCCGGTACAGCCGGTCCCCCACCACCCGCGCCGCCGTCAGGAGCAGCAGCACCCCGAGCACGCCCCAACCGACTGCCCAGTTGGCAAGATCCCGCAGTCGGAGCTGCAGCCCCGCCTCTCGGCGCAGTACGTCGGCAATGGCAATGCCTTGGGCCGATTGCAACAGGAGCTGGGTCGAGTCGACCAGGCCGTCGGCCACATCCAGCACACTGTCCCCGACCGCCAGGCGCTTGAACCGCAGCTCGCGCACCGCATCGAGCATACTGAGCCCTGCGGCGGTTTCGGTCTCGACCGCCAGCGCCAGCAGCTGCCGCATCTCCCCCGGTACCTGGACCATCTGCAGCGAGGCCCGCATCGCCACCACGCTGTCCAGGCGAGCCTGGATCAGCGCCGCCAGTCGCTTGGCGTCGGCCGACTCGAGGGCCCGGTTGGATTCCCGGAGGTCGGTATTGGTCAAGCGGATGGCCCTCAGGGTCCCGCTCATCTCTGTCAGGCGGAGCCGCAGCGCGTCATTGACCTTGAGCAGATCGCCGGCCTTTTCCTGCAGCACGTCCGCGGCGGGACGAATCACGATGGCGACTTCGACTCCGAGACTCAGCACGTACACGACGCCCACCAGGGCAATGCCGATCAGCATGGCCCGTACCGACGGAGTCCGCAGCCTGGCCGTCACGGTACCGGAACCAGCTCGTCCCGGCCGTGGCGGATCCGGGTCATCAGCATCGGGCGCGGCGATCCCGGGGTGAATGCGATCGGGCCGGTGACGCCCTCGTAGGGTGGCTGGGTCCGGCCCAGCTCCGCCAGGTACCGCCCGATCGCGGCGCGACTGGGGCCGGCAGTGCGGATGGCCTGCACCACGACCATCACGGCGTCATAGTACATCGCATCATCGGACCGGGCCTCCCGTCCGACGATGGCCCGGAACCGCCGGGCAAAGGCGCGGGACCCCAGGTCATCCTTGTCGCTATGCCAGAAGACGACCACCGCCATGGAATCGGTCGCCCGTCCTGCCAGCGCGATGAACGCGCTGTCGACCAGGGTGCCATCGCCGGCCACGAATCGCACACCTGCCACCCTGGCCTGCATGGCGCGCGCGATGCACGCACTATCCCTGGTACGGGTGGCCAGGACGACCAGGTCCGGCACCCCGTCGAGCAGTGCCGCCGCCACCATGTCGCTATACCCGTTGACCGACGATTCCAGCGGGCAAGACTGCTCCGAACGGATTGGGATCTGGGCAAGCACCGGGATATCCCGCCGGTTGAGGGCGGCATGCACACTCCCCGCCAAACCGAGGCCGTATTCATCCGGCACGTACAGAATCAGGGCGGATCGGGCATGCAGCTGTTGAGCCGCGTAACCGGCAATGAACTCTCCCTGCAGCGAATCGTCAGGCGCCAGCAGGAAGGCCCAGGGTCCGATGCCCTTGAGCAGGTGGCTGGTGGACGTCGGGATGATGTTGGGAATCTGTGCGTCACGATAGATCGGGGCGGTCTGCAGCGCCTCACGACTGCCGCCGGGCCCGACCACCGCAACCATCGAAGGATCGGACCGGAAATCGAGGGCCTGGTCCACCTCCTCGACCAGATGCGGCGCGCCAGTGACTGGAGTGGCGGTCGTGATCCGGATCGGGAGGTCACCGCGGTGGCGGGACAGGTCATAATCCGCCTGGGCGACGGAACCGGAATTCAACCTGTCGGGGTCTGAGGCGTAGCCGATGGCCGGAGTGGTCGGATTGCCAGAGCAGCACAGGATGGATGCCGCGAGCATCACTCCCAGGGGTATACCACGAACTGCCGGGCCCGCACGTGCCATCGGTCCCATGCCGGGAGATACTCCCCGGTCCGCACTCGCGCCAGTGCTGAATCAGCCCAGTTTGGACTCGACAATCCTGAGGACGAGTTGTTCTCGCTCTTCCGAAGTAGCTACCATCGCGGCCCCGTGACTGAGAAATTCTTCTCGTCCGGGGACTGCCGCACCGCCCGCAAGGTTGATCCGCACATTCAGCCATGCGCCGCGCACCGCCGCTCTGGCGCACAGCGCACCGACACCAGCATCGGATGCTGAGGCGGGATTGCCGTGCTGGGCCATGGCTTCCAATATCTCGAAACTCTTGAGCGCGGTCTGCATCACCTGGTAGGGCACTTCGATGGCCCGGCGATTGGCGGCGTCGAGTGCCCTTTTCCGTGCGGCCTTTTCCGCGGCCGTGGTCTTCGGCAGGCCGAGCGCGGCCATGACGGCGGAGAATGCCAGCGTGTCGTCATCCACCAGCCGGAGCAGTTCGGCCTTGATCAGCTGGCCACGTTCGGCCCAGTCAGAAAATTCGGCCCAGCGTGCGTCCCACCCCGGCTTGTGGGCCGACAGATTGGCCACCATGGTGCCGAGTGCGGCGCCGAGGGCACCGATGGCGGCGGCGGCCGAGCCACCGCCGGGGGCGGCGCTTTCACTGGCCGTCTCGTTGATGAATCCCTCGAGTGATAGTCGCACCAGCGGACGGGACGCGGCCGCCCGCATTTTGTATTCGAGGATCCGCTCCTCGGGATTGAACGGGGCCAGTTCATCCAACCCCATGGTCAGGATCGCGATCCGGATCAGTTCGGATTCTGACACGCCGACCGAACGCTGCTGCTGGCGGAGGAAGAATCGACCGGCCTCGAGCAGAGAGCTGAGCGGCACCAGACCGACCAGCTCCGATCCCGTGACCCGCAGCCCCCGGGCTTCGGCGCTGCGGCAGACTGCGTCGAACGCCAGGTGCAGCGGGGTCTGGGACAGGTCGACCAGGTTCATCGATACCTGGGCCACACCGTATTCAGCGATGAACCAGCCGATCGCCTTGACCGCCTTGAGTGTGCCGGGGATCATCACCGGCTGGCCGGCGCTGTCGGTCACCACCTTGCCGGTGACCGGATCACCCTCTCGTTTGGGCCGTCCCTGTTCGCGGACATCGAAGGCCACCGCATTGGCCCGGCGGGTCGACGTGGTGTTGAGATTGACGTTGAACGCCACCAGGAAATCGCGGGCCCCGATGACCGTGGCACCGCTCTCGGGGTTGAAGCTGGCAGGGCCGAAATCGGGTTTCCATTTCGGGTCGCTGAGCTTCTGGGCCAGGCCCTCATACTCGCCGGCCCGGATGGCCGCCAGATTTTTCCGGGCCGGATCGGGCTGGGCGGCTTCGTAGAGATAGATCGAAAGACTGAGCTCTCTGGCCACCCGTTCGGCCAGTTGCCGGGCGTAGCCGGCCGCCTCGGCCAGGGTCACTCCCGATATCGGGACCAGGGGGCAGACATCGGTGGCGCCCATCCGGGGGTGTTCGCCGGTGTGGGTCCGCATGTCGATCAGGGCAGTGGCGGTGCGGATGGCCCGGAAGGCGGCCTCGATGACCGGTTCCGGTTCACCGGCCATGGTCAGGACCGTCCGGTTGGTGGCCTGGCCGGGATCGAGGTGGAGCACCGTGACCCCGGCCACCGAGGCTGCGGCATCCCGAATGGCGGCAATGACTTGGGGCCTGCGGCCCTCGGAAAAATTGGGCACGCATTCGATCAGGCGCATGGGACGGGTGGCTCCGGGGGGTGGATTGGGGTTCAAGGTCAATAGCCCCTTGCCTTTGCAGAGGGCGGTGGGTATAGTAACGCCCCCGCGAAAAAGGGCTACTGAAAGCGGGGTAGAAGTGGGGTGGTTGGGCGGAGGAATATCTTCCGAAGTTGTTCACCCCCTTGACGATGCTGCCTTGACCAAGTAAGCTACAAGGCTGGCGCCAAACGGCGCCTTCTTAGCTCTTTGAAAACTGACGTGAGCTGTGGGTGAAACGGGTGCGGACCCTATGATCCGAGCGGACACAGAGGCCGTTCGGGAAGGATTCAACTCTGATTCACATTGATTCGGACGACCAAGCAGTTCGGTCGTGAGCTATTTCAATATTCTCTTTGGAGAGTTTGATCCTGGCTCAGGACGAACGCTGGCGGCGTGCTTAACACATGCAAGTCGAACGGGGTAGCAATACCCAGTGGCGGACGGGTGCGTAACACGTGAGGAACATGCCTATCGGCGGGGGATAGCCGGCCCAACGGCCGGGTAATACCGCGTACGACCTTCGGGTGGCATCACCTGATGGTGAAAGCAGCAATGCACCGATAGAGTGCCTCGCGGCCTATCAGCTAGTTGGTGAGGTAACGGCTCACCAAGGCAACG
>JBDTTF010000224.1:0-9978 GCA_039930765.1 Gemmatimonadota bacterium | reverse complement strand
GTCTCCTGTCTCCTGTCTCCTGCTTACCAGGTACACCCCCTCACTATCAGCTCCGCTGCCCGGTCGCGCCACAGTTCCGGCTGGCCCCAACCGGCGGTGACCTTTGGCAGCGCGAAGTAGCCGAGGTGGAGCAGCATCGTCTGGCGCGCGTGGTGCAATGGGTCGATGTCATCACGGAAGGAGCCGGTGGCCTGGCCCTCGGTGAGCAGGGAGGCCAGCGGAGCCACCGCCGCATCGACCCAGTCGCCACCTTCGGCGCCGAGCAGCAGGCGAGTCAGCATGCCATTGGAGGCGAGGTAGTCGAACTGGGCCCGGACCAGCCGGCGTAGCCGTTCCACCGAGGTCAGCCCCGCCGTCGGAATCGAGGCCAGCGCCGCCGCCACTTCATCACCCGCCCGGCTCAGCACCGAGTCGTACAGCCCCGCCTTGGTCCGGAAGTAGTAGTGCAGCAGCTGCTTGTTGACCGAGGCGTGCCGGGCAATCCGGTCGGTACGCGCCCCGGCCAACCCCGCCTTGGCAAACTCGGATCTCGCCGCGCGCAGCAGCCGCTCCCTGGCATCGGGATTCTTATGAGCCACGGGAATGGCCTGGTGGCGGTCGCCGCGTGGGAGTGTGCGTCAGGTCCGGGTGGGATTGTCGCGGGCGTACTCGACCCGGTCTCGACCGCCACGCTTGGCGCGGTACAGCGCCTGGTCGGCCTGGAGCGCCAGCGCCGAAGCGGTGAGGCCGTCGGCGGGGTAACAGGCCACGCCCATCGAAATGCGAATTGGCAGCTGCTTCCCCTCACCGATCAGCGCCGGTTCTGCCACCAGCGCGTGGCGCAGCTTGCCGGCCAGGATGCCGGCGCCGGCCCGATCGGTCCGGCGCAGCACCAGGCCAAACTCTTCACCGCCGTACCGTCCGATGAGATCGCTGGCCCGCACCGTCTGCTGCAGCAGCCGGGCCAGGTGCAGCAGGACCTGGTCACCCACCAGATGGCCGTACTGGTCGTTGATCCGCTTGAAATGATCGACGTCGGCCATGATGAAGCCGAAGGTCTCGCCGTGGCGGCGCGCATACTCGAGCGTGTGCTCCAGCTCGGCCATCAGGGTGGCGTGATTGAGCAGCCCGGTCAGTCCGTCGCGGTGCACCATCTCGCGCAGCCGGCGACCCCGCTCCGCTCGGCTCACGATCAGGTGAGTGAGCAGCGGTCCTTCCACCGGGTGGATCAGCAGGTGGTCCGCGCCGGCTCTGATGGCCTCGATCCGGGCGCCGATGGAGTCTTCGGTGGCCAGGATGATGACCGGCAGCAGGGCGAAGCGGGCGTCCTGGCGCATCAGCCGGGTCAGAGCCAGGCCGTCAAGTCCGGGGGTGAGCTGGCCGATGACCACGTCGGGCGGTTCACGCAGCAGGGCCTCGTGGACCGTGGTCATCTCGGTGTAGTGGGCCACCTGCAGGTTGGCGGGCTCGAGGGTCCGGGTCAGCTCGGCGGCCAGCGACTCGCTCTGGATGGCCAGCAGGACGCGCGACGGCGGCGCCCCGATCCTGGCCAGGGTCTTGGCATAGCGGGGGAGTTCGGCCGAGACCCGGTCCGGCGAGAGGACCGCATCGATTCCGGCGGAGACCGCCCGCACCGGATCAGCCATGCCGACGGCATCGATCAGCAGCATGGCGCGGGGGCGTGCCGGCCCGGCCGCGGACCAGGCCGTGGCGTTGGCATACGGGTCGGGACCATTCGGATCCGCCATCAGCACCAACAGATCGGGCCGCTCACTGAGCGGCACCCGGGCCGGTTCGCCGGTGCCCGGATCCGATGACACGATGTATCCAGCCTGGCTCAGATACTGTTCAACCTGACGTTGCGCCGGGCCGCTGGGACCAACCACCCGGGCCCGCCAGCCGAAATCGCCGTGCGCGGGCAGATCGTGCAGGTTGTCGATCTCCAGCGCCGCCGTGTCAAAGGCGGCGGACAGCCGCTCCACAGCGGTCGATAACCGGGTCTCGAGGCCCTGGCTGGGCGCCACCACGTCTTCCCGCCGCAGCCACTGCTCCACCTCCTGGCTGATGACGCTGATGTCGTCGAAGCCGTAGGAGCCACCCGAGCCGGCCAGGCGATGGAACCGTCCGGTGAGCGACGCGATGGCATCGGGCTCACCAGCCAGAAACGCCGCCAGATCCTTCCGCAATTCGGCCAGGCGGGCAGGACCGTCGGCCACGTACTCGCGACGCAGTGCCGCCAGCAGTTCGTCGATTCTGTCGCTCATCGTGACCGTCCCAGCTGAGCCAGAGCCGCCCGGGTGGCGGCCACGAAGGCAGTGGCGCTGCTCCAGTGCCCGGTGACTTCACCGCCCTGGCGGGTGGCGATCACCGCGGTCTTGCCATCGATCAGTCCCAGCAGCGGATTCCCCGGCCAATCGGCCGGCTCGGGTACCACCGTGACCTCGACAAATCCGAGGTCGGCCGGACTCACGCCGCTGCAGTACAGTGCCACCTCGAGACCGGCGGCCACCGCCCGTCGCAGCACCGGCGCCAGGATCGGGTAGGCGTCGGCCGGCGCCAGCAGCTCGACGGATGTCGTGGCCCGGGCAATGTCATGGGACAACAGCTGGAGCGCACCTCGTGGCGAGGTGATTTCCACCAGCGTTGGAGTATTGGAGATGGTGTGACCGTCGAGCGCGTGGCCCAGCAGTTCGAGGGCCAGGGCCTGGTCGTTGGTTATCCTGGCCAGGACCGTGGCGGGAGGTTCAGGTCGGAATTTCTTGGGGCGGCCTTCCTCGACCCGGGCGGCCCCCTTGGAGACCAGCCCCTCCAGCGCGCTATAGGCATTGGCCCGGGCCAGCCCGGCACTGCGGGCAATGGCGTAACCGGTTCCGGGGCCGGTTGAGAGCATGACTTCGTACACCCGGGTTTCTGTGGGGGTAAAGCCGAACGGGGTGAGATCGAGGTTTGCCATAGGTGTAGTCTGTGCTACTCCCAGAGCCTAGGCAATGGCTCGGGAACCGGCCCGGTCAGGCGTAGGCCAGTTCCCAGCCCAGCAGCTTGGTGATCAGCGCCAGGCGGAAGGTCACATCCACGACCCGGCTCTCAGTGTGCTTGGACTCGGCCTCGAGCGGGAAATAGTGATACGTGATCTTGTTGATGGCCTTGGGGACTCCCCGCAGGCTCTTGGGAGCCCAGACCCCGTTCTGGTCGCAGTCCTTGAGCAGCCGTCCCAGCACGCGGGTGGCGCCTGGGGCGGTGTGGAGGGCGCCGATCCGGGCCAGCAGCTCGATGAAGTACAGGGCCAGCGGCAGGTCCTTTGGAACACCCTTGGAATCGGCCGCGATCGGGTCCCCGAGCAGCAGGTGCTGCGGCTTGACCGACTTCTTCCCGACCGGGATGACAAAGGCCTTTTTCGGGGCCGGCTGCGCCAGGTAGTGGCCCAGCCGCTCGGTGAACCCGGCCCGTTCCCGCTGCAGATTGGGCATGGCCGCGATCATGGCCACCGAGTACCAGCTGGGCGGATGCGCCAGCGGATTCAGCGCCGTCTGGCTGCCCATCCGGACGAAGGGCTTGTCCGCCAGCGGGCTGCGCAGGAAGTGGGAAACATCATCGGCGATCTTGTGGGCTGCGCCCCGGAGCCGCGGGTCATCGAGATAACCCGCCTCGGCGAGGGTACAGCTGGCCGCCTCGCGGATGATCTTCCGGGCCCAGGCCGGACCGGCCGGGTCCGTCTTGGCCAGCTTCTGGAATTCGAAGAGCAGGGCGGGGTCTTCGTCGCGGGACAGCACCCGGAACAGGGTCCGGTCGGCCAGGCGGAATGGCCGGGCGCCCTGGGGCAGCCCCAGCTGCATCAGCCTGCGGTACTGCGGAATGGTGCCGACATCCTTGATGCCCTGGGCCGCAGATGGGGCCAGGCCCAGGAGGTTATTGCCCCAGATGCCGGTGTCTTTCTGCTTCTTGATGATGCTGGCGAGGGTCTTGGCCGTGAGCACCGCCGCCTGGGCAGCGGCGAGCGATTCCGGCAAAACCGAGCCTGGGGGGGCCAGTTCAACCAGGGTGCGAACCCGGATCGACTCCCCCGCGTGCTGGCTAAGCCACGTCAGGGGAACGATATGGCGGCTTGGCAGGTCCAGAACAGTCTCCCGGACAGAGGCGACCAGAGGAAACGGGGGCTAAGATACTACTACCTGCGCCAAGACGCCACGGTCAGTGCAGCCGCTTTTCCCCAGCCTCATGGAATTCCGAGCCGGCCGACCAGGTCGGCTGGCCATCTGCCGCCCCGACTGCCAGCGCCGTGCGGGCAATGACCCGGATCTGCTGGACGGTCCCCAGCATCGAAAACCAGGGCAGCATCTCGTCCTGGGGCTGATGGTAACGCTCCTCGGTGTACTGCTTTGTCTGCGCCGTTCCCCACCCGGCCGGCTTGCCGACAATATCCGTCCCCGCCTCGACCGACAGCGCCGGCACCCCGGCCTTGGCAAACGGGAAATGATCAGACCGGAAGAAGGAGCCCGCAGTCAGCGCTTCTTCGTTGGTGGTGACCTTCAGGCTCTCGGCCTTGGCGGCGGCAGCAAAGATTTCGCCCAGGGTCGATTGCTCGGCGCCCAGCACCGCAATGTCGGTGGTTTTTCCGTGCAGGTTGGTGACATCCATGTTGAGCATGGCCGCCATCTGCTTGAGCGGCACGGTGGGACGCGCCGCCAGCGCCTGGGAGCCCAGCAACCCGGACTCTTCGGCCCCAAAGGCGCAGAACACGATCGAGCGCCCGGCGTGGACTCCGCTCTTCACAAACGCCTCGGCCGTGGCAATCACCGCGGCGGTACCTGACGCATTGTCCTCGGCCCCGTTGTAAATCGAGTCGCCCTTGACCGGCGTCCGGATCCCGAAGTGGTCATAGTGGCCGCCGATCAGGATCACCTCATCCTTGTGCGGGCCGGTCCCGTCCCAGCGCCCCATCACGTTGACCGTGGCCGAGTGGCGGACGACGCTCTTGATCCGGGCATCGATCCCGAAGCTGAGTGGCACCGGCTTGAACCGGCGAGTGGCCGCGAGCTTGGTGAGTCCGACCAGGTCCTGGCCCGAGGCGGCGAAGAGTCCGGTCGCCGAACTGTCCTTGATCCACCCGGCGAGGATCAGGCTGGTTTCGGGCACCTCCAGGCGGACCTGTTCGCCGGTCCAGGAGGCGGTCACGGTCGTCCAGGGGTAGGTGGCATTCTCGGTGGTGTGAACCATCAGGATGCCGGCCGCACCGTGCCGCGCCGCCTCTTCGATCTTGTAGGTCCAGCGGCCGTAGTAGGTGAGCACCTTGCCCTTGAACAGGGTCGAGTCGCGGAGCCCGGGGTCGTTGACCAGGCAGATCACGATCCTGCCCTTGACGTCGGCGCCAGCGTAATCGTCCCACTGATATTCCGGCGCCACGATCCCGAAGCCCACAAAGACCGCACCTGCCTTGGCCGTGACCACGTCGGCGTTCTTCATCGACCAGGCCACGTAGTCCTGGCGATACACCAGCGGGCGGCTGACTGATCCGGTGGTCTTCATCGTGGGATCCGGGATGAGGCCCACAATCGGAACCTGGTGATACCAGGTGCCGCTGTCTCCGGCCGGTGTCAGGCCGATCCGCTCGAATTGTGTCGCGATATACTGGGCGGCCAGCCGGCCGCCTCGGGTGGCGGTGCCTCGGCCCTCGAGCGCATCACTGGCCAGGTATTCGAGGTGGGCCCGGAAGCTGGTGCTGTCGACCGCCTGGCTGACTCGATCGGCGGGTGCCGGTTGCTTGGCGCAGCCCTGGATGCTCCCGGCCATCCCTGTGATCGCGGCGAGGGCCGAACGAGTGATCCACCGGGAAGAGCGCAGTGACACAGGCATTCCGATAGTCCAGTCAGGAGGAAGGAAGGATCAGCCGATCCGGAATTCCCGGAGCGCGGCCCTGCCGAGTGCGATGAAGACGACGAGCACCAGCAACTGGTTGAGGCCGGATGCCGACGCCGCCCAACTTACCGTTGACACGCCGGATGGGCCAGAAAGGACTCCATCTCTGCCAGCACGGTGTCGGGATTGGTCTGGTGCGGCCGGTGGAGCACGCCATCGAGCGGGACATAGCGGCGGCAGGGAAGTTCGGCCGCGATCGAATCGCCGATCGCAATCGGAATGGTGGGATCCTCCCGGCCCCAGATCAGCAGCACCGGCTGCCGGATCAGGGCGAACGAGTCCTTGAGCGCTTCGAAATCGAAGTCGCGGAGAATCCGGGTGGCCGCATTCCGGTATGCGGGATCAGTCGCGGGCGAGTAGTCCGCCTTGTCCGCCGGCTCACCAAGCCAGGCGGGATCGTGAGGCGGGAGGGCAGTCGACATGATGGCGGCCAGCCAGCCGCGCGCGTCAGAATGGATGGCCTTGGCCTGATCGACCAGGCTGCTCAATCCGGCGCCGGCCGGTGACATCAGCACCACTGCCACCACCCGCTCGGGGTGATCGAGCGCCAGCGCGGCGGCAAGTTCTCCCCCCATCGAATGTCCGACCACCACCACCGGCCCCTGGGTCCAGCGCGCCAGGAAAGCCCCCAGGCGGCGCTGATACGAGGCCAGGTCGTAGGAACCGTCTGGCTTGCCGCTGAGCGCCAGTCCCGGCAGGTCGACCGCGATCACGGTGTAGCGGGTGGCCAGCAGGTCGAAAATGCTCCGATAGCTCATCAGCGATTCGCCGTAGCCGTGGAGCAGGAGCAGGGTGGTGTCTCCGTGGCCCGCGCGGACCACCCGCAGCTGCACATCATCCGCCTGCAGCCACTCGGCCTGGTGCGGCGGCTGGCGCGGACGCACGGTGTCCCAGGCAATCCAGAGCAGCAGTGCCGAGAGCAGAACGGTCAATGGGCGTTTGAGCGAGCCAACCCGCCGGTGGGGCATGAGAGAATGGTACTCCACCGGCGGTCGGCCTCAAGCGGGTAGATTCTCACCATGTTCAGCAGCCAGCCGGTCAAGCCACTCTGGTCGCCGCCACCCCTGGTGGCCGGGATGGTTATTTCGGCCCCCGATTTCATTGCTGCGGCCAGCTGCCTGATCACCTGGCTCAACCCCACGGCTTTCGGCCAGCGGATGGTGGCCCATCTGGTCCTGGTCATGCTGCTCGAGTTCATCGTGGTCCACTCGGCGGGATTCATCGGGCTCGTCATTGTCGGGGAGATGCCCGCGCTCAAGAAGATCGGTGCGCTGGTCGGGCTGGGGCTGCTCTATTCCGTGTTCACCGGTGGGTTTTCGCTGGCCGAGCACACCTGGTGGCCCTTCACCACCTTCTGGATCCTGATCGCCAATCGGATCATGAGCGTGGTCATTTCACCGGCCGAGGATATCACCGCCTTCCCGGTGGTCATCGTGACCTGGGCCATTGGCGCGGTGCTCTATCTGCTCGGTGCGGTAGTGTCGTCCTCGATTCCGCTGCCGCGGTTCGGGATCACGCCCGAAATCGTGGCATTGCAGGATTTCCACAGCGCCGGGCTGTGGGTCGAGGAGCCGTGGCGGCCGCTGGCGTTCGGAGTGTTCTACTTCACGATGTTCGGCATTGCCGAGCTGATCATGGCCACCCGGATGGCGGACCGCGGAAGAAGTCGGCCCGGGAGCAGCTACGGATGAACCCGGACAGAGAATAGCCACTGATGAACACGGACCGCTCCGAGGCATGCCTCGGCTCTCAATTTCCAATCGGACTGTTCAGTATTTGGTATCAACCACCCCGGGTCGTGTCCGACGCATTGCAGGTCAGGCTGGCATCGTACGATCCGCGGCCATCCGCGTTTTTCCGCGGCTCAGGATGGTTTGCTCCAGCGGTATTACCCGCTCATGAACTGCGAACCGCGGAAGGGCGCGGACGGAAAGCAGCCGCGGATGAACCGGACCTCTCCCATGTATTTCTCGACCCCGCAATGCCCTGTCGAGGATTGCATGGTTGTTCAACCCAAGCGCAACTTCCATTCGGCGAGCCGGAATGGAAATGAGATGACGAACTGTCCGCGGCCTTCCGCGATCTTCCGCCGCTTATCTCTGTGACCCGCGATTCGTCGATGTCCGTGAAATTCGACGGCCGGATCCTGTTTCTGGCCGACGATGCCGAATTGATGCGGCGTCAACTCGCGGGTCAGGATCTCGAGTGGCCAGCGCCTGTGCGGCTGCGCCACGAGATCAGCACCGACGAAATCACCCCCGCCTACATCTGCTATTACTACGACGAGCAACTGGGTCGTTTTCCGTATCTTGGCTTGCGGGCCGGCGGGGAGTTTCCGGTTACGCCTGACAGCGTCCGGAGCGGAGGGTTTGCGGTGTCGGTGAGCGGCCGGCGGCGGGGCAAGGGCTCGAGCCGGGAGCAATCGCCCTATGCCGAGTTTGCGGCCGGGATTCGGCTGGTGATCGCCGAGAGCCATGAGCGGTTGTACCGCGAGAACTGCCAGAACCTGGGGATTCTCACCAGCACCGATTTTTCATTGCTCGAGCGGATCCGGGCGGGCCACCCGATCGCGCTGGCGGAGTTCACCCGCGGCGAAGGCGCGATCACCCGCGGCATCATCGAATCCGGCGGCCTGACCCCCTACAATCGGGCCCGGCTGGCTGGCGCGGTGCGACTCGCTGCGCCGGATCAGACTCCGCGCCCGATGACGCTGGCCGAAAAGATCATTGCGCGCCATTGGCGGGGTGAGACGTCGGATGGCCAGGCCGGAGTGCAGGTGGTTCGGCCGGGGGACGAAGGATTCATCCGGGCCGATCTGCGCTATAGCCATGAATACGTCACCCCGATGGCGGCCATGCTCTGGCGCACCCAAGTGGGGGCCGGCGCCAAGGTGAAGGATCCGGCCTCGATCTTCTGCTTTCGCGATCATCTCACCTTTCTCGATCAGGCCATGACCGTTGACCGAATGGCCGAGGGGCTGCTCGACCTGGCCCTCGATCTGAAGCGCAGTCAGGAGGAATTCGCCGCCGAGCAGGGGATCCGCCTCTACGGTGAGCTGCCACCTCTTCCGGCCCGGGCCGGCAGCCGCGGTTCCGAGGCGATCTGTCACTCCAAGATGCTGGAAGCGCACACGCTGCCGGGACAGGTGGTTGTCGGCAGCGACAGTCACACCACGCATAACGGCGCCCTGGGCTGCCTGGCGTTCGGGATCGGCACGACCGCCCTGGCCAACGCATGGCTGACCGGCGACGTTCGCATAGGGGTGCCACGGACCCTGCTGATCCGGGTCAATGGCCGTCGGCCGCCCAACGTCACCGCCAAGGATTTCATGCTGCAGATTCTGCGGCATCCATTCGTGAAGTCCGGCGGGGCCATCGGGCTGATCGTCGAGTACGCCGGTGAGGCGGTCCGTCAGCTCTCGATCGACGAGCGGGCCACGATGACCAACATGGCGGCCGAGGTGGGGGCATTGGCGGGGATCATTGCTCCCGATGGTGTGGTGGTCGAGTTCCTGGTGCGGCAACGTGGGATGGCGGCCCAGGCAGCCGATCGCCTGATCGCCGGACTCGCATCGGATCCGGACGCTGAGTACGCTGAGATCATCGAGATCGATGCGGCGGGGCTTGGCCCGATGGTGGCCTTGCCCGGCGATCCGGGTAACGGGCGCTCGATTGCCGAGCTGGGGCAGCCAGTCAGGATTGACATCGCCTATGCCGGGAGCTGCACGGCGGGCAAGGCCGAGGACATGGATATGTATGCCGAGGTGCTCGGGGAAGCCCTGGCAGCGGGCGATCGGGTAGCCCCGCACGTCCGGTTCATCATTCAGGTCGGCAGTCAGGCGGTGAAGCGGTACGCCGACTCCCGGGGTTACCTGGAGCTGTTTCGTGCGGTGGGTGCCGAAGTCATCGAACCAGGCTGCGGCGCCTGCATCAACGCCGGGCCTGGGGTGAGCTACTCGGCCGAAACGGTGACCGTCAGCGCGATCAACCGGAATTTCCCTGGCCGTTCGGGTCCGGGTCAACTCTATCTGGCCAGTCCATATACCACGGCCGCGAGTGCGGTGGCGGGGTACATCAAGGCGTGGGA
>JBDTTF010000223.1:0-8051 GCA_039930765.1 Gemmatimonadota bacterium | reverse complement strand
GCCATGATGCCCTTGAGGGCCGGCAGCCGCGGGGTGTTGAGCCCCTTGTCGCAGGTAATCACCGCCGGCAACTGGCAGCTCGACACTTCGACCCCGCCTTCGATTTCTCGCTCGGCGGTCGCGGTGGTGCCCTCGATCCTGAGGGCCACTACTGCGGTGATGCAGGGCCAGCCGAGCAGTTCGGCCACCATCACGCCGACCTGGTGATGGTAGTCGTCGACCGCGACCTTGCCGCAGAGCACCAGGTCGAACCCGCCACTCTTGAGCTCGGCCGCGATGGCCCGGGCCGCTTCCAGCGCATCGGAGGCACCGGTGGCCTGCAGCAGGACGCCGCGATCGGCGCCCATGGCCAGGGCGGTGCGGATCGTTTCCTGGGCCTGGTCGGCACCGAGGCTCAGGATCACGACTTCACCGCTGCCGGCCGCATCCCGCAGCTTGAGCGCCTCTTCAATCGCGTATTCGTCGTAAGGATTGGCCACGAACTTGACACCGGCCTCGCTGATCGACGTGCCGTCGGCCGCGATGACGATGTTGGTAGTGGTGTCGGGCACCCGCTTGAGGCAGACCGCTATGCGCACTGTGGACCCTCGGTCATCCGGAGTGAATCGGCGGGTGAAATTAGCCCCGGCATGCGGCAGCCGCCAGTCAAACGACGTCGACCGGACTGTCGAGCAGTACCCGGATTCGTGAGGCCAGTTCGGCCAGCCGGAACGGCTTGGCCAGGAAGGCCACGCCGGGTTGGCGGATCAGCGCCGGCGGCACTTCCCGCTCGACGAAGCCCGAGACCATCAGGATCCGGCAGTGCTGGCCATCGGCCCGCATCCGTTCCGCCAGCTCGAGGCCTCCCATCCGCGGCATGACCAGGTCGGTCACCACCACCGCAATCAGGTGCGGCGTGTCGGCCACCACGCGCAGCGCCTCCTCGCCGTCGGCGGCATCGAGGACGGTGTAGCCGAGCCGCCGGAGAAACCGGCCGGCCAGGGCCCGCAGCTGCGGTTCGTCCTCGACCAGCAGGATCACCTCATCGCCGCCGGCGGTCGGTACCGAGCGGGCGGCCGGCACCTCGTCGGACGGCTCCAGCGTCCGGGGCAGCAGAATCCGGAAGGTGGAGCCCAGTCCCGGCGTGCTTTCGATGACGATGGTGCCGCCGCTCTGCTTGATGATGCCGTAGGAGGTGGCCAGTCCCATGCCCGAGCCCTTGCCCACCTCCTTGGTGGTGAAGAACGGCTCGAAGATGTGGGGCAGGTGCTCGGGACTGATGCCGGTGCCGCCGTCGCGCACGGTGAGCTGGACGTACGACCCCGCCGCGACCTCGACGCCACTGATCATCGTATCGACCGGCAGAGTCAGGTCACGGGTCTCGAGCCAGAGCTTGCCGCCCGAGGGCATGGCATCGCGGGCATTGGCCACGAGATTGATGATGACCTGCTCGATCTGGACCCGGTCCACCTTCACGTGGTGCAGCGCTTCGGCGGGCAGGGTGACGATCTCGATGCTGGCTCCGACGATGCGGCGCAGCATCGGATCGAGGGCCAGGACGATGTCGTCGACGCTGAGGATCTGGGGATTGAAGATCTGGCGGCGGCCGAAGGCCAGCAGCTGCTGTGACACACCGGCGGCCCGCTCCGCCGCCAGCCGGATCTGCTGGGCATCCTCGCACAGTCCGGGCCGGTCGTGCGCCGCCTCTTCGATCAGCTGAGCATAGCCCAGCACCGCCGTCATCAGGTTGTTGATGTCGTGCGCCACGCCACCAGCCAGCCGGCCGACGCTCTCCAGCTGCTGGGCCTCCACCAGCTGCCGCTCCAGCCGAGTCCGCTGGGCCAGCTCCATCTCGAGCTGCTCGGTCCGCTCGCGGAGCTGCTCGGTCCGCTCCGCCACCCGGAACTCGAGTTGGTCACGGGAAGCGCGCAATTCACCGGTCCGCTCCGCCACCTGGTCCTCGAGGCGCCGAGATTGGCGCACCAGCCGCCCGGTCCGCCAGCGGTACGAGCCGGCCCCGATGACGGCGAGCAGCGTTGCCATCAGTCCCAGGAACCAGGACCGCTCATACAGCCTGGGCGCCAGCGTGAACTGCAGCGTCGCGGCAGCGCCCGACCACTGATTGCCACCTGAACCGGCCTGGACCGCAAAGGTGTAGGGGCCGCTCGGCAACATCTGATAGACAGCCTCCCGAAGTGGGCCGGCATCGATCCAGCCCTGATCGGCTGGACTCAACCGATAGCGGAACCGCACGCCCTGGCCCTTGATCGACGAAACGACGGTGTACCGGATCGTGAGCCGGCCGCCCCGAAGGTTGAGCTGGTCCATTGCGTCGTCATTCACCTCCCGGTCATCGATCAGGACCTGGTCGATGACCGCGCGGGGTGCTGCGGTATCCGCCATGAAGCGGCTGGGGTCGACTTCGACCACTCCAACCGGCGAAGGAAACCAGAGCCTGCCATCCGCGGTCTGCGATCCCGCCGCACCACCAGTGGAATTGAACTCGGCGGTGATCAGGCCGTCATCCCGGTCAAAATCCTCGAGGAACAGCGGACTGCCCGGCCCGGCGGCGATCAGGAGCAGGTCCCGGATCCTGAGCCGCTGCAATCCCTGATTGGAAGTGACCCAGAGGAAGCCCAGGCCATCGGGCAGGACCCGATGCGCTTCGCGCAGCACCCCCGGAACAATGGTGGAGAACACGGTGAGGCGCCCGCCGGTGTAGAGCGCAATGCCATCCCGCGCCGTCGCGATCCAGAGCCTGTCACCGTCTGGCTGCAGGTCCTCGATGCCAGCCAGCGTTCCGTCGGTGGGCCTGACAACGGCGTGGAACTGGCCCAACGAATCGCGCCGGGTCAGGCTGTTGCTGGCGCCGATCCAGAGCTCACCGTTGCCGCTCTCGCGCAAGACGTAAATGTCGGGATTGGACGGGCCATCCACTCCAGTCTGCAGCCGGAAGGTGCTGCCCTCACGCCGATACAGTCCCTGGCTGGTCCCCAGCCAGATCGTGCCATGCCGGTCCTGGAGTATGCTGCGGATTTCCAAGCTGGTCGGACCGGCCAGCGGCGCTTCGTACGTGAAATCCCCATTGAGGTAGCGACCCAGTCCTCCGCCTCGAAATGCGAGCCAGATCGAGCCATCGGAGGTCTGCGTCAGGGCAGAGACCAGTCTGGGCGGAAACGGTGTCCGGCTGGGCACCGGGGAGAGCTTGCCGTCGACCAGCCGTGAGGGGCCGGCTTCGTTGGTGGCCAGCCAGATCGAACCATCCTGCACCGGCCGGAGTTGCCAGACGTAGTCACGGGCCAGGTTGGTACCGGTGCGATAGGTATTGAACCGGGTGGGCCAGACGTGGGTCAATCCAGTCAGCGATCCGATCCACATCGAGCCATCCGCTGCTGGCGTCAGCACCCGCACCGCACCGGCTGCCACCGAATCCAGCGGTGCAACCTTCAGGAAACGGTGGTTGTCCCAGCGGTAGACCCCGGCTCCGTCGACCGCCACCCACACCGCGCCGTCAGTGGCGGTGGCCAGCGCGCGGATCGATCCGGCCGGAAGGCCACTGTCGTCGGGTATGGCCTGGTAGGTCCGCCCGATGGCGGTGGGCCGTCGAACGGCCAGATGCGAGTAGTCGCTGACCCAGAGCCCGCCGGTGCTGTCGATGGTGAGGGCCCGTTCATTCTGCAGCGCGGTAAAGCTGGTGTCGGGATGGAAACCGCCGCTGCCGAGCTGATACAGCGATCGGCTCAGCGCCCAGACCTCGCCGGTCCTGGTTCGGACCAGGGCCTGGGCGGCTTCCGGGGCGGTCAAGGCAGGAACCCGGTCGGCCTGGCCGATAGTAAAGACCCGGTCGGTGGTGCCGACGACGACTCCGCGTCCCGGCATGGCCAGCAGCGACACGATCTTCAGGTTACGCAGCGATTCGGGCATCTCGATGGGGGCGAAACGGCCCAGCCGGTACACGGCTAATCCGCTTTGCGTCCCGATCCAGATCGTGCCGCTGCTGTCCTGCGCCAGCGCCAGGATCTCATCCGACGGGAGCAACGGATAATCGACGTGGGTGTAGGTCCGGAACCGGTCCCCATCGAAGCGGGCCAGCCCCTTGCGGGTTCCGATCCAGAGGAACCCTTCCTGGCTGACGAGGACGGCGGTGAGGCGGGAATCAGGCAGCCCGTCGTGGACCGACCAGCTCTGCGCAAGGAAGCGCTGCGATAGAAAGCCCGCCGGCTGCTGCGCACTGAGGTGGGGGGAAACGAGGAGTACAGCGAGGAACCAGGTCAAACGTCGGGGCATCACGTCACGATCGAGGGGGACTGCCTCGTGCACACTGATGCGAATCTACCCCGTGCCAAAACCAAAGACTACGGCCCGCCAGCGGGCAAACCGCGGCTTGGACAGCCCCGGCCGACCGACCGGGGCACTGCATGTCAATCGTTGGAGCTCAATCGTCGCTCCCTCCACCACCGGCACTGCCGCCCCCGAAGGCGCGCCGCACCACCAGCCGGAAGGTGGCCTTCTGGCCCGGAGTCAGGAACCGCTCCAGCGTGTCCCCGGCAGGATTGCCTTGGTTGATGTTGAAGGTCCCGAAGTTGGCGTATTTGTTATTGAACAGGTTGTTCACGAGCCCGCTGACTTCCCATGGCCCGAAATGCACCGTGGCCCGGGCATCGGTCACGAAGTAGCCCTTGAGCGGCGCGTCCTGGTTGGCCTCATCGCCGCGGAGAAACTGGGTCCCGATGTAGCGGGCATCGGCGCCAAGGCTCAGGTGGCGGCCGGCCTGCAGGTTGAGCCCGAACTTGACCTGGTGCTCGGGCACCAGCGGGATCTTGTCGCCAACCGCAGTCGTGTTGTCATCGCTGCGCGGACTCTGGATGGCCGCCACGGTCTGGAAAGTGGCCTGAGTCCAGGCGTAGTTGATGTAGGCGGTATGACCTCCGCCAAACCCGAAGTTCAGGCCGAGTTCAGCCCCTTCCCGCCGGGTCTTGTCGATGTTGCCGAAGTACCCCTCGATGGTCGAACCGTCGACGTCATCCGGGCTGGGAAACAGGTAGATGTCGTTCTTGACGTTGGTCCGGTACAGCGAAGCGGTGAAGTACGCCGGCCCGACTGGCAGCTTGCCGCCGATCTCGAAGGTGGTGGCAATGACCGGCTTGATTGGCGGGTCATCACCCAGGGAAAAGGGCAGCAGGCAGGGTTGGTCGGGATCGGCGCAGGCGATCTCGATAACCGCCGGCGCCCGGAAGTTCTGGCCTACCGAGCCGTAGATTGAGACACCTCGGCCCACATCGACGCTGATCCCGCCCTTGGGGCTGACCCGCGAGAAGTGACTGGTGGTGTCCCTGGTGTGATCCAGCTGGTTCTGGAACGGCACCTTGATGTAGTCGTAGCGCGCCCCGCCCGAGAAGGTCACCCGGCCAACGGTCAGATCCGCGGTGACGAATCCGGCGGCATCCCACAGCGGCGCCTTGATGAAGGTGGTCTGGGTCTGTCCACCGCCGAACTTGGACGAGTCGGCGAACAGCGCCACACTGGTCCGGTTGACTGTACCATCGGCGCCGAAGCGCAGACCGAGCACCGCGCTGCCGATTGTGGTGCCCATCCGGTAGTCGAGGTTCCAGCCGACTGTCGAATTGCGGCTCTGGCCCAGGGCGTCCGGATCGGATGGCTGGTTGCCGTTGAACCGGTCCGCGGTGTGGCGGCGATAATAAATCCTGGCTGACCCTCGACCGGGGCCCAACCTGGTGTAGGCGGTCAGCGAGCTCTGGAACAGGTACAGGTTCTCGTAGTCACCTGGGGTCAGGTTGGAATCGGGCTTGACGTCATATACCGTTTCCGGCAGCGACCCGGCCGTGTGCGCGTCGCCGTTGGCGCCAAAGGCCTGGAAGCTGACGCCCCAGTTGTCGGTCAGCCGGCCGAGGTTGAGCAGCCCGTTGTACTGGTGGGCATTGGTGCCCTGCCGCCATCCGTCTTCGCGGTTGTAGCCGCCGCCAAAGTAGTAGTCGATGCCGCCTTTACTGACGCCGCCGATCGACCCATTGCCATCGAAGTTGTTGAACGAGCCGCCCTGCACTTCCAGTTCACCGTGGAGCGGCCCCTCACCCCGCTGGGTCACCAGGTTGATGGCCCCGCCCAGCGCATTGCGCCCGGTCAGCGAGGCCGTCCCCGCCAGCAGCTCGATGCGCTTGATGTACTGCATCGGCAGCAGGTCGAAATTGACCTGGGCCGCGTCAGCCTCGTTCTGCCGCACCCCATCGAGGAAGACGGACACGCCCTGCGGCAAGCCCACGACTGGAGAGGCAAAGAATCCGCGGGTCGAGAGGTTGGTCTTGTAGGGGGATCCGAGGTCATCGTACATCGAGAAGCCGGGCTGCTGGACCAGCACATCGCCCAGCACCCGCGGCTCGTTGGCATCGACCTGCTTGCCGGTCAGAATCGTGACCCGGGCCGGCACGCCCGAGATCACGCCGGGGTTGGCAGCCGGCTGAATCGAGCCGACCACCTCGATTGGAGCCAGGACAACGACGGTATCGCGCCTTGCGCGGGCGCTATCGGGCTGTTGTGCTTGGAGGAGACTGGCCGCCGCGATGAAGAGCGCACCATGCATCCCGGCCCAGAGAACAGTTGGCATCGAAATCCTTCGAATTGGCCCTGCGGTGAAAAGGGAGGTGGCGCCCGGGCGGTTCAGCGAAGCACCGGCAGCATGGGTCCGTCGTTCTCGAAGATGGCGGCGGCCGCGATCTTGTCCGGCGCGGTCCCGATGATCAACAGCCCGTCGTCCGACTTGCCGCCGCCATCGTAGTCGAGGCAGCAGATTTTTTTTACTCCCAGGCCGGCCGAAAGCACTGGCGTAACGATCGGATCCTTGCCGCGGGTGAATCGAATCGTGTCGGCGGCCGTGAGGGTGCCGCTGTGATCGCGATCTTCGTAGATCGTGAGGCGGCGGACATTCTCACCGGCCCGGGTCGTCACCGCAATGCCGTCGTCGGCATCACCGCCGCCATCGAGGTCAAAGCAGCAGCGGTCGATGGTGCTGACCCGGATTTGAGGCAGCACCGCCTGCCAGAAGACGGTGATGATGGCGCCGAGCAGCAGGGTGGCGGCCAGCATGACGGCGATCGACCAGGAGGAAGTGGCCGGCCCGCCGCGCAGCGATCCGCCTTGTGGAAGGGCGCCCCAGAGTTCGGGGCCCAGCGAGGCCCGGGGTGAGAAACGCACCGAGCGGAGCAGCCGGTCAATGTCCTCGATCGGATCAGAGGGTTTCCGATCCGGATCTCCGCTCTCGTTTCTGCGGTGGCCCGTCACGGCCGCTCCTCCATCACCCTGCGCAACCGCTTGAGCGCGCGCCAGAGCCTGGTCCGCACCGCCGACTCCTGGATATTGAGCAGGGTGGCGATCTCGCTGGTCTCGAGCTCACTGCCGTAGCGGAGGCCGATCAGCTCGCGGTCGCGCGCGGGAAGGACGGAGACGGCGTCGAGCAGCTGAGCCACCTCTTCTTCCCACAACAGCCGTTCTTCCGGAGACGGCGCCTCGGCCACCAGGTCCCGGAGCTGTCCGAGTGAGGTGTGACGGCGCAGCCGTTCTCGGCGCTGATGGTCATGCAGTGCGTTACGCGCTATCCGGAATAGCCAGAACCGGGGCTCGCCCTTCGAGGGGTCGTACTTCGAGGCGCCACGCACCGCTTTATAGAAGGTCTCCGCCATCACTTCCTCGGCCGCATCCGCCGAGGGAAGGTGGAACCGGAGGTAGCTATAGATCTGAGTGCCGTAGGCCTGGTACCACTCGCGGCACAGCCCCTCCTCCGCCTCGGCGGTCACGCCGGGGGCAGGGGCAGTAAGTGCTTGTGGCGTAACAGATTCGGCCATGTCGACCAGGACCCGATGTCCAATCCCAGCGCTGCCCTTCTTCCGCCCAGAGGTCTGCAGGACCACGGAGGAAAGGCAGCACTGGAATCGATTGGAAAGAGAGAGCGTGTTGTCTGCAGCTATAAGTACGCAGGATGGGGGGAACTGTCACAGGGTGGGCTGGCGGACGGGCGGACGGGCGGACGGGCGGACGGGCGGACGGGCGGACGGGCGGAC
>JBDTTF010000222.1:0-3390 GCA_039930765.1 Gemmatimonadota bacterium | reverse complement strand
CGTTGATCCGGGAGGTCGAGCCGCCGCCGATGCCGCCGCCGATGTCCAGCGACAGGCCCGACGACGAACTCTCCATCCGGATTCCGTCGACATAATAGAGGGGCTCGTTGGACAGCGACAGGCTGTTGGAGCCGCGGATCCGGATCCGGGTGCCGGTGCCGGTGGTGCCGCCGCTCTTGAGCACCTGGACGCCGGCCACCCGCCCTGAGATGATGTTCCCGATTTCGGTGACCGGCGCCTCCTTGGTAATCGAAGCGGCGTCAATCTTGGAGACCACGTTGCCGATCTCGAGCTTGCGCTGCTGACCGGTGGCGGTCGAGACGATCTCGTCGAGCTGGACCGGCGCGCTGGTCATCGCAAAATCGAGCACGGCGCTCTCACCTGGCGCTACGGTGACCGAATCCAGCCGGGCGGCATAGCTGATCCGGATGACCCGGACCTGGTAATGCCCAGGCGCAATGCTGCGGAAGGTGTAGTGGCCGTCGGCACCGGAGGTCTCAAGCAGCGTGGTACCCACGACCAGAATCTGGGCCGCCTCGAGCGGCTTGCCGGTTTCCTTGTCGGTGATATGACCGCTCAGCCGGCCTTGCTGGGCCAGGAGCAGGCCGGGAAGGGCCAGGCAGAAAAGCCCGATGACCGCGGCAGCCCGCGGCGGGCCAACATGGAATGGGTGCATGAATTGGCTCTCAGGAAGGTGGTATCAAAGCGAATGTGCAGCCCGCGGGTCCGGTTGTCAATTCTGAGCTGGCGTGGTGCTGATTGCCACGGTACATCGATTGCCCATATGCCTCGAATCCTGACCGTACTCCTGTTGCTGACCGCGGCCTGCCGCCATCCGGCTGACGTGGCCCCGGCCCCGGCCTGGAGCCAGACCGAGATCGGGCTCACAGTCGTCAACCACAACTGGAGCGATGCCCGGATCTACCTGCTCCACGACGGCGTCACTCAGCGGCTCGGTCTGGTCGGTTCCGCGTCCGAGGCCACCTTCATGCTCTCCGGTCGGAATTTTGCCTCGGGCGCCACCGTGCGGCTGCGCGCCACCCTGGTCGGGAACTCGCGGCCCGTTATCACCGATCCGATCCTGGTCCAGCCCGATCAGGTGATTACCTGGACGATCGAACTGTCGCTGGCCCACTCCACACTCGTGGTCCAGTGACCAGAGGGTCCTGTTCTGGCGGACGGAGCCGGGGCAATCAAGGCCGCAGGGGCCGATCGCGCTGACGGTGGGATCAATGGCATGCCGCTGGGGATGGCGCTCAGGCGGCCCGGCTATTTCCCCGGGGCCGCCAGCTTCTTGAAGAGGATGACCTGATCGTCATCCGGGGCGTAGAAGTCCGGCACCACCGCGGCAATGCTGTAGCCCCTGGCCTGGTAGAAGGCCCGGGTGTTGGCATAGTCGGACCGGCCCGAGGTGTCGATCATGATCAGCCGAGCCTTGCCGGCCAGGCGGGCTTCCAGCCGTTCCACCAGGGCCGACCCGATTCCGCTGCCCTGGACGGTCGGATCGACCGCCATCCAGTAGAGATCCCAGGTGCCCTCGGTGCAGGGTGTCTGGCCCCAGCAGATCCATCCCGCCAGCCGGCCGCCACTCTCGGCGCCCGCGGTGTAGTAGTCGGTCTGATCAGGGCGGCAGGAGGCATCGAACACTTCGAGGGCGACAGCCACTTCATCTTCGCGGAAAACACCGGTGGCGCGGGTAATCGCCTCGATCCGGCCGCGATCCTGGGGAGCGAGGTCCCGGATCAGCGGCTGGAGCGCGACGTTGGTCATGCGGCAGTGCTCTTTTCGGTATTCTCGCCGGCCAGGGCAGCGGCGGCCTGGGTCCGGTTGCTCCGGCTCAGCGCCTCATCCACGATCCGGCCGATCAGTTCGTCGTAGTCCCAGCCATACACCTTGGCCATCCGGCTCAGCCCGGCGCAGTCCGACAGGTCGGGGTTGGGATTGACCTCGAGCACGAAGGGCTGGCCATTGGCATCGACCCGGAGGTCCACCCGGCCGTACCCTTCGCTGCCACAGAGCTGATCCCAGGCCTGCCGGGCCACTGCCACGATCCGCTTGGCCAGGTCGGTGGGCACGTCGGCGGGGCAGACCGGCACCGAACCCAGATCCTCGGGGCTGCCCACATCCCACTTGGCGGAGTAGGTCAGGATGGGCCACGACCCTTCCGGCATGTTGTCGAAGCACAGCTCGGCGATGGGCAGCGCCTGCTTGCCCACAAACCCGACGTTGAACTCCCGGCCGGCCACAAACTCCTGGACGATGACGTCATCGTACTGCTCGGTCATCTCGGCCAGCCGCTTGCGCAGCGCCTTTTTGGTGGTGCACACCGCACCGGCATCGATGCCCAGGCTGGCATCCTCCGCGGCGGGCTTCACGATTACCGGCAGGGTCAGGTCGGCCGGCACCTTGTTGCCGTTGGCCAGCGCAAAGGTGGGAATCGGAACGCCACTGCGGGCCAGCAGGGTATTGGCCACATGCTTCTTGTGGCAGACCGCGACCGCCCAGGGGCGGCAGCCGGTATAGGGCGTATCGGTCAGTTCTAGGGTGCCGACGACATAATCCTCGTACCGGGAGTGACCGTCGATCCCTTCGCAGAGATTGAAGACCACGTCCGCCTTGCGGCAGCGGTTGAGCCAGCCGAACTGACCCAGCTTGATCGGGATCAAAGTCGTCTGGTACCCGCGGGCCTGGAGGCAGGCCTGAATTTCCCGGGCATTGTCCTGTACGTTCGCGATGTCCTTCTGGTCCCAGTGATCGGCGCCGGCATCGAACAGGATGGCCGCCTTCATGCGGCCGCCACGGCCTGGAGCCGCTGGCCGCTGATCCGCTGCCACGCAATGTCGGCCACGTTCCGGATCAGCTCGTCGTACGACAGGCCGGCCGCTCTGGCTGCCTTGGGGAAGCAGCTGTTGTCCCGGGGATCGGGAAGAATGCCGGGCAGCGGGTTGAGCTCGACGACCATGGGAAGTCCTGCCGCATCGCAGCGGATGTCGACCCGGCACCAATCGCGGCACTCCAGGGCATGAAAGGCCCCCAGTGCCGCGTTCCGGATCAGTTGGGCCTGGGCGCGGGGAATCCGGGCCGGGCATTCAAAGATTTCGAGTGGATCGGTCGGGCTGTCCCACAGCCACTTGGCCTCATAGCCGTAGATCGGCGGGGCGCCCTGCGGCAGGTCGTCGAAGCACATCCCGACGATCGGCAGGCAGCGGGCGTCCTTGCCGTTGCCCAGGATGGCCACGGTGTATTCGGCCCCCGGCAGGTAGGTCTCGACCAGGACCGGCTCCGAGTAGGTGGCCATCAGGTACTCGAACTGCTTGACCAGCTCCTTGCGGCTATGGCAGAGCGACTTGACGCTGACGCCCTTGCCGGAGCCTTCAAAGGCCGGCTTGC
>JBDTTF010000221.1:0-2568 GCA_039930765.1 Gemmatimonadota bacterium | reverse complement strand
GTCATGGTCCGGACATCGGAGATCGGCTGTTCGGGATCGGCGTCGGCCACGGCGGTGCGGATCATTGGCATGAGGCGCTCGGTCGGGAGGTTGCTCCGGACCACGAGGCTGGTCGGCAGGTAGCTGACCAGCGAGGAATCCGGCACCTGGCCATACGGGATGTAGACCTGCGGTTCACTGGGCCGCTCCAGTCCACGGACCCGGATGTCACCCACCACGCCGACGACGGTACGCTCGCTCAGGGCAAACGTGAATCGTTGGCCGATCGGATCCTGCCCGGGCCAGTAGCGGCTGGCAAAGGAGGCGCTGACTACTGAAACGTAGGGCTGGTCGCCGCGGTCGGATTCAGCCACGCTGCGTCCCTTCACCAGCGGAATCTTCATTGTCTCGAAGAAGCCCGGCGTGATGAAGCGGAGGCTGGCGGCCTTGCGGTCACCGGGTCCGGTGGCCTTCCCGGTGATCTCGACCGGCCAGATCCCGCCGGCGCGGACCATCGGCACGCCGGTCACATAGGCTGCCGCGGTTACACCCGGTGTCCGGCGGATCTGGCCCAGGACCCGGTCGTAGAACTGCTGGCGACGGGCGACGACCTGGTACCGTGCCACCGGCAGTGAGGTGGATAGGGTCAGTACGTGGTCCCCGCGGAAGCCGGGATCAACCGACTGAATCTTCCAGAGGGCCCGACTGAGGAGTCCGGCACCGACCAGCAGCACCACCGACGCCATGACCTGGGCGATGACCAGAACCGCTCGGACACGAGCGTACCGCCCCCCGCCGGCCCGGGCCCCTTCCCGCAGCGCCTCGAATCGGGTGCTGCGCGAGGCCCGCAGCGCCGGGAAAATGCCGAACCCGATCCCGGTCAGCGCCGTGACCAGGGCAGCGAAGAGCAGGACCCGGAGGTCGACCGACGGCGTGCCCGCGATCGGCAGCGACGTTGGCACCAGCCGTGACATCATCGGCACGGAAAAGATGGCCACCACCACCCCGATTCCACCGCCGACCGTGGCCAGGACAAGGCTCTCGGTCACCAGCTGGCGGACCAATCGCTCTCGGCCGGCGCCGAGTGCACTCCGGACCACCAGCTCGCGATGGCGGGCAAGGCCCCGGGCCAGCAGCAGGTTGGCCAGGTTCACACAGGCAATCAGCAGGATGCACAGGGATGCCGCGCTCAGCCCGACGAGCAACAACTCCGACTGGTCGGAATAGCCATCTTGCACCCGATAGACGGTGGCTCCCAGCCTGGCATTCTCGACCGGATACTCCTGGGACAGCCGGGCGGACACCAGCGACAGCTCGGCGCGAGCCTGCGCCAGCGGCACGCCCTGACGCAGCCGGCCGACCACCTCAATCCAGTTATTGGTCCGATCGCTGTCGGCCAACTCCTCGGTTGGCATCGGGACCCAGAACTGGGTTTCCCGGGAGGGAAAGTTGAACGCCTCCGGCATCACGCCAACCACCACCCGGGGAATTCCGTCCAGGACGATGCTGCGCCCGATCACCTCGATCCGTCCGGCAAAGAAATCCTGCCACAGCGCATGACTCAGCACCACGGCATTGATGCCGTCCCGGTCGGTCGGGAGCCGGCCCACCATCGGCGCGACGCCAAACAGCGGCAGCAGGTCGGTCGTCACCGCCGAGCCGGTCAGCCGGCGGGGTGGACCCTCACCGAGGACATTGGCGTCGATCCCGTGAAAGCCTCCCATGGTTTCGAATGACCGCGACCCGGCCTTCCAGTCACGATAGTTGGGCGGCGACAGCTCGAATTGCGGGTACTCCGGGGTCTTTCCCCAGATCCGGACCAGCGATCCCGGGTCCTTGAACGGCAGTGGCCGGAACATCACAAAATCGGCCACCGAAAAAGCGGCGGTCGTGGCCCCGACTCCCAGCGCGGTAACCAGGATGGCGGTCACAGCAAATCCGGGCGACCGGGCCAGGGTGCGCCAGCAGTACTTGAGGTCCTGGCGCAGCAGGTCGAGATGCGCGGCCAAGGCAGACGAGAGTGTGTCCGCGATGGCGCCGAGCCAGAGGGTCAGCACGGCAACCGGCCCGGCACTCTGGCGTCGGCGCAGGTCGAACATCGTTTCCAGCTCTCGGCCGTACTCGGTCCGGAATGAGGCGGGGTAGAGCCGCAGCAGTGTCCGGTAGGCCCGGCTCATGCGCGCCGCCCGGCCAGTCCCTGGGCCCGTGCCATGTCCACCAGTCCCGCCATCCTTCTGGCCTCGGCGCGCGCGGCGGCAGCCCCGAACGGGGTGATCCGGTAATACCGGCGGCGTTCATCATCGAGTTCGGGAGCCGGGCGCTCGGTGGTTTCGCTGAGCAAGCCCTGCTCCAGCATCCGCTGGATCGAGCGGTACAGCGTTCCCGCGCTCAGCCGCAGCGCACCGCCAGTGCGGTGCTCGATGTCCTGGATGATGGCGTAGCCGTGGCGATCATCGTGGGCCACCGCCAGCAGGATGTGGAAGGTGGCGGGCGGGAGGGGCAGCAGCGCGGTGACGTCGTCGGTTGAATATGCCATGAGTGAGTATATCCATGGTGGATATATTGTCAATGGCTATACGGGCTCACGGC
>JBDTTF010000220.1:0-7089 GCA_039930765.1 Gemmatimonadota bacterium | reverse complement strand
TCGAGCCGCGCAGCGGCGTATTTGGAGCCGGGGCTCTTAGCCCCGGATCCGAGGATCCAATCCGGTCATTGCGAGAAGGCCGCCGAAGGCGACCGACGAAGCAACCTGATGAGGGGTTCGCCACGCGAGACTGAGGGTTCGTATTTCAGCTTTGGCCGCGCCCTTCTGTCGTGGCGACGAGGCGCTTCAGCGCTGAGGAAGCAACCTCGACGAGCAGCCTGTCAGGTACCGGTACATCAGCAACCTACGGGTCAGGGTTGCTTCCTCGGGCCCTACCGGCCCTCCCCGCAATGACACAACGATGGAAGGCGCTCTCGCCCCTCGCCGGCAAGCGGGCCTGGCTCCTTAGCCCGTGACGCCGGCACACCATCCCACGGTCCGATAGCCACAGAAATCGCAATCCCGCGGGTGGGTTGTGAGCGCTGAGGTGTCGTTGCCGAGGACGTTCAGGGTCCGCGACAGCCGCTGGTGAATCCCCTCACGGGCCTGATCGGTCACTGCCTCTGAAACCTGGCGCCCCGCGCGACCAAACTGAAAGGCGAAGCGGCTGACCTCACGCCCGCTGATCGCCTCCGCCGCGGCGACGTAGACGTCCCGCTGCGGCGCATACTCGGCGGCCTTGGCGGCCACGACTTCCGGCCCGGCGGGTGAGGTCTTCACGTCGAGCAGGACAAGGCGTCCATCGTCCGGCGCCGCCAGATCCATCTTGCCCTCGGTAAAGGCCCCCGGACCTGCGATGTGAAGAAATCCAAGCTCGCGCCTGGCGCCTGGCCGATCGGCCACGGCACGGTACTCGGGATTCCCGGCCACCGCACCGATCTCCAATCGAAGCCGCTCACGGTACTCTGCGCCAGACGAAGTGCCGCCCAGCGGCGCGTCCTCATCCCATCGGCCGATGGCGGCCTCAAGCGCCTCGTCCAGCGCCAGCTCCTCGCCGAGATTCTCGAGCACATCGTGCACGATCTGTCCGCGCGTCATCGCGTCGACAAAGGCCCCCGCCTCCCGATCGATCGGCGGCTCCCGAAGGCCAGCCACGTATCGGAACCAGTGCTTGCGAGGACAGCGGGCATAGGCCAGGAATTCGGTGGCGGAGTGCCTCGGCCGTCCCCCGAGAACGGTCAGCGGGCTCAACTCCTCCGGGATCCGGCTTCGGAGGAGTTCATCGCTCTCCTCGACCGCGATGCGGAAGGGAACTGCATCGGTGCTGGAGGCCACGCAAATCCGAGCCGTGGCGGGCAGCTGCGATGTGCCAACCGCTAGCTCAGTGCCATCCTTAGCGGCGAGCGGAGGCAGGTAATCGAATATCGCCTTGGCGGCGCATGTCCCCTTGGCGCCTGGAAGGGGTAAGCCACCGAGCACCAGGCGTTCCTGCGCGCGGGTCGCGGCGACGTACCAGAGACGCTTCCGTTCCGCCTGTTCTTCCAGCTGTTCCGCTGCCTTGAGTTGCTGCCAGGCCGCTCCCTGTTCCTCCAGATCGGGGTCCTTGAGGACAAAGCGATCGCGGCCGATGAGGATCGTCGCGTCGTTTCGACCGGCCGGCCCCCGGATCAGGTCACACCAGAAGACCACCCGCCATTCCAGCCCCTTGGCGCTATGGATCGACGTGATGGTGACCACCTCGTCGCTCTCGCCGTGGAGCCGGGCTTCACCGACCCGATCCTCCGCAGCGATGGATTCCCGCACCAGGCGCAGGAAATCGCCGACATTGAGTGCAGCATGCCGCCTGGCAAAGGAAAGGAACTTCCGGACGTTGGCCAGTGGTTGCTGACCCTCGGCGCCGCGCATGACCAGATGGGCGAGATAGCCGCTCCGCTCGAGCAGGCTCTCCAGCAGATCGTGAATCGGCACCCGATCTCTGAGTGGCAGGTGGTCGCTGATGAGGGCCAGGCCGAAACCCAATCGATCCTGTTCCGTCACCCGCGCGGTGTGGAGGCCGTCAAAGCAGGGACTACCCGTCTGCTGCACCAGCGTCAGGAGGCACTGATCGGTGACCCCGACGAACGGGCTTCGGAGGAAGCCGAACAAGGCCCGATCCTCACGAGGGTCGCGCAGCACCTCCAGGGCCAGCACCAAATCCTGGATTTCTCGCCGCTGATAGAATCCCTCGGCCCGCAATGCGTAGGTCGGCGCGCCAATCGCGCGGAGGGCGTTCTGATAGAAGTCGAGGTCACTCCAGCTTGGCAGGAGGACGGCCATTTCCCGCCATGGCACCCCCTGCTGGTGAAACGCCACTGCCCGCTCCGCCACCTTGTTCGCCTCGGCGGTCCGAATCTCCTCGGCCTTGAGTGCCTTGCCATCCTCGCCCGGCGGGACCACGATCAGTTCGATCGCAGGGCCGGTCAGCAACCGGGTTACCTGGGCCATCGGATCGAGATGCTGATACGGGGCCTCGAACGGCTGCAGCTGGGCACCATCCAGCGGCTGGTCGAGAATGGGCCCGATGACACGATCCACAAATCCCAGGATCTCGGGCACACTCCGGAAATTTTCCTTGAGCCGGATGACGTCTCCAGCTGCCCCGGCCTCGAAGGTTCGTTCGACCTCACTCCAGAGCGTCACATCGGCCCGACGGAAGCGATAGATGCTCTGCTTGGGATCGCCGACCAGCAGCAGGCGGGTCGTGTCAGACCTGCCGGAGGTCGGGTCGCCGAGGAGCATGGCGATTTCCTTCTGAGCGGGATCGACATCCTGAAACTCGTCGACGATCAGCGTGTGGATTCGGCGTTGCAGCGCCCGGCGGATCTCGGGATTGTCGCGCAACAGGTCACGGGTCCTCGTGATCATCCGATCGAAGTCGAGGTCACCCTGTGCTTCAAGGACGGACTGGGCTCGGCTGCTGGTCCTGAGCGCCAGCTCGAGGACGACCTGCTCCGGTCCACCCAGCGCGCCGCGAGAGCCCGCCAATCGGGCCAGCCGATCCCCGTCACTCGCCAGGGCAATGAGCCAGGCGGACACCCCATCAAATGAATGTGCCGCGAGCAGCGTTTCGAGTCCCGCGACCCCCTCCTCCACCGCCGCAATCAGAGTCGAGCTGGCGGCGTCGGCAAGCACGGCGGCTGAATCTCCCTCCTCCAGCGCCTCAAAGGTGGGGTTCTGGCCGGAACGGAGGGCAAATTCGCGCAGCACATCGACACAGAAGGAGTGGATAGTGCCGATTCGGGCGCCGTCGACCTCGTACACCTCCTGGCGGCGTCCGGCCTTACGGAGCTCGGAGCGCAGCCGGTCCTTGAGATCGGCGGCGGCGGCGTTGGTGAAGGTGATGGCGGCCAGGTCGGCGAGTCTGATCGGAGCACGGGCCGATGCGGGGGCGCCTTTGCCGTCCGGCGCGGGTGTCGGTACGCCCAGCAGGTGCAAAATCCGACCGACCACCGTGCTGGTCTTGCCGGAACCCGCACCGGCGACGACCAGGACATGACGATCGGCGTTCACGATGGCGCGATACTGCGACGGGGTCGGGGTACGCATCAGCGGCGCTTCACTCTGGGACCGCCGGCGACCCGGCAGATCTCGAGGGCGTGACAGAATGGGGGGCAGCCGCAGGACTCCGGCGGTGCCGCCGGGAATTCGCCGTGTCGAGCCGCCAGTACATGGTTGGCGGCGGCATCAAGGGCCGACTCGTACTGGGCCCTGGCCTCGTCATTGTCCGACACGGTTCCGCTCTTCTTGTCGACCTGGACCAGGTCCAGGGAATGAATGGTGTCTCCCTGCTTGAGCGCCCGGTATTCGAGGCGCGACAGCGTGCTGCCGGGCCGCAGTTGGCTCAGGGCGTAGGCGTAGAGCGGGATCTGGATCACGACGCCATCGGCATACGCCTCGGTGGTCCCGCCGGCGCCGCCGGGAGCCGAGTACTTGGTGGTCTTGTAGTCTACCGCGGCGAGATACTTCGACACCCCCGCTCCCGCTCGCTCATCGACGCCGACCTCCACCCGGTCAATGGTGCCCCGGTATCGAATCCTGACCCCGCCGCGCGCCAACACCATATCCTTGAACCCAACCTCGCTCGATTCGACGGCGGTCCGCAGCGTGTTGGCGAGCTTGGTGCGGTTGTTGAACAACTTCTCGTTGGACTCGACTTCGGAGTTCAGGTACCGCGCCAGCAGGCGAGCCAATTCGGCGCGTCGGACGCCCTGGAGCGCGGGGTGACCCAGCCACGCACTTCCCTGGAAGGTGAGCGCCTGGTCCAGGGCGTCGGCCAGTGCTGGTTGCGCCCATGTGAGGTCCGCTTGCCGGAGGAGGACCGGCCCGCCAATCCGCTGGCACGCGCCATCGAAGAAAATCCTGAGCGCCTGGTGCAGCACCGTGCCACGCATCGCGGGATCGATCTCTTCGTCGGGTTCCTCGCGCTTGTCAACGCCGAGCAGGCGGCCGGAGAAATAGGCCCAAGGGCACTTGGCGTAGGACTCGAGCTGGCTTGGGCTCCAGAGTCGGTTGTCGCCAAACTCCTCGGCCAGCCAGGCCAGCAACGCCGGGTCGGTGATCTGCCCGTTCCATGGCGACAGGACACCCGATTCGCGCAGCCGCTCGATCCTGACCGCGTGAACCGCCTGATCGACGGCCGCCGGGCCACGGGTGAGCCTGGCGCCCGGGGTCATGACCCGGGAGGCCGGGATCGGCTCCCCCACCGAGTCAGGATCGAGTCCCGCCGCCTCCGCCAACGCTTCAACGAAACCGGAGCGCAGCACCTCCTTGCCGTCAGGATCGAGACGGGACCAGGAGACGGTTACTGACTGGAGTGAGCCGGCGAGCAGGATGCGAAAGAGCTCCCGCTCGCGCGTATCCCAGGTTTCCCGTGGCTCGAAGGGAAGTCCCTGGCCAAACAGCGACAGGCGATCGACTTCATCCAGCAACGGGGTGGTCGGGGCTCGAATCGGGAAATTGCCCGCCTCCATTCCGATGATGAAGAGATGATCGAAGCTCCGGTAGGCGGCCGCAAACCCTTCCAGCACCTGAACGCCGCGTTGCACGGTGGTCCAGAGCGGAACGTCGAGTTCAAGCTGCGATTGGAGCTGCGCTGAGAACTCGGCGATGGTGAGGATCTGATCCGCGCCGCCCCACTGCTGTAGCGCCGACCGCCATTCATCCAGCAGCAGTGTCAGGGTCCTCAATCCGGCCAGATCGGTCCGGGCCAGGTCGTACCGCCCATCGGGCACGGCGTAGATCCGGGCCAGGATACCCCACGGATCCTCGGCAAGGAACCGCTCCAGCCAGGTGAGCCACCCGGTAGCAGAACGAGCCTCGCTCAGCGTGCGGGCATGGACTTCAAACCGGGCGAATCCCGCGGCCGCGTTGCGGATGGTTGCCGCGGATGGAAAGCCAGAGCGGCGGCCCTCGTCCTCACCCTCCATCGGTTGCTCGCGGGCCTCCGCCTCTGCGACGAGGTCCGTGAGCGCACCGCTCCAGTCCGCCAGACCCATGATGCGGGTCCGATATCCTGCCAGATTGATCACCCGGGCATCGAGGTCATTGCCGAAGAACGGCTGTTCAGCCAGTTCCGCCAGGCCGTGACGGCTCCACCCCTCGGCGGCGGCGTCCAAGAGCGCCCGCAGGGCGCGGATCACCGGGATGTCGCCTAGTCTCAAGCGGCGGCGCGCCACAGCCGGCACGCCAA
Organism: Gemmatimonadota bacterium; assembly: GCA_039930765.1. Lineage (GTDB taxonomy): Bacteria > Gemmatimonadota > Gemmatimonadetes > Gemmatimonadales > GWC2-71-9 > DATEHG01. The sequence continues at coordinate 1,481 of JBDTTF010000220.1, read as the reverse complement.
AGCGATCCAGCGCCGCGAGTGCCAGATCGACCGAGGGCCGCGCCCGACGGGAAACGATGGCAATCCGATTGAACGGAACCCCGGTATCCGCCAACTCCCGGACTCGGCTGGCCACCGCTTCGACTTCGCGTTCGGCATCAGGAGCGGCAACGAATGAGAGGGCTGGCAATCCGGGACCACGCGACGCATTCCCGGTGAAGAGCCGAGTGGCGGGGGTGTCGGGTGCTTCGAGCTGAATGACCTCCTCGCCGAGCTGCAGATCCAGCCGTTCGGCGGAGTAAATGCGGAACTGATCCAGCGCGGGTGACTGAGCCAGGGCCTGGAGCAGCGCGCGCCAGCCGCGGCGGAGATCCTGCAGGCCGAAGATCCGCAGCTCGCGTCGGCCCCCAAGGCGCTCGGCGAAACCGGCGGGGTCTGCGGCAACGGCAGATGCGGCGTCGAGGGCGTCATCGCGACCGTCGCGACGACCGGAGGTGCGGAGTACCTCACGGTACTGGCCGTAGAGACTGCCCAGTCCACCGTCGCGGCGGAGTTCGAATTCGTCCCGATCGGTGCGGGCGTCGAGCGCCGCGGCGAAGACCTTCGGATCCACACCTTCGGCAGACAGATCGGCCACCAGCTGGTCAACCGCCGGGGTGAAGGCCTCGGGACGGCCGAAGAGCTTGTCAGGTGCACGCCGCATCAAATCCTGAAGGATCAGGGATCGTTCCAGGTCGTTGAGCGGCTGACGGTCCGTAGAGCCGAGGAGGTCCCGCAACTCACGAAAGGTGCAGAGCGGCGGGTCGAACCAGCCGGGGATGCCTCGTTCGGCAGCCATGGCAATGAGATCGTCCCGCACGCCGCCTTGTCGGAGCGCAAGCCAGTACGGCACCGTCGGAAATGGCGCCTCTGGCGTACCCGGCCGCTGGACCAGGAATCCCTCGGCCGCCTGCTCGAGGAGGGCCGAAGGGGAAGCCGAAACAATGAGGACTACTTTAGGCATTCGGTTCAGTCTTTCCGGCGCACCCTTGCCAGCTGCGCCACTACACCCTCACATCCCACCCCCACGAGCCGGTTGCGCCAGCGCACCGCTATCTCTCGGCTGACCCGCTCCTCATGAGTACCGGGGTTCCGGACGAGTATGAAATCCTTGAGGATCGGGGCGATCGACCCACTGAACCAGTCGCCATGCTCCAGCCGGCTGCACAGGGCAAAGTGACGAGCCTGGCTGCCGGCCAGTGCGTGGGCCAGCTGTCCTAGGGTCAGGCGTGTCTTCGAAAGATCGACCGACTTGCCATCGACGTTCTGGAGCCGAGCCTCGTCCGGGGTGTTGGCAAGCCCCGAGTGCATCCTGGCATTGATTTCGACCTCGAGCACCTTGGCAAACAGTCCAATCACAGCGCCGAAATCAAAGGCGGGATCCGAGCGATGGTCCCGAAAGATCTTCTCGGCCGAACCGAGGAAGGTGCGGGAGATGGAATCGAGAGCCTGCCAGGTGGTGT